>JBDRDM010000062.1:0-11046 GCA_043820675.1 Microcaldota archaeon
GCCATGTTCTGTTTCTAGCCACTTCGTTATCCTCTCAACGTTAACCTTTGGCATAGATAAGGTAGTATTCCAGATATTTTTAATCCATCCAATTGGGAGAAAATTAATGCTTTTGCTGGAACAGCACATGTGCTGGAAAGAGCGGGCCCAACGGGATTTGAACCCGCAACCTACTGGTGTTTCCCTTGGAGGAAGAGACACCCATCCGCCTCTTCCAAGATCGAAGCTACGACTTCTGAACCAATGCAAGTTCGGAACCAGTCGCTCTATCCTGGTTGAGCTATGAGCCCAAGCAGTATAGTTTTTCAATTTGGATTATAAAAGGCTTGGGAATCACCCTCAAACGACCATTTTTTAATCAGTAAAACCAAAATGTTTGGTTGCCGAGGTGGCAGAGCGGTTATTGCGCTGGTCTTGAAAACCAGTTCCCGCAAGGGATCAGGAGTTCGAACAGCCTAAAAAAGGGCCATCCGCAGGGACGAAAGCTTTTACACGCGGTTTTGATTTGCAAGGCAAATTCGTTCTTTGGCGCGGAGCCATCGCACCTTTCTTCCAAGAAAGGGGCAAGGCGTGGAAATCTCCTCCTCGGCGCTGACATATAATAAACTTGACGGGTTGATCTGAATGAAAACTCAAAGCTCAAATTATGATGTGATAATAGTTGGTGCCGGTGCAGCCGGGCTTAGTGCCGGGATCTATTGCAGCAGGAAAAGGCTTTCGACAATCATTCTTTCCGTTGATATTGGCGGCCAGACGAACCTTACAAACCATATTGAGAATTATCCTGGCGCAGGCGCGCAGCCCGGGCCGGAATTGATGGAAAAATTCGCATCCGAGGCCAGGAAATTCGGATCGGAAATTGCAATGGGTGAATTGGTCGGTTTGCAGAAGCTGGAAAATGGAACTTTTCAAATATCGACTAAGGATGGAACTCAATTGAAGTCAAGGGCGGTAATCTTAGCCTTCGGGTCCATACCAAGGAAACTTGGCATTCCTGGTGAGGAAAAGTTCTTTGGTCGAGGGGTTTCCGTTTGCACCACTTGCGATGCTCCTTTATTTAGGGGAAAAGTTACCGCAGTCGTTGGGGGGGGCAATTCGGGGGTTGAAGGGGCTCTTGAGCTTGATTCAATTGCAAAGAAGGCCTATCTTCTCCAAAGGGGTCCAATTCTTACTGCCGATCAGGTTTCCGTTGAGAAGCTCAAAAACGCAAAAAATGTAGAAGTGCTACTTAATGCCGAAGTACTTGAAATACTTGGGGATAAGTCAGTGAAGGCGGTAAAGGTGAAAGTTGATGGTAAGGCAACGGAAATCCCAATAGATGGCCTTTTCATCGAGATCGGCTACGAAGTTAAAACTGATTTCCTAAAGGGTCTTCTCAAAATAAACGAGCGCAATGAGATCGTAACGGACAATACCGGAAGGACATCCGTACCAGGCATATTCGCCGCCGGCGATGTAACAAGCGTTCCCTACAAGCAAACCATCATTTCGGCCGGCGAAGGGGCAAAAGCCGCTCTGGAATGCTTCAAATACTTATCGGAAGGCAATGAAACCGAACCTGACTGGAGATGAAGTTTGGCGGATTCTCGTTCCGGTCATTCCAAACCGCATTTTCGGGCGATCTGATCTTTAAATCGGATAATTTAATAAGGAACCAACGCTCAATTCCTTGAAGCCAAATGGATAGCGGATCAAAGGACATGTACCTGAAGGCTGTTTTCGAGATCGAGGAGCAAAAGCACTCTGCCAGAGTAACCGACATCGCATCGGTCCTAAGCGTTTCCCCTGCTAGCGTTACCGAGATGCTCTCAAAGCTAGTCAAGGAGGGGCTTGTGAAGCACAGGCCCTATTATGGCGTGTACCTGACAAAGAAGGGCAAAGCGCGGGCCACACGGATAATAAGGAAGAACCGGCTTCTTGAGAAATTCCTTTGCGACATATTGAAGATGCCCAAATCCGCAAAGGACGCATGCAACATGGAACATGCTCTATCCGATGAAGCCGACCAGCGGCTTTGCATCCTCATGGGAGGTCCATGCAAAACTCCCTCCGGAAAACCCATCCCCCATTGCTCGAAGCCGACATCGTGCGCGAGGTGCCTTAGGCAAAATGCCCGTATGCTTGCTTCTCCGAATTCCTATGTAAATCGTTGACGCAAATACTGAAATGGTTTTTTTCGGAAGTAAGCTCATGCTATTATCCGTTATGCAGCCATTGTTGTGATTGCCTATTTTTGCCGGTCCAATCATTTGCGATCAACCCCTTCCCCCCTTTCCCCTATTGAAGCCCTCCAAAGCCTAAAAAATCCCCAATCCATTATAATTGTGGTAACTATGGTGGAAATGAAGCAGCGCGAATTCAACATTGACAAGAACCGCAATTTTTCCGAATGGTATAACACGATTATTTATGCATCGGAACTCGCGGACATCAGATACAACATCAAGGGTTTCCTTGTGCACCGGCCCTGGAGCACGCTTGCCTTCAGGCACATCTATCGTTTGTTCGAAGCTGAGCTCGAGGCAGATAGCCATTTGCCGGTGATTTTCCCAACACTTATTCCGGAGGAGAATTTCCTCAAGGAAAAAGAGCATGTCGAGGGTTTTTCCCCCGAGGTTTTCTGGGTGACGGAAAAGGGAAGCGAAAAACTCGAGCGCAAGCTTGCCCTTCGGCCGACAAGTGAAACCGCATTCTACCAGATGTATAGCCTGTGGGTGGGCAGCTTCCGGGATCTGCCAATGAAACTTTACCAGAGCTGCTCGGTTTTCCGTGCGGAAAAGGAAACCAACCCATTCCTTAGGGGTTCGGAATTCCTCTGGATCGAAACGCACGACCTTTTCGCAACCCAAAAAGAAGCGCAGGAGCAAACGGAACGGGATTTCCAAATCAGCCGAAAAATCATGGGTGACATTTTCGGGATCGCATTCCTTGCATTCGAACGCCCCCAATGGGATAAATTTGCGGGCGCCGAAAAGACCTTTGCTTACGATTGCCTAATGCCCGATGGCAAGGCATTCCAATTCGGGAGCACACACCTTTTGGGCCAACATTTCACAAAGGCCTTTGATGTGAACTTCACCGATGCGGAGGGTAACCGCAAGATTCCCTATTCCACCTGCTTTGGGCCCGGAATTTGGCGAATCCTTGGGGCAATAATTTCCGTCCATGGCGACCAGAAAGGACTCATATTCCCCTTCGAAATCGCGCCAATACAGGTTATTATCGTTCCAATATTCCGGGGAGATGGGGGAGAAAAAGTGTTGAAGAAAGCCGATGAAATACGGCAGCTCCTAAACAATAATTCCATCCGTTGCGAAATTGACCGTTCGGATCGTTCGCCAGGCTACAAGTACAACTGGTGGGAAATGCGCGGCGTTCCCTTGAGGATCGAGCTTGGTGAACGCGAGGTTGCCGATAATGCAATAACGCTTGTAAGGCGGGATACCCGCGAAAAATTGAAAGTTGCAATTGAGGAATCACCTCAGGTGATCCGCTCGACTGCGAATATGATGCTTCAATCCCTCAAGGCAAATTCTGAAAAAATCCTCAATTCCTCCATCAAGATCTCCAACACTAAGGAGGAAACAAGGGAAATTCTTGACCAGAAGGGCTTTGCGCGATTATTCCTTTGCAGCATGGGCATGGATGGCAAGAAATGCGCGGACACCCTAAAGGATCTCACAAAAGGCGGCAAAGTGAGGGGCATCCGGTTGGATGAAAAGCCGGAAGCCGGAAAATGCATTGTTTGCGGCAGGGAGGGTTTAAGAGTATTTTTTGCAAGGCAGTACTGAGGAATATTAATGCAAAGAAAGCCTCCATTTGGCGTCCGGGGGAACAGGTTCAAGGAACTTGAAGTCTCACGCGCACTCGTCCTTCGCGAAGGTCGGCTTCTTACGCTTATTAGGAAAGAGCCTGGTGAGGATGGCCACTTCATGGAATTTCCCGGAGGCACTGCAAGAACTGGGGAAAAACCTTGGCAAACAGCCAGGCGAGAACTTAGGGAGGAAACCGGCCTTAAGGGATCCGATGTTCGGTTGGTATCTAAAAATCCATTCCATAGTGCGGTATTCTTTGACCCAAAAAGGAAACGAATGATAAGGACGCACTTTGTGCTCTTTGAAATGTCGTCCGATCCCGATAGCATTAAGTTGTTGCCGAGGGTGCACAAGCGATTTGATTTTTACTCCCCTCTCGAGCTGCCTTATAACTACTTCAGAAAGGATTCCGATCAGGTGATATCTGCAATTGCCCATACGTTAAAATGGGCTCAAAGAAGGAAACTGCCCGATGTGCCAAGGGCCAAATTTGTAAGCGCGGCAATGGTTTCTCCATTCGGAAGGTTGCTCCTCTACAAGGGAAAATATGGCGCTCATTTCAATTCCGAGCACTGGATCATGCCGACCGGAATGAAACATGGAAATGAAACCGACGTTGAGGCTGTTAGGCGAATCGTACGGGAATGGACCGGCTTGACAAACGTGCGGGTGAGGTCTCGTGCCCTGCATCGGGATAAAACAACCATGCGCGAGCATCTTTCATTACGTGGAGCGCGCATCGTTACCTATCCGGTCGAATATGAAGCTGGCGATTTGCCCAAACTAAATATTCGGAACCATGAGGAATATGATCAAGCCCATTTAGACCGTTTGCACGAGCATACGATGCCTGCCCATCACTATGATGCTGCAATAAAGGCTTACAGGCAATTTTGGCAAAGGGAAAAGCGGAAACGGAAATAATGGCTGAAGGTAATGGGTCTGAATTGCTGCAAACGATCCCAATCAAACAAACTCCCTATAATCCTCCTTAACGACGTTCAGGATGATGTGGGTGTTGGTGCGCTCCACATCCGGGATTGCAAGGATGCTCTTCACAAGCCGGCTAAGGTCCGACCTGCTCTTGCATTTGGTAATGACCATTGAATCACTCCCGCCCGTGATGTCGTAAACCGCAGATACGCCCTGCATCCCCGCTATTTTCCGCTGCACTTCCAGCAATGCGCCCTTCCGTATGGTTATTTCGATGATGCCCATGAACTCGTAGCCAAGCTTCGAGAAGTCGATATTAGCGGAATACCCCTTGATGATGCCTTCCCTTTCCAGCCGAGTTACGCGTTGAATAAGGGTAGAGGTTGAAATCTTGATCCTCCGGGCAATTTCCCTTGATGAATCCCTGCCAGTTCGCATCAACTCCTCCACGATGCGGCGGTCGAGCTCGTCGGGCACAAACGCCCTTTTTACCTCGTTTTTTTGGGCCAAATGCTGCATGACGATACCATAAATACAATCCTTAATAAGCTTTCCAAATCTTACATTTTTCGGATATTTTATGCTCGATATTGGAATCATACGTGATGACCCCGGGAGGGTTTTGCAGGCCCTAAAAAAGCGCAATCAGCAGGCCCCCCTGGATGATCTCATTGCAAAGGATTTGGAATGGCGTAAAAACCTTCAGGAAGTGGAGGAACTAAGGAGGATGCGAAATAAAGTATCGAAGGAAATCAATGCACTCCTCAAGGAAAAGAAGGATGCCTCGGGGGAGCTGGCAAAGGCAAAGGAAATCCCGGAAAAAATCAAGGCGATTGAGGAAAAGTTGCGCGTGATTGAAGCGCAGCGCAGGCTTTTTGAGCTCCTAATCCCGAACATTCCCCATGCCTCTGTGCCTGAAGGGAAGGATGAGTCAGAAAACAAATTGGTAAGCACTGTAGGCAAGCCAAAGGAATTCACATTCAAGCCCAAAGACCATCACGAGCTGGGCGAGGCCCTTGGCATCCTGGATTTCGAGAGGGGAGCAAAACTTTCCGGCGAGCGCTTCACAATCATCAGGAATGAAGGCGCGAAATTGGTAAGGGCGCTCATGAATTTCATGCTTGATCTTCATATCTCACGCGGCTATTCCGAAATCTGGCCCCCCCTGCTTGTTAGGCCCGAAATCCTCGAAGGCACAGGCCAGCTCCCGAAATTCGAGGAGGATTTGTACAAGATTGAGCGGGACGGGCTGTATGCGATACCGACTTCCGAGGTTGTGCTGGCTAATTTGCATGCAGGGGAAGTCCTCGAATACAAGCAGCTGCCTTTGAATTATTGCGCCTACACCCCCTGCTTTAGGCGGGAGGCAGGCTCCCATGGCAAGGATACCCGCGGCATAATCAGGCAGCACCAATTCGATAAGGTTGAGCTGGTCAAGATTACCGCCCCGGCGGAATCCTACAAGGAGCATGAAAAATTGCGCGAGGATGCGGAGGAGGTGCTAAAAAGGCTCGGCCTTTCCTTCCGTGTCATGGAATTGTGCACTGGCGATCTGGGCTTTGCCTCATCCAAAACTTACGATATCGAGGTATGGCTTCCTTCGCAAAAGAAGTACCGGGAAATCAGCTCCTGCAGCAATTGCGGGGATTTCCAGGCCCGGCGCGCTTCAATCAAGTTCCGCGCGCGAGACAATACATTCAAATATGCGCATACCCTCAATTCCTCCGGCGTTGCGATAGGCCGCTGCCTTGTTGCAATCCTGGAAAATTACCAAAACGAGGACGGTTCCGTTTCGATCCCGGATGCACTCGTGCCCTATATGGGCGGCATGAGCAAGATTGGGAAAATTGCAAAGTTATGACCCCGATAATATTGGTTTCCGCTATTATCCCCTTTTCATTGGAATATTTTTCAAATTTGCTAGATTTGAGTTTTTTTTATAGGTGTGCAAATGAATCTCAATATGATGGGCAGGACCTTCCTGATGCTTCTTGTAGCATCCCTTTTGGGCTATAGCCTGAGCATTATCGGCGTTCCAGGAAAGCCCATAGACAGTTTCTGGAAATTATTCGCCTTAGTGGTTGCAATATCAATTCTTGCCGGCTGGCTTTATCCATATCTTCGAGGCATACGAAAGGACGATCAGCTGGTTGCGGTAATTGCGAGGCAGGTCGCCCACGGCCAAATGGTACATAACCATCTGGACTCGGTTCCTGTGGTTGCGCTTAAAGGTGGCTGGATGGGTCAGAAGATACATGTCAGGATGCATAACGGCAAGCGTGCTGAGGGCATCGTATCCTCATATGCGGGCACTTTCTCGCCGGCAACCATCCGTCTTACGGAAAGCGAAGTTTGATCGACATGGGCATGACATTTTACCTTGAGGAAATCCTGCATATCATCATATCAGTCGTGACCATCTCAGTTGCCTTCTCACTTTTCAGGGCAGATTTTTGGCTGATACTTTTCACCTTGGGGCTTGGCTTCATCCTGCACGAGCTTGCACACAAATACGTTGCGCAAAAATACGGCGCTTTTGCGGTATATCGTGCATGGACCTTGGGCCTCCTCATTGCATTGGGGCTGGCGGTTTTCACCGAAGGCCGGTTTATTTTCGCAGCGCCAGGCGCCGTAATGATCTACGGCCGCCACCTTACCCATTCCCAGAACGGCAAGATCGCGGTTGCCGGCAGCGTGATGAACCTGATCTTATCTGGGGTTTTCCTTGTTGTCGGTTTCGCAAATCCCGGTGCTAGGGAGTTCGCGTTCACGGGCGCGTACATTAATACCTTCCTTGCGGCGTTCAACATGATTCCAATTTACCCTCTTGATGGCCAAAAAGTGCAACTCTGGAGCCAGACAGTTTGGTTGGCAGTTACTCTTCTCAGCTGGGCGTTGCTCTTCGGGTTCATGTTCGGATTCTTCAGCTTTGGTAATTAGGCTTTTGAGATCGCAATCCCCACTTTCAGGTTGGGCCTTAGCTCCCCCAAATCCAGGTTCAATATTGTGCTTCCCCTGAGATCGGATGATTGCACCCTTATTTCCATCGAGCTTGCGCCGACTTCCCGCTGGAAATTCTCAGCACCCCTTTCCTTGAGCAATGCGCGAAGGCCGGAATCCTCCGAACTTAGCATCAGCCTGATCCTTTCGCCTACAACAAGGCCCGCCTTCTTCCTTTCCGCCTGGATTGCGCGGGTTATTTCGCGGTATGCGGCATTCAAGAGTGCATTATCCGAAAGCTCCCTTGGGACGTACACTTTGCCCCCGATAAAATCCTTCGAGGCGTAGTCCGGCTGCTCTCCAAATACGACCTCATCGGCGTTGGTCATCGATTTAAGCACATCTCGAAGCTCATTCACCGCAGCTTCAACGCTTCCATCTCCCGAAACCACCAATTTTTCAATTGGCCACCTGAGCTTCAGCTTTAACTCCTGCCTTAAGGCCCCGGCGGTTTCCGTGATCTTTGCGGCAGTATCGAATGCTTCGACAAGCGCCAAATCCACTTTTGCATCCTCCATGGCGGGGTAATCGCAATAATGCACGGATTCGGGCACGCCCTCGGGCTTCAATTGGAGGTAAATGTGCTCCGAAATGAACGGTGAAATCGGTGCGAGGAGTTTAGCATATTCGAAGAGCACATGCCTTAGCACCGATGTGCAAACGGCCCTGTCCCCCTCGTCCTTCGAATGCGACGCGCGGTCCCGGATCAATTTTACGTACGTCCTCGAGAAGTCGTCCATAATGAATTTCAAAAGAGCCCTCCCCGCATTATGGAATTCGAACGATTCGAGGTTGTCCGTAACGCGCTGCTTGAGCATGTTGAGCTTACTTATTATCCATCGGTCCTCGGGTTTGAGCTCTGCCGTTCCAATATCGGCCCCATGGGGGGGCGCATATGTCTTATAGAAAGCGAAAGTGTTGAAAAGGATCGCAAATGCGCGCCTCACTTCCTCCGCGGTCTTGTATGAGAATTTCTGCACGTCCCAGGGCGCTATTTCATAGCAATAATACATCCTGATCACATCCGCCGATAGCTTCCCTATCCCTTCTGTTGCAGGGATGACGTTCCCAAGGCTTTTGCTCATCTTTTCTCCTTTCTCGTCAAGGACCCAGCCCATCATCGCAACTTTCTTGTAAGGTGCCTTTCCAAAAACGCCAACGGATGTGAACATGAGCGAATCGAACCAGCCGCGAATTTGGTCCTGCGATTCGTTTATCAGGTCCGCGGGGAACATGCTCTCGAACAGTTCCTTGTTCCTGAATGGGTATCCAAGCGAAGCCCATGGGGATATCCCCGAATCAAACCATACATTCAGGATATCCTTTACCCTGGCCATGGGCCCCGAACACGTATTGCACTTGATCCGTATCTTATCCACAACGTGCCGGTGCAAATCGATCAATTCCGGATCCGTTAATTCCCCAGAGCTTCTTTCCTTCAATTCCCGCCTGCTCCCTATCACATCGAATTTGCCGCAATTCCCGCATACCCAGATCGGCAGCGGAATCCCCCAGTAGCGTTGCTGCGATATCGCCCAATCCTCCCTGTCGACCAGCCAGTTGTGGAATTTTATCTTCCCGTATTCCGGCATCCATTTGACGTGCCTTTCGTTTTCAGAAATCATGAGGTCCTTTATCGCCTCGACCTTCAGGTACCATTGCTTGCTCAGCCGAAAGATTAGGGAAGTTTTGCACCTCCAGCATAATGCCGCCCGGTGGGAAATCCTCTCGGCATGCAGGATGCGCCCTAGCGCCCGGAGCTTTCCGATTATCTTCTCGTCGGCAGCCTTGACGAAAAGGCCCGCGAACTCCCCGGCAAGCCCTGTGAATTTTCCGTGCTCATCAACCGGTGAAACTGCAGGGAGGCTGTAATATTTTCCAACATAGAAATCCGTCTGGCCATGCCCCGGCGCGCAGTGCACAAGGCCCGTTCCCTCTTCCATGCTGACGAATTCCTCGAATTCCTCCCTTTCCTCGGTTCCCGTGAGCTTATCGATATTTTCCCTATTTCCACTTTCCATTCCGGATTGGCCTTCTTCCTTTCCTGGAGCTTTACTTGGAGGTAGGCCCTTGTTTTCCGTTCCAACCTCATCATCTTGCTTACTGTGGCTCATCTTATGCTTTTTGTATTTCTTAGAGGTCATGATGGGGATGCTCAAGTGGACTTTGTGCGCCCTGTTATCGAGTTCCGCCTGTTGGGGGACATCCAGCACGGGCTCGTATTCGATGCCATCGAGTTCCTCTCCCTTGAATTTTCCCAGAATTTGAAATTCGACGCCGAGTTTTTCCGCAAGCACGGCCTTTGCCCGCTTTTCGGCAATAATGTAGATGTCTTTTCCGACCTTTGCCTTGAGGTATTCCTCCTGGGGATGCACAATTATGGAAACATTTCCGGCAAGCGTCCAGGGGGTCGTCGTCCACACCAGCAGGTATTCATTCGAAGCTCCCCTAACCTTGAATTTCACGTAAATGGATGGGTCCTGCATATCCTTGTATGAATCGCTAACCTCATAGCCCGAAAGGGTGGTTTCGCAGTGAGGGCACCAATAGACGGGCTTTTCGCCCTCCACGAGCAGGCCCTTTTCATGGAGCTGCTTTACCGTCCACCAGCCACTTTCTATGTAGTAGTCCTTGTAGGTGAAATAGGGCTCCGCATAATACCTCCATGCGCCGATCATCCTGTAGTATTCCATCCATCCCTTTTCCGTATTGGTGACCTTCTCTTGGCATAACGCATCGAATTTTTCAATCCCAATGCGTTCGATATCGCCCTTGCTTTTTATTCCGAGTTCCTTTTCGACCATCACCTCGGTAGGAAGGCCGTGGCAGTCGAAACCCGCTTGGAAATAGCTAGAATAGCCCCTCATTTGCTTATAGCGGGACCAGATGTCCTTGCAGACGGTTGTTTTCACGTGGCCGACGTGGGGCTGGGCATTCGCGTACGGCGGCCCATCAAGTAGGAAAAAGGGCTTTGCGTCCTTCCTTTGCCCAGATAGGCGCTGGGGTATTTCCGCTTTCTCCCAGAACTCCAATACCTGCCTTTCTATCTCTTGCTGATTGTATTGCATCATAGGTATGTGCCAGTTAGGCTGTTTTGCGGTAATCTGCACGCACAAAAGCGCAATCATTAGCGCAGAAAACTTATTAAATAATCCAAAGTAGGCCGGATGTTCCGTTTTAGATGCCCCAAGGGGATGAACCAAAATAGATGCGTAAAAGAAGCAAAGCAACAATTAGGAATAGGAATCCCAACACAATCCACAAAGTTATGGACCAGCCAGGAATTTTCATGAATTCT
>JBDRDM010000063.1:0-14112 GCA_043820675.1 Microcaldota archaeon
GATTAGGTTTAAAAAGAGGGCGCGCATAATTTGTTGCAGTGATCCCTATGAAGACTAGCATGAGATTGGCCGCAATTTGCTTCATCGCATTAATAGCGGTTTCCGCGTTTGCAGGCGCTGCCGACAAGAGCGTTGATTCGGAGGCAAGAAAATACATCCTAAGGGGGGAGAGCGCCACATATTTCATTTTGAATGCTAGCGATGGGAACATTTACTATGTCGTGCAGATCGATGACAAGAATTCGCTGGTGTTCAATGAAAAAGTGGATGTCATAACGGATGAGGCAAAGCTTGTCAACATTTTAAGGGATTATTACCTGGAAAGCGGGGCCACAGGCTTCACGGAGGCAACAAAACTCGATCTCATCAATACATTCAACGAATCGGAGGTGCTATTCACCAAGTGCCACTATAATTTCTACAATTATGTGGAGTCCAATTTCTTCTGGGCGCAATACAGGTGCATCGATGCGGCAACCGGCACGGTTTGCGATAAGGCCTTTGCCCAGAGGAAAAAGATGAAGGACGCATGGGATGTCCTGCATGAAAAGGTCGAATTGCTAAAAGTTGCCGATTCCACGGGGGCGACGGGAGATGCATTAAGCCAGATCTATGGAGCTGCAACTGATGCAAAAAACGAGACCGTTAATTTCGATGATGCGGGAATCGGCTACAGGTATTTCCTCGGGGAGACGATGGATAAGGACCCGGTTTGCGGCTTTAGGTATGACCTGATGGACCGGGTAATCGAGCTTTCAGGGCCCGCCTACCAGAATAAAATTACCGATATCAACACGGAAGCAAAGGAAATGATCAAAATATATAACCTACGCAAAGACGTGATGAGAATCAAGGAAGTGCAGACCCTGGGAAGGGAGGTTCTGGAAAAAGCGATAAACAAGACGACGGTGGTGCCAGTTAAGTTCACACCCATAGATTCGAAATTGAAGGAAATCGAGAATGATTACGAGGTGCTGAAAAACGCCACTACGATCGATTCGGCAACGAATTACCTTAACGCAATGAACCTGAAATATGCCGCTTTGGAAACTCTGATAGATGACCCTGCGGGGCTGCTTTTCTCATACAACAAGACCCGCACCGCTGATTCCGAGGCGCGCGCGGCAATCGATGCAGCTATCGAAAAATACACGGAGACGGATACGCGGGTGATGGGGCTTAAGAATGAGTTCGCGCAGGCGGGCATTGAGCTTGACCAGATCGACAAGAAGCTAACGAACGGAACGGAGGTTACGGTTGCCGAGCTCCAGGCGATGGAAACGAAATATGAGAGCATAAGGCGCAGGGCAGCAGGGTTGCCATCGCCCCAAAACGAGCTCGACCTTACGACCATCGTTGCGATCGTAGTAGTTGTTGCAACCATAATAGGGGTGCTGATCTACGTGCTCAAATTCAGGAAGAAGGGCGGCGGAGGGGGATTCCATTACAAGGAGGTGGACATCAAGACGGTGATGGGCTCCGGCACGGAAAAAAGGCATCTTGAGAAGGAAAAGGTGGACACGGAGCAGCACCGCAAGGCGATGTTCCCAAAGCTCTGATTGCCCTTGTTTAGCTCTAATTAGAAAAGAAAATGCAGGGGGAGGGAGTTCCTCGCCTTGCCGATTGAATTCGGCGGAGCCGCAAAAGTGTTTTCTTTGGCGGCGCCATCGCCTTTCTTTTTCAAAAGAAAGGCAAGGCATTTCGAACCCTCGCAGCCCTAAGGCACAGGGTTTCCAAGAATCGCAATTCTCCTAAGCCCTGCGCATTTGACCAAGTTGCAGCGAACATTTCCTTTCAAATGCATAAAAAGAAATCGCCTCTGCCACCCCTGCGCGCATAATTATCGAATTCGTGATATATAATGCTAATTAAAGGCACTTTTATTTGAGTTGTACAATCTCGATCCCCGCTTCCTTGAAGAGCTCCTGCGTGAAGTCGAATTCCTCCTTGTATTCCTCCTTGAAGTACAGCTCACGGAAAACTATGCGTTTGATTCCAAGATTCGCAAGGATTTTAGCGCAGATGAGGCAGGGGAACGCGGAACTGTAGAGGGTCGCGCCATTCACGTTTATTCCATTGCGCGCAGCCGAGATTATCGCATTCTGTTCCGCATGGATGGTACGGACACAATGGTTGTTGATTATCCTGCAGCCCGCCTCCGTGCAATGCGGAAGGCCCCTTGCCGAGCCGTTATAGCCGGTTGCAAGCATGAAGTGGTCCCTGGCGAGCAGTGCGCCGAATTTCCTGCGGTTGCAGGTGGCGCGGGTGGAAATCGCGTCCACAAGGCGCATGAAATAGTGGTCCCAGCTTTCGCGCGGCACCTTTTGGGCCTCTCCAGATGATTTTTTATTTTCCATAAGCTACCAACCCGTTTTTTATGCAGTCTTCCTATTAAAAGGATTCGCACCTACCACGCGATAATTTCCGCATCGATCCTGGCCCTCTGGTTCGGGAGTGCTTCCAACGGGTATACCCCGGATGCGAATTGGAGGGCGCCTGTTATTGTAATCATGCCCGCATTATCGCCAAGAAGCTCAAATGATGGGAAGAAGCATTTGACCCTGTGCTCCTTTGCAAGGGCGAGGGTCATTTCCTTAAGCCGCTTGTTGCGATAGTTGCCCCCGACCCCAACTATTTCCTTCCGTTTGGTAAGGGTAAGGGCGCGCTCTGCCGTTTCCAAAAGCATCGAGAATGCGTATTCCTGGACGGAGAGGCAAATGTCTTCTGCTTTGGGAATTGCGGAATTGCGAACTGTATCTATATTGCCGATACTTCGAATTTCAAGCATACCCGATCCATTCTGGTTCACAGCCTTAGGACCAGCTGCGATTTTTTTCACGGCGGTCAGCATCCCCGAATAGGAGGTATTCATGCCCTTTACGATATAGGGCAAATCCAGCAAGGTTGAGCCTTTCTGCGCCGCTTTGAGGACGCCAACAGCGTCCGGGGGCGATAGCTGCAGGTGCCTTCCAAGCTGGTCGAGGCAATTTCCAAGCCCGATGTCCAAAGTCTCGCCCAATATGCGGTAATGCCGGGAGTTAGGGTGCATTTTTTGATATTGGATGCTGTGTTTTGAACCCCCATGCATGGAGGCGGCGCTCCCATGGTATTTTTCGAGCGCGAGCACCTGGGTGTTGCCCCCGGAAACATAGATCGCAAGTGGGTCCTTGAAACCGGAATGGAACCTTGCTATTTCGATGTGCGCAAGCGCATGATTGACGGGAATCAGGGGAATGCCCATTGCAACGGATATGCTCCTTGCCGCCATGTAGCCGATGTGGAGGGAATGGCCAATTCCGGGGCCGTAGGAATAGCAGACCGCATCAAGATCGGATAGGGAGGCCTTCGCGCCCGCAAGGGCACCTTCAAATATCGAATCGAAATTCTTGGCATGGAAATCGGCGAGCCGTCGCGGTATGAAGCCCTCCTTCAGGGAGGGGTATTTCATGTCGGTTTCGGAGAGGATTTTGGTGTTGGAGGGAGACATTTTGGATGCATTTTGGCGGATTTTTGCATTGAATGCACCAAGGGATGCACTCCCTTTCTTGCCAGGGGATTCCAATCCGATTTTGCTCTCGACGACTGCGGCGCCAAACGTATGGGCGGTCGATTCGAAGCCTAAAATAAGCATGAAGTCTACTCTGCAGGAGGTGTTTTAATAAGGTTTTGAAGGGCTGCGGCTCGATATAGTCATAGGTTTAGGTATTTGGAATTGCCAAGAAAGTCCCCCCAGTCTGGTCTTACGTTTTAATAAGGTTTTGCGGTTAATAGGGTCTGTAAACAAAACGAAATTGAAGTGGGGACGGGATAAGTCGATTTCATTGCCAGGGATTATTATGCCTCTTGATAAGCAGGCGCTTTTGCAATTGCTAAAGGAAAAGGACCTGATGGTTTCGCCAGAAGCGCTAGCTGAGCTGGAGGCAACTGATAACGCGGCGGATGTCATCGGCGAACTCGCCAAGCGCAATACCGTTGTTGCCGATTACGGCCAGGTGCACGACATCATCGAAAGCATCGGGGTGGATAACAAGGTCGTGCAGGTGGAGGTGCTGCAGGAGACATCGTATGCGCCCCCGGCAAAGGGCATAAGCAGCAAACTTAGCCTCTCGATAAGGAACGATGTCACCAACAACTCCAGGTGCAAGGGGAATGTGGAGGATTTCGTGCGCTATTTCAATGACAGGTTCGAAAAGCACCGCAAGAGCCTGCGGGGAATGGCAACAGGCGGGAATGGAATCTATTCCATAAGCGATGTGAAAAACCACTTGAAGGGCCGGCAGGCGCGCATCATTGCAATGGTTTACGAGAAAAGGCTAACGAAGAACGGCCATCTGATATTCGATGTGGAAGATGACGGGGGGGTCGCAAGCCTTCTTGTGCCCAAGGATTCGAATATTTTTTACGATGCATCGCAGATCCTCAATGACGAGGTGGTGGCGTTCGATACGTACCATACGGATTCCTCCCTGTTGATTGCAAAAAATTTCGTGAGGCCCGGCAGATTGCTGCAGGAGCGAACAAAAAAGCTATCCGATGAGGAAGTCCATGTCGGGTTCCTCTCCGACCTCCACATTGGATCGAAATTTTTCATGCAGGAGAATTTCCAAAGGTTCCTTTCATTCATAAACGGCAAGGGCTCGCCAATGGAAAGGGAGGTTGCGGGAAAAATAAAGTACCTGAGCATTGCAGGTGATCTGGCCGACGGCATCGGGGTTTACCCGAACCAGGAAAAGCAGCTGGTTACGAAAAGCATCCACACGCAATACGAGATATTCTGCGATTTCGTGAAGACCATCCCCGAGCATATTGAAGTGATAATCGCCCCTGGAAACCATGATGCGGTAAGGACTGCAGAGCCGCAGCCGGCCCTGCCAGAGGAATTTTGGGAGGGGCTGAAAGGTTATGGGAACATCCATTTCGTTGGAAACCCATCCGCGCATTTAGTGCACGGGCTGGAGCTATTGATGTACCATGGGAATTCCCTTGACGGGATAATTTCGCACACGCAGGTGTACAAGGACGGCTACGAGCATCCCGAAAAGGTCGCCGTTGGCCTTCTGCAAAGAAAGCACCTCTCACCGCTTTACGGGGAGGATCCGCTTGTGCCGGAGGCAAAGGACTACCTGGTAATTGAGGAAACCCCCGACATGTTCCATTTCGGGCATGTCCACAAGAATGGCTACATCGAGAATTACAACGGCACCATGATCGTTAACTCCGGCACCTGGCAGGATAGGACGGACTACCAGGTAAGGCTTGGCCACATGCCAACGCCGTGCATCTTCCCATACTACAACCTGAAAACCGGAAAGCTGAACCATCTCAACTTCAGGGAGCCGTCAGGATAAGGCAAAACTTCGGGGAAGCGATAGGGAAAAGGGAAAAAATATACTGGAATCGGGGGGGAGATCGGGTTAGGTGAATAACCGGGGGAATTGAAGGGGGCAATTAGGAAAAGGAAAAAAAGGGAATTGCAGGAGAGAGCAATTGGGAAAAGGGAATAAATGACCGTCATTACGGGAACAGACATTCATAACCATTTTTTTTTAATTAAAAGCATATGCAGGTCTTGATTATGCCGGAAGCATCGGAGGAAATGCAGGGGTATTTTTCCCAGTTGGAGGGGGCATTTGCAGAAGGATGGAAAATCGCCTCGGAAGCGCGTGAAAAGCACCTCGACCCCCGCGATGAGATCGAAACAAAGCCCGCCAAGGATATTTTCAGCAGGGTGGAGGGGCTTGTTGGGCCAAAGGGCATAGCGGAAGTCATGTCAAAGCTGACGGAGGGAAGGACGCGCGAGCAATTGGTATTCGAGATCGCCAAAATTATCTGCGAGGAAAAGGCCTACAAGCCCGAATACGCCGACGAATACGAGAGAAAGGACCGCCTCATCGAGCAGGCGGTTCGCACGGGGCTTGCGGTATTTACCGAAGGAGTCGTATCGGCGCCCATCGAGGGGATTTCACAAGTGAAGATAAAGCGCAACGCGGATGGCACCGATTTCGTGGCGGTTTATTTTGCGGGCCCCATCAGAGGCGCGGGAGGCACAGGGCAGGCATTCACGGTGCTCCTGACGGATTACTGCAGGCAATTGCTGCATGTTGGCAATTATAGGCCATCTGAAACGGAAATCGAAAGGTACATCGAGGAGAGCAACCTTTATGCGGTAAAAACGCGCGCGGGCCAGTATGTGCCAACTGCCGAGGAGATAAGGCATATCATCCAGAATTGCCCGGTTTGCATCACCGGCGAACCCACCGAGGATTACGAGATCAATGTCAACAAGGACACATACAATGTCGAGAGCAACCGCGTCAGGGGCGGGATGTGCCTTGTGATTTCGGAAGGGATTTGCCTCAAGGCCGCAAAAGTCATGAAGATTGCAAGGAAGCTTTCGATGCAATGGGATTGGCTGGAGGCGCTAATCAAGGTCGCAAAGAAGGCGGCGGCAAAGGTTGAACTTAGGCCCGTTGAAAGATACATCGACGAAATAGTCGCGGGGAGGCCCATTTTCGCCTATCCCATGGCAAAGGGCGGCTTTAGGCTCAGGTATGGGAGGACGCGGTTCACAGGGATTGCCAGCAAGGCCGTGCATCCGGCGACAATGCAAGTCCTCAACGGATTCATCGCATTTGGGACGCAGATGAAAATCGAGCGCCCGGGCAAGGGATGCATAGCAACCCCGTGCAGCAGCATTATGGGGCCCATTGTGAAACTCAAAAGCGGGGAGGTAAGGCAGATTGCCGATGAGAACGAGGCGCTGGAGATCAGGGACCAAATTGAAAAAATACTGTTCCTTGGGGATTTGCTTGTGAATTATGGGGATTTCCTCAAATCAAACCACCCGCTTGTCCCTTCCGCATGGTGCGAGGAATGGTACAAGCAGGAGCTTTTGGCAAAGGGCGTGGAAAAAAGCCTCGACGAGATTTTAGGGATGGGCGCGGACGA
Organism: Microcaldota archaeon; assembly: GCA_043820675.1. Classification (GTDB taxonomy): domain Archaea; phylum Micrarchaeota; class Micrarchaeia; order Norongarragalinales; family SBBD01; genus JACRGC01. Next base: position 6,949 of record JBDRDM010000063.1, read on the forward strand.
GGCGATTATGCTTTCGCAAAAGCACGGGGTGCCGCTCGCCCCCAAGTTCACCTACTTCTGGCACGACCTTACGGCATTGGAAATAAAGCAGCTGGCAGAATGGCTCCTCGGCGGAAAGCTGCTCAAGGAATGGTTCGAGCTGAAGGGATATCGGCTCGAGCTGACGGAAGGCGCAAAGAGCAGAAAAACGCTCCTGGAAAGCCTGTGCGTGCCGCATAAGGTGGAGAATGGGGAGATTTCCATCGATAAGGAGAATACGATCGCGCTATTCAGGACGCTTGGGATGCTTCAGGACGGGCTTTCTATGGATAAATTCAACCATGCCTTCAACGAGGAAAGCGACCCGATGGACATCGTTTGCGCCCTTTCGGGAATGAAGATCCAAAGGAAGGCGGGCATCTATATCGGCGCATCCATGGGAAGGCCCGAAAAGGCAAAGGAGCGGAAGATGAAGCCGCCGGTGCACTCCCTATTTCCGATTGGGCAATGGGGGGGCAAGCTGCGCGGGCTTGTAAAAGCCTACCATCAATTGAAGGAGAAGGGCAATGGCATGATTGAAGCGGAGGTGGAGATTTCAATTTGCCCCATTTGCGGCAAAAGCGTATTCGGGAGAATCTGCGGAACGTGCAATGAGACCGCCGAGCGAAGGAGCAGGTGCATGAACCAGAAATGCAACCGCATGGGCGGGCCCGACCAGAAAAAATGCATCAAATGCGGATCTGGGTTGCAAAGGTTCGATAAGCAGGTGTTCAACTTCGCGGACGCATTCGAGAAGGCCAAAAGGAAGACGGGTTTCGAGCCGGAGGAGGTGAAGGCCGTACAGGGCCTGGTTTCGGCAACCAAGACCCCTGAGGCACTGGAGAAAGGGATATTGCGATCGAAGCATTCGCTTTCGGTTTTCAGGGACGGAACATGCAGGTTCGATGCAACGGAAATCCCCGGCACACATTTCATACCATCGGAAATCGGGACATCCATTGCAAAGCTCAAGGAAATGGGATACGTCAAGGACATTGATGGAAAACCACTCGAAAAGCCCGATCAGGTAGTGGAGATGCGGCCCCAGGATATCGTAATATCCGAGTATGCGGCCGAATATTTCACGAGGGTCTCCAACTTCATAGATGACCTATTAGTGTACCAATACGGCATGCGCGCATATTACAATGCAAAGGTACCCGACGATATCATCGGAAGGCTCGCAATTGGCATTGCGCCCCATACCTCAGCTGGAATTGTCTGCAGGATAATTGGAAAATCCAAAATGCGGGGGATAATCGCGCACCCATACCTCCACTGCGCGGCGCGGCGCAACTGCGATGGCGATGAGCTATCCTACATCCTGCTCATGGATTCCCTCATTAATTTTTCAAAGCTCTACCTTCCGGAAACGCGTGGCGGCCAGATGGATGCGCTATTGGTCCTAACGACCATACTCGACCCCAATGAAATAGACGATGAGGCGCATGCGATGGATTGCGTTAGGCAATACCCCCTCGAATTTTACCATGCGAGCCTAAATCTTGCCTCGCCAGGCGAAGCGAAAATAGAAAAAGTGGGGGATAGGCTGGAAACCCCGGCCCAGTACGAGAACATCGATTACACGCATTTTTCGAAAATGGAAGGCCCGACTGAAACGCGCTATGTGCAGCTTACGAACATGAGGGAAAAGGTCGCAGAAGAGCTGGATATGATGGGCAAGATCGCGGCCGTGGATGTGAGGAATGCAACGGAGAGGATAATCCTTTCGCATTTCCTGCCGGACCTTTATGGCAATTTGCGTAAATTCTCCAAGCAGAGTTTCCGGTGCGTGGATTGCGGGATGAAATTCAGAAGGGTGCCCCTGCAGGGAAAATGCTTCAAGTGCGGAGGCAAGCTTTTACTTACCGTTAACAAGGGCGGCATCACCAAGTACCTCGGAATCTCAAAAGAGCTCACGGAAAAGTACGACCTGCCGGATTACCTTAAGCAAAGGCTAATGTTAATAGAGAGGGAAATCAAAAGCATATTCGAGGATGAAAAAGTTAAACAGTTCAGCTTGGCCGAATATGCGTAGGAAAGGGTAGAGGCGACACGAGTAGGGAAAACGCAGTTTTCCCTGGAGGTGTCGTTCGATAGAGAGGGAAATCAAAAGCATATTCGAGGATGAAAAAGTTAAACAGTTCAGCTTGGCCGAATATGCTTAAATTAAAAGAAGGGGTAGAAGCAACACAAGTAGGGGAATGCCTTCCCCTCATCGTGTTGATCGAGAAGGTGAAGCAATTCAGTTTGGCCGAATATGCGTAAATGATGGTTTCGGAAAATATTGCAGAAAGGATCATGCCCCATGCCAATTTAATATTCGATCTGAGTTGAAATTATCATGTTCAAGGAACTCGACATTCGCGGAAAATACCCTTCAGAAATTAACGAAGGGAAATTCCGGATTCTGGGCCATTTGCTCGCAAAACGCGCCAAATCCCTCCTGGTTGGAATTGACTACCGCAAATTCAACCCGCCGCTTTTGAAGTCGCTTGCGGAAGGGTATGGAAAGCCCGTTGATTTCGTTGGGGTTTTGCCAACCCCAGCGGTCGCAATGCTGTCCGGGGACTATGGAGCGATGCTCACCGCATCGCACAACCCTGCTGATTATTCGGGGCTAAAGTTCTTCCGGGGAGCCACGTATATTTCAAAAGAGGAAATGGGGAAAATCAGGGGGGAGTTTGAACTGTTGGAGGAGGAATCTAAAAAAAGTGCGGGAAAATTAAAAGGAGAGGAATACGGGAAAAGCAGTTCTCCAGAGCCCCATTCGACAGCAATACCCAAACATAATCCCATAATCATTCCTCGGACGGAAATGGTTTTGGAGTATTTGGAACTTATTCCGGATATTGAAAATGGCATTTTTGATCTGGCCGGAGGGGCGGTTTGCGCACTCAAGGAGCTGTTCCCCAAAAGGATTTTTGATGTACCGGACCCAGAATTCAAGAAGCACTCGCCCGAGCCAAAGGATGATACGTTGGTGGAGCTGAAAAAGGAAACCATCCAATCGCGCCAAATCGGTTTTGCATTCGATGGGGATGGGGACCGGCTGCAGGTTTGCGATGGGGGCAAATTAATTGAAGGGGATATAACTGCCGCATTCATCGCCGAAAACCACCTCAAGGGGGGAGATAGGGCCGTGCTCTCAATTGATTGCCGGCAGGAGGTTTTTGAATTCTTGGAGGATGCGGGCATCCATGCAATTACCTCGAAAGTAGGGGATGCATACGTTGTTGGGAAGGCGCTCCAAACGGATGCGATCTTTTCAGCTGAAAGGTCGGGCCATTTCACATTTTACAATCATGCGGAGGTTTCGGATGGGATTTACGCATCTGCAGTGCTCTCGAAGCATAAATATGGGGAGTTTGCAGAGTTTGCAAAGAGGTTCAAGAATGTTACACTCAAAGAAGAGGTTTGGTTCAAGGCGGATTTTGGGAAATTGAAGGAACTGCTTGAGGATGCGGGCGCGGAGAAGATTGAAACTACCGACGGTGTGAAGGCGAAATTCGAGAATTACATGCTGCTGATACGCGCTTCCACAACGGAGCCGAAAATCCGGATAAATTCGGAGGCGCAGGATTCGAGGAATGCGAAGATCGGAATAGGGACCGCAATTAAGGCACTTAAGAGGGCAAGATGATTCTTTGAAGCCGGATATTGCCACAGGCTCGATTCAAATCGGAATCGTGCAGAGGGAAAAAATACCTGATTTTGTTCATGGCATGCAATTAAAACGTTAAGTGCAGACTATTTGTTATTGAATTAATTGGGTGATAAACCATGGCAAAGATACCGGAGAACTTATTTAAAGGCAGAAAGGAACTTGGCCCCCATTTTACAATCGAACCAATACCTGAGCGCAATTTCAGTGGCAGGCAAAGCGTTCGGGAATTGATGGGGGCACCTAAAACCGGAAACGTGGCCGTAAAGATAAGCGCGCGGGAAGGAAGGAAAATAAGGACCGGAATGTTTCGTAGAGGAAAAAAATATTTTGAAATTCCCGTCCCGCACCCAGAAGCGTCAAAGTATCCTTTCGGATGGCACCATTCATTCCACATAGGCCCGAATTCTGTTGAATTTCCAACTCAACTCGTCCCGGCTTTAGCTCATATTGCACCCGTAATCAAGGATGGAGCATTAAAAGAGGTGCTAAATAGGGCAATCGCTTTGAAGAAACCCGGTTCCAACCAGGATAGAATTTCAGTTCCCATCACTTTGGCTCAAAGAAGGAATTTGGTTGCCTTTCTTAGGAGAAGAACAACGGCTTTTGAGGACATTCCAAGCCCCGCATTCCGATTATCCCTGCGGAATCGATTAGCTAATTCAAAAGTGGGCAAATGGCTTGAGCTAAAACCCACCTAACGGATTGTTAATCCGGAAAATTGTTGGAAAATTTAATCTCCCTTGCATATTGCATTTGCCCCAGAATCGACTTACTATGGATTATATGATCCCGATACCAAATCCACACTGCTGCCTCATTGGTTAGAAATCTGAGGTTTGCTTGCCTATGCAAATCAACAAGTTAGAGTACGATTGATCCGCTTAAGACTTCAGGGGTACACGTAACATTAACTTTTTAACCACCTTCCGCTTCATATTTCCGATAGGAAATGATGCCGTTTTTATCTGCCACCCAACCCGCCATTCTTGCGCTTTTACTGCCTATCCTCGACATCTTCAGCACCATCGAGGACATGAGCTTTGTCATAAAGATAATGGCGTTCGCATACATGCTTCTTTGGCTCTATGCTCAGTTGCGCGAATCCATGCTGCTTTTTGGCATGGGATCCATGCTTGCGGGCTACTTCCTGTTCATAAACCCGCTGCCGACGATATTAATCGTCATAATATTCGTGGTATTCGTATCCCTTGGAATGCACCTCCAGATGCTCTTCCAGTTCGGATTGTTCCCGCTTTTGCGCTTCTTTGGGGTGGAGCTCGAGCATCCGGAAGTCCAAGAGCAGCAAAAGATGCAGAACCTGCAGCAAAAGCTGGGAAGGGGCGAGGATCTCACGAACGAGGAGGAACAATTCCTGGAGAAGGTGCAAAAAAGGGACGTAATGTACCAGCAGCAGATGCACCAGCGCATGCAAAGGTATGGGATGTAGGCGAGGAATATGGAAATGTTCGTTTTAGGGTTGATTTCGGATATCATCCTTTGGAGCCAGCTCCTTTGGTGGCTGTGGCTGGCGATGCTTGCTTATTTCTATTATGCGTGGGCGCGCGACCACCTTTTCTTTTCCCCTCCGCTTGTGCTGGTGGTGGGGGGAATATTGATTTATTACATGGTAATCGAGCATCCGTTGTTCGGATCGGTCGGCCTGGTATTCTATACGCTGATATTCGGAGGAGTGCTCTACCTGCTGCCATTGTTCCTGCCCATGTTCAGGAAGAGGCAGCAATGAGCCCTAACGGAAAAAATAGGGGGTTAGGAGGCTTAGAAGAATGAATAGCGGTCAAAATGGTTATAAATGGGGAAAAGGTAAAGGAATGGTGATGTAATATGGGGCAGGTAAAGGAACTTTTGAGGGCATACAAGTTTGCGCATAAATACCGGGAGGAGTGGTACAACATTAAATGGCGCATGCTGGTAATCCTGGCATCGGTCTCATTCATCATTTTCGTAAACCAATACCTTTATGGAAAGTACGATTGGTTCGTGGAGGAATTCAATTTCTTCCTGGCGGAAAGGCTGTTCTACTGGTTCATGATTGGCGCACTGTTCGGAATTATTGCGGTGGGCATGATTTTCGAAGGCGAATTCCTAATCGGCCTTCGGAACATTGCAAATGAGCTTTCCCTGACGGAAAAGGGCATGGAAAGAAAGGAAAAGCCCAAAGCGGCAAAAAGGAGGAGATAAAACCCCCGCCCCCCATAATATTTACTTCCATTTTTTGGATGCACACTTACTTCAAACGGGCATGGCCGATTTTTTTGGCCCTGCCGGAGGAGATAACAAATGGCCGTATTGTTCGAATTGGAGCAGGATGGATCACTGATTGTAAAGGATCTGATTTCGGTGCAGGCGCTTGATAGGGGATACTTCGGGAAGGAATCGCCCCACAACAAGGCGCAGCTGGTATTGATGCCAGAAGAGGCCCTGTACCTGATAGATGTCCGAAATGCCACTGCAATACATAAGGGCAAGGAGGTGGGATTCAATAGAATCGCAAGGAATTTCATCACGCACCGGAAATTCCTGGCGCGCTATTTCTGCTTCAGGGATTGGAGGGATAGGGGGATCATTCCAAGGCCCATCGGGGAGGCGCACGGGAATTACGGCCGCAGCCCAGCGGTGAAGTACCCTTCAAAGGATTATTCGGCCCCGCATGTGAAGGGCAGGGCGCTGTTCTTTTCCGACGATCTGATGAGCATCATCGATGAGGATGAGGAGGGAAAGTCGCTTTATGAGGGCGGATGGTACGGCCAGCACGGCACGTACAAGGCAAAAAAGCACGGAAGGTTCCTCAAGCTCGATGCATATGAGACACTATTCCTGATAAGGCACGGAAACATGAAGGCCAACATCGGGGAGAAAAGGATAATCAAGGATTGCACGCGGCGAAGGGGGGATTTCATGGCGCTATACGAGGTTTATGAGGATTGGCGCCTCAGGGGCTTTGTCGTTAAAAGCGGGTTCAAATTCGGCACGCATTTTAGGCTCTATTTCCCGGGGGCTTCGCCAATTCTTGCCAATGAGCAGTGGATGCACTCAAAGCATGTGATCCATGTTTTTCCAAGAAGTGCAAAGATGCTCATCTCCGAATGGTCAAGAGCAATTAGGGTCGCGCACGGCGTGAAGAAGACTTTCATCCTTGCAATTCCCGGGGAAAAAAAGCAGCAAGTGGGCGAGCTGGATTTCCTGCTTTACCACAGGAAGAAGGGAGGGCTTATTGAAAACCCAAAGGAAGATAGCCCAAAATTTGTCATGCTTGCGCTTTCGGAAGAGGAGGAGATAGGAGGGGAGGAGCTTGCGGAGGCGATTGCAAAATCAAAGGCATTGGGCCTTGATTTGATGCTGGCAATCTGCGATAGGGAAACGAGCATCACTTATTACCGCGTGAAGAGGATAGATCTGCCAAAGAGCAAATACGAGTATTATGAGATAGAATGGAAGCAGCCCTAAGACCCAAGGGGGGA
>JBDRDM010000064.1:0-2690 GCA_043820675.1 Microcaldota archaeon
GCCCCATCAAAGCCAAATACAGTCACGCACGTCACCAAGCCTGTCGGCTCATCCGATTTTTACATACCAATACTGGCTCCCGGAGCTCAAAGCTCCAACAGCCTTGCATTCAACTGCCCCAGCGCAGGCACATACTATCTGGAGGCAACTGCGGACTACACCAACATCGATGTCGAATTCGATGAGAACAACGGAAAAATGAAGGGCTTTACTTGCAAGAATCCGGGAGCAAATCTGGTTGTTTCAATGAGCTTCCAAAATTCCGGAAAGAAAAGCATGGGAATAGTAAGCATAAGCACCCGCAATGTCGGCACGGGTCCCGCCGGGCCATCCCAAACACGTGCAGGCAGCTCAATATTCAACATCCCTTCGCTTGCGGCGGGGGCTCAGGTTACAAATTCGAAATCCGTAACCTGCACTTACGGCATAGCAACTCTCACATCAACAGCCGATGTGGGGAACACAGTACCCGAAGGCAACGAGCTGGATAATATTGCGAATGGCAGATTCAACTGCGAACCAAATTCCGTGAACAACAACCTGGTTGCAAAGGGATATGATATCGAATTCGGAGGCGTCGTATTCAGCCCATATGTGCTCGCAGTAATCATATCACTGCTGATTGTTGGCGCATGGTACGTTTCACAGAACAGCAAGAACAAGGGCAAGAAGCGCTGATTGCCCTGATTTTCTTTTTTATTTTTTTAGCCCTACAGCAAGGATTGGGAAATTAACGGGAAGCGAATAGGCCCAATAAAAAATACGAAAAAAACGAGTGTAAACTGGAGCTGAAAAAAATAAAGCGAAAATAAGCAGCAGGGTTTACCTTGCCGAGCGTGCGACCCGCTCGATCTCGTTTTTCCTCTTTACGGAAAACGATCCGGGATCGTTGCTTGCCGCAAGGACGATCTCATTAGCCAGCGCGCCTTCCAGCGTCAGTTTCTTGTCGAATGCTGCTGAAATTGCCGCAAGCACGATGTTGCGAAGCGCAAGATCCAGCCTCCTTTGGGCGGAAATATCAACTGCTATCTGGTAGCTCATGCCTCCGAACCTAACCCTGGTTGTGTCCTCGCGGGGAGCTGAATTCTCAAGGGCTTGGATGAGCACTTGTATGGGGTTTTGCTTCGTGCGCTTTTGGACCTCCTCGAATGCGCCCCTAACCATCTTGATTGCCTTTGTTTTCTTGCCCTGCAATTTCCCATGGGTCCTTATGATCTTTCCTCCCATTTTCTCGCCGGTACCGCCACGAAGCAGCTTGTTGATAAGCCGCTCTACGATGTTCACCTTGCTTTTTGCGAACTGCTTGTTTGCATGCTTTGCAAATGAATGGGGGTAGGTCATGGGCCGGAGCGATATGTGCTGCGCAAGGCTCATGTCCTTGACTTCCACATTGTAGTCATAAAGGCCGAACAGTTTTGTTTCCATAACTTTTTCACCAGGCATTCAAACGAACTCATGAATAAAAAATTGAAATATGGCGGCGTATTTTTCGCAGCCGATATTCCCATTCCAAAAAAATTCCACTTTCTTACCTCTTCGGTTTCTCCTTCTTCTTCAATCGCAATTGGTCGAGGTTGATGCCATTGACCGCAATTACCTTGTAGCGGATGCCAGGAATCGATCCCATCTGGCCCCTTTGGGATCCGCCAAGCCCCGCAAGCGTAACTTCGTCGTGCTCATCAATCTGAAGGATCGCCTTGTCCTTGGGGGCGTGCGCGCCCACCTTCTTTCCGTTCTTTATGAGCTGCACCCTTACGACCTTGATGATTCCGGAGTGCGGCTGCTTTTGCTCCGCGCCCTCCTTTTTTAGCACAATCCCCTTGGCAAGCGGCGCTCCCTCCAACGGGTCGTATTTTGCCTTGAGGCCAAGCGCTTTTCGCTTCCAGGGCTTTTTGAGCCACCGCTTCTTTTGCCTGTCCCTTTTCAGTTTCCTGCCTGCGAATAAACCTCTTGCCATTATTTTCACCTTAAATTTTCCTGCCATCCCCGCGAGTTATGATCTTCACGTCCTCATAGCCAAAATACCTTTTCCCAAGCATCTTCGCACGCTTTATTTTATCGCCGCTCCTGCCAATTGCAAGCCCCCGATCCGAATTGTCCACCAGGATCTCAAGGGAGCGCTTGCCATCCCGCTCCTTTTCGATGAATTCCTTAAGCATCGCCGGATGCAAAAGGGAGCCGAAGAACTGTTCCCGGCTACTCGGGCTCTTTACGATCTCGATATGCTTGTTGAACGCCCGCTCCAGCCTGTAAATGTTTGCGCCCGCCTTCCCTACAGCCCGCCCGAATTCCGAATCCGGAACGGCGAATATCAAAACCTCGTTTTCCAAAACAACATCGCTTGCCCGCGCGCCAGTTATGCGCTCGAGCATGTTCATGAGCTGCAAATCATCCATAGAGAGCTTATGCATCTATTTCGTCTCACCGTCAAGGGCCTTAAGGATGGTCGAATGGCCCTCCTCTATAACGCTCAGTGCGGAAACGGGATACGGCTTTCCACAGACAGTTCCAAGCTCGAGGCTGGTGCCCTTGAATTCGATCACCGGCACATTTGAAAGCTTGGCGAAATGCCCAAGGTCGAGGTACGATTCCCGGGGGATGTTGCTTGCGATGAGGATGAGCTTTGCCCCCCCTAGAAGCGCAAGCTTCCTTGCCTTCTGTGTGCCCAGCTCCACCTTGCCGGTATCAAC
>JBDRDM010000065.1:0-4876 GCA_043820675.1 Microcaldota archaeon
GGCCTGCGGAGGGATGACCAGGAAGAATTTAGCCTTTTTAGGATTTCCTCCTCAGAACGGAACATATCATTACCATTCTTGAATCTCTTTTTCTCGATAGTTATCGCGACCAAGTCAGCTTTACTGCCCCCTTATTTCCTAATTTGAACCTATGGAGAATAGCGCCGATATATTTTATAGAGCTCAGAGATTTCGCTTTGCTTTATCCTTCTGTGCTCCAGCATCGATGAACGTAACCCGCTAAGAAATGCAGAATGCTCCGGATCCATCGTTGGAGGCGTGCTTGTTTGCGATTGGGATTCATGCAATTTCTCCATTGCGGACCATGCATTCTTAAACCAAAGATGCCCCCGACCGTATACATTATCCCTTTTGGCCCTAGGCAAATACTCGATCCCGATCTTTTTCCTTGGAATTTCAGCCATATCATCACCCAACCCAAATCAGTGAAAACCCATTTTGAAAAGAGTACCGGTGCCCGAAGTTTCATTTTTTCTTCATTTTGATGTTTATCGCATCCGCAACCGTGTAACTGCCGCTTCCCTTCCGGCGGTAATCCGAAAGCAAATCCTCCTTCAGTTTATCCACCTTTCCGGGGATGTCCTCCTGCAGCAGCTTGATTTTTAGGAATTTTTCGAGCTTTTCGGCTATCTTATGGTCGGGCTTTAGCGCCTCGTGCTCGATGCGCTCGATTATGTTTTCGGAAATGAAAAGCGTGGCTGCAAGCTCATGGCGTGTAAGGCCCATGCTTTCCCTTGCCCTTTGGACAGCGCCGCCATAGCCTTCAATAACGGAAAATTCGTGGCGGATTGGCGGCGATGCGGGGCTTGCGGTTTTCATGCTGGTGCTTGAAACGGGCCTGCTAACTCCCGTTGGTTTGGAGATCGGCGTGCCATATTTCATGCAACCCCCGCAAAGCTGCACCCTTGCTCCCTCAACAATTGCCTCAACGACTGCAGCCTTGCCGCAAATATAACAATCAGGTGCCCTCATGGATAACCCCCGGAATTATAAGCACGCAAATGTTTAAAATTAATGGAAAGCAATACGGTTCGGTGCTGGCGGGCTTTCCCTTACGGCAATGCAATTGGAAGCGCCGGCCCGGGGTTAGTTTCATTTGGGCGTAGCAATCGGCGACATCATAACAACTAAGAAGATGACATTCGACGAGATTCGGGGAAAGATCGCAATCGATGCATATAATGCGCTCTACCAGTTCCTTTCAATAATAAGGCAACCGGACGGCACGCCCCTCATGGATTCGCAGGGCAGGGTGACCTCGCACCTCTCGGGCCTTTTCTACCGCACCTGCAACATGCTCGAAAAGGGACTGCAGCCGATTTACGTATTCGACGGCCCGCCCTCCGAGTTGAAGAAGCGCACCCTTGCAGAGAGGCGGGAAAAAAAGCAGCTTGCAATGGAGGAGTTTGAACGCGCAAAGGAGCTTGGGAAGGAGGCTGAAATGAAGGTTTACGCGCAGCAGACAACAAAACTAACAAAAGACATGGCGGAGGAAGGAAAGCGCCTTTTGCAGCTGCTTGGGATCCCGGCATTGCAGGCAAAAAGCGAAGGGGAGGCGCAATGCTCCCAAATGTGCAGGGAGGGCCTCGTCCAAGCCGCGGGTTCGCAGGACTACGATGCGCTGCTCTTTGGAACTCCCGTATTGCTCAAAAACCTGACTATCGCAGGCAGGCGCAAGCTCCCCAGGAAGAATATTTTCGTTGAGGTCGTGCCCGAAAGGATCGAGCTTCAGCCCAACCTGGATGCCCTTGGAATAACGCAGCAAAAATTGATCTGGATCGGCATCCTTGCCGGAACGGATTTCAACAAGGGCGTGCACGGGATCGGGGCGAAGAAGGCCCTCAAGCTCGTAAAGGAATTCGATTCGTTCGAGGCGATTACCCAAAAGCTGGGAAAGGACCTTGATTACAAGCCCGTTGAGGAATTGTTTTCAAAGCCGGATGTTGCAAGCGTTTCTGAAAAGGAAATTGAATTCAAGGAGCCCGACAGGGACAAATTAATGGAGTTCATGCTGGAGAGGAATTTTTCAGCTGACCGCGTTCAGGCGGCGCTCCAAAGGGCCTTCAAGGAGCCCTTTGGCACAAGGCAGAGCAATTTGAGCAAATGGTTTTAGGGGATTACCGATGAATGTCATCAAAATGGGCGGTTATCTGCAAGGAGCGCTTTATTGGCGCGCTAAACTTAGGACAAAGGAACAGCGCAGGCTTGGTAGGGGCAACTTATCTGGCGCGTATTTCATCAAGAGCCTATCAAAGGCGACGGGTACGCCACTTTCCGAGGTTAAGCGGATCGGCACATACCAAATTCTTTCCTATTTTTCAGGACTTATAAGGACGATGGATGCACTTGTTGATGAAGTTGGCATCAAGCCGCAAGATGCCGCAGCCAATCCAAATTACATATTTTATAGAAATAAATTCATTGCCGCAATTGATAAATCCCCACTTGACATCAGGAAGAAAAATGCAATCAAGCGAATTTTCAGTCGCGATGAAAAATTGATGATAAATGCCCTTGCGGACGCCCATAACCACGGCCTTCCTATTGCCGAAAGCATCGCACACAAGGAAAGGACGGCGGGCCAGTGTTTCCGCACAACCACCAAAATATTCCTTGCGGCCCATGGCAATAAGAAAGGCGGGAATGGGGGGCTTATCAATGCGATGGAAAATTTGTTCATGGCAGCCCAGATGGCCGACGATCTTCATGACCTTCACGAAGACCATAATGTTCGGCTAAATATGGTAAATCCGATCCTTGCAAAGTTCAAGCCCGAATTGGAGCGGGTGGAAGCTAGCCAAAGCCGCGCCAAAAGCATGCGATGGCTCAGGCGCAACGCGCCAAGGACCGTTGCCAGCGCGGAAATGCACATGAGAAATTACCTAGCTGCGGCAAACAGGCATCATCCAGAAATTACAGGACTGATAGCTCCTGGATTCGATTTTTTCCTAAGGCATAGGCGCGTTTTTGATGCCATTTCAAACGTTGACTCGACCCATAAGAGGATGCGCATAGACAGGACGGAATTGCAAGAACACTAATGTGAACGTTTCCCCAAAACTCCAAGCGGCAAATTTCACGTTTGTCGAACTTGCCCGGAAACAAAATCATTAATAAACATTACCCACACTATTCTCTTCAGCCATTTATTTTTGGGCAACGAGTGCAAAGAGTTTTTTCCCCAGTGTCTGGGGTATGCAAGTGATGCGCATGGAGGCAAAACAAGTACAATTGAAGAAGAGGAAGGAAGGCATCGAAGTCCTCGAGGACTCGGCGGACGAGCTGTGGGAGGAGGAGACAGCTGAAAAGGAGGAGGAGTGACTGATTACAATTAATGCAACCTCTCGATTCCCCTGAACCTATCAAAATCCGAATCATACGAGAGTATTTTCGAAATCCCATTTTCCTTCATAACAAGGACGCTTAGGGAATCGCAAAGGCTAAGCCCGCCGTATTTTTTCATTATCTCAAGCGCAATTTCTATTTTTTGCCTATCGACAAACAATACATCTATCCGCTTATTTTCCAGCATATGCCTGCCCGCGTCAAAGGCTATTCCGGGATTCCTGTGCTTCATTAGCCAAGTCACAACTTCCTCAAAAATGTGATCGGTAATGATTCCATGCTCTGTTTGCTCCCTTAGAAGTTGGATGGATTTAGGCGTATTCTCCTCATCTTGGGCAAAAACTGATATTAGGAAGGAAGAATCAAGGAAAATCATTCAAACCACCTGCATCAGTCAAAGCCCATTTTTTCTAGCTCCTTTTGCGCATTGAACTTGCCCATTTTTCCCTTGCCGGCAATGCCAATCAAATCCTCCATAGTGTATTTCCTTTCCCCCTTCCTGATTGGGATTTTTGGCAAATCAAGCTCCAGGGCAATATCCATTGCCGAATCAATCGCCTCCACATCCGTCACATCCTTGCCATTGCGTTCCATGAGCCTCGCCTTGTATCTTACGATCTTTGGAGCGGTGCGCCTTGCGACCTTCTTTGTGATGTATGGTTCCACGACTACCACCAATTACACTTATTACACCAAAGGTTATAAGGGTTGCGGGAGGCGGCTTCCAGTGGTTTGCAATGGAGGGAAATTGGCAGCAGAAAGGAAACCCGATAAATTGGGCAATATTTGGTACGTTTACACTAAATCACTGCTTCACGTGATGCACTAAGGGTAGGACTGTAGCGCAAGATCTCCCTTCGAGTGCAAACATGCAAAAGAAGGCAAATCAATAAATCACGAAATTCTTGCAAAGCGCCTTTACCTCTTCTGCAACCTTCTTTTTGGCAGGGCCATCCGCCCTATTTGTCAGCGCCTTATGCATCAATCTTGCAATCTCCTTCATTTCGGATTCCTTCATGCCCCTGCTGGTTATTGCGGGCGTCCCCAGCCGGATTCCGGACGGGTCAAGCGGCTGCCTTTTGTCGAATGGTATCATGTTCTTGTTGCAATAGATGCCAACCTCATCCAGGACCGCTTCGGCCTCCTTGCCGGTTATGCCCATCTTTAAAACGTCAACAAGCATCAAATGGTTGTCGGTGCCGTTTGTGATGAGCCTATACCCAAGGCCCATTAGCTCCTCCGCCAAAACCTTCGCGTTCTTCACGATCTGGCCGCAATATTCCTTGAAATCCGGCTGCAGCGCCTCCTTGAAGGCAACCGCCTTTGCGGCATTCACATTGTCGTGCGGCCCGCCCTGAAGGCCCGGGAATACGGCCTTATCTATCTGCTTTGCGAATTGCTCCTTGCACATGATCATGGCGCCCCTTGGGCCCCTAAGTGTCTTATGGGTGGTGGTGGAAACCACATCGAATGTTGGAACGGGATTTTCGTGAACGCCTGTTGCGCACAA
>JBDRDM010000066.1:0-2369 GCA_043820675.1 Microcaldota archaeon
TTTTCTTTCAATACTTGTCAATTACTTCTAATTTTCTTCTAAACCGGTATTATGCCTAACATCAAGCCAACCGTAAACTTTAAATAACAGTTGTAAACTAATTCTATCATATGATAACAAAAGATAACAATTACCGGGTCATGAAGCTGTTTTTCGACAGCCCGGATGGGAAAATCCACCTCCGTGAGATTGCAAGGCAAGTGCGGTTGTCGGCTCCAGGGGTTTCCAAAATCGTTTCAAGGCTGAAAAAGGAGGGGCTGGTGCGCTCTGAAAAAACCAGCTTAGTCGAAAACGTATTTGCTTCCAAGAACGAGAGGTTCCTGCACCTCAAGAGATGCTATAACCTCCTTTCCATTTACGAATCCGGATTGGTGGAATTTCTACGGCAGCAATACGAGGAACCCGAGGCCATCGTGCTGTTTGGGAGCTATGCGAATGGGGAGGATGGCGAAAAAAGCGACGTAGACATAGCGGTTATCACAAACCTCACTAAATCCATCGACCTTGGAAAGTTTGAGGGAGCCATAGGGCATAAAATCAACCCCTACGAGATAAGGATCAAGGACTGCAAGAAGGAATTCGTGAACAATCTCGCGAACGGAACAGTATTATATGGTTACCAGAGGCTGATTGAATGATCGAATCCTTCCAATATTACGTCGATGCCGGCATGGTGAAGAAGGGCAGCCCCAATAGGGAAAATGCGGCAGCGCTAATGCAAAAGGCGCTTTCCCGCCTAGCGTATGTGCGGGAACAAAAAATAAGCAGCGAATCCTCGCCATTCATATTTGAGGACGTTTATGAATCAATAAGGGAAGGCTGCCAGGCACTGATGGAACTTAAGGGCTACAAACCGTATTCCCACGAGGCGCACATAGCGTTCCTGAAGGGGTTTTTCAAATTCCCGCCGCACCTTCTTGCAACCTTCGACAGGCTCAGAATTCTTCGGAACAAGGCGGTTTATGGCGCGGCGCACATTTCGCCTGAAACCTGCAAGGATGCGTTGGGTTTCGCGGTCAGCACCCTTCCGGAATTCAAGAGGCATTTCGATTCGGAAACCAAGAGGAAATAATGCGGTTCTTTACGGAGTGTATCTTACCCGAGCTCCCTCATCCTTCAGATGGCACAAGGCATTCTGGCAATTACTATTTGGGGACCTAATTATCTGTGTTCTGATGGCTTCCGTAAAATACGATGTGCCAGTGCGCTTGAGGACACATCTCTCCTCACTCTTATTTCTTCAGGAACTCCAGCGCCTTCCTGTTGATGAAATCCCGCGTCAATTCGAAGTTCTGGTAATGGGTTATCCAAACGCTGACCTGAAGGATGGCCTTGTCGTAGTCCAGCCGCTCCAAGAGCACTCTTGCCGAATCGGCTTTCAGCCCCTGGATTTTTGAAGTTCCTATTTGCTTTGTTATGAATTTCTCGAATTCCAAAATATCCGCCTTTATGGGCAACTGGACCTGGAACTTTGCCTCGAAGCCGTGCGAGGGCCTTGAAAGGTTGACAACCCGCTGCTTTGCGAACTCGCTGTTGGAAATGACCATTATATTGCCGCTCAGGTCCGCAAGCTTGCTGCTCCTAAGCCCGATCTTTTGGAGCTGCGCCACTTCCCCTGTTGCAAATCTGAGGTATTCCCCGTAAGTGTAGGGCCTATCGAGCTGCAGTGCTAGCCCCGCAAATATGTTCGCAAGCGATTCCTGCGAGGCAAGTCCCAATATGAGCGCAACAACGCTTGTAAGCGTCAAGATTCCGCTTACATCCAGCCCGGTAGTTGAGAGTGCGACGACCAATCCTATGAACCAAATGGCAATGCGCGAAAATTTCCTCAGGAAGGGCAGCAGCGTAAGGTCCATCCGTATCTTGCTTTTCTGGCTGCCCTCCAGATAATACCACCGAAGGAGGGCGCCGGCAGCCTCGGATGCCACATATGCCCCGACAAGTGCGAGTATTGCAAGCGAATATTTGGCCATGAGCACCTGGATGAACTGAAGGTCCTGCGTCATGCCTGAAAAAACATAGATCGATATGATGGTGGTAATTGCCTCAATTGGCGCTTGAATGTATCGGATCAGGATATCGTCGATGCGAACCTTAGTTCCGGAGATCAGCCTGCGGGAAACCGCGGCCACGATTCCATAAATCAGCCTGCCGGCAAGGAATCCGCCGATTGCTATTGCCAGCACTTCAACTATCGCTTTTGCGAATAAATACGGTTCTGCCATGCCAATGCCTTGTTTCCATTTTATGATTGGGGTACATTATGCTCGAAGTTTGAATACAGCTTCAAATCCCCGAAATAACTGCATAATTATGCAAGCTTTGCCTCATTATAAATGGTTTGGTGGGCCAATGTTTTTTCGGCGCGC
>JBDRDM010000067.1:0-7746 GCA_043820675.1 Microcaldota archaeon
CTGATCCTTATAGAGGGAAAATTTCTCCCGCCTCTGGGTGTCAACGACCATGTTGAATATGTTGCGCGGAGCGTTCCCTTCAATATTGGTGGCCGGCGCGGATTCCGGGAGCGGCATGCCGGTTTCCTCTGCGAACATCCAAGGATCGAGCCCGACCATGCCACCAAAGCCGGATTCGAATTCGGAGTAATCCTGGGTCTCAATTGATGAAGCGAAATAGAATAAGAGAAGGGACAGGATTGCAATCGATACGATCTTCATCTGCATGAATTAAATGTCGACACCAATCTATAAAAATATCTCGGTTGTGCCCTGGGAAAAATTTATTCGGGAATTGTTGCCTGCTAATGCTATTGGTTCCCCAACCGTTTTCATACCGAAATACAATTATTTAAATAGGAAGTCCGTTTTCCCGTTATGTGGGCAAAATGAAAAAGCAGATTAAGGGCAAGCTGGACCTTAGGAAGCTGGATATCTTCGGCGAGGGCGGAAGGGAAATTGCAAAAGTGCCCTTTTCCCAGGACAGGGAACATCATGTGCCAACGGGCATACCGGGCCTTGACGAACTAATCGAAGGTGGATTCGAGAAGGGCGCAGTAATTCTTGTTGCGGGCGATACCGGCACCGGCAAGAGCACTTTTGCGATGCAATACCTCTACAACGGTGCAACGAAATACGACGAGCCCGGGATTTACCTTACATTCGAGGAGAGGAAGGGTGATATTTACCGGCATATGCTGCGGTACGGCTGGGATTTGGAAAAGCTCGAAAAGCAAAAGAAGCTGATGGTGATGCAGTATCCGCCCCATGATATCGACCGTTTCATCCTGGAGGGGGAAATCATTGAGGATACCATAAAGGACATGGGTGCAAAGCGGCTCGTGATAGATTCGATTACAACCTTTGCCCTCATATTCGATTCGCGCTACAGGCGCAAGCTTGGGATCGTAAAGGTCCTTGAGCTCCTCAAGAAATGGGGCTGCACGACACTTCTGACATCCGAAGCATCCCCCACCCATCAAGGCGAGGTGAAAGCGAAATTCGGGCTTGGCTACCTCGCGGATGGGCTCGTGAACCTCTATAATATTAGGCAGGGCGACCAGAGGCAAAAGGCGCTTGAGATCGTGAAGATGCGGGGCATTTCCCACAGCAACCTCATCGTTCCATTCGAATTCAAGCAAAAAGGGATTGAGCTTTACCCGAACCAGCCGGTGTTCGGCGGCTTGGAGCAGAAATAGTTCCCGGAGTATCGTTCAATTGGAAATTCCAATTCGCAGAAGTAATTAGGGGGGAGGCGGCGACACGTGGTGGGGGCTTAGCCCCCGTGGGGTGTCGTTCTGATCAAGTTTCCAAATTTCTTCTTTTTCCGAATGCTAACCTTTTGGTTTTTCCCCTCAATATGTTTAAATAAGGCGGGCGGTTTCCCCTATTTATGGGTCAATCTGGGGGGAAGAAAGCTCAATCATCCATCGAATTGATGATCATCCTGGCCGTAGGGCTTATCGTACTGGGGTTTGTGCTTTCGACATCGCAACAGCGCATCGGAAGCTCCCAGCAGGTGCTTGCATTTGCAACTGCGACTTCGTCAGTGAATGCTCTTGCAAACGCTGCTGACGAAGCATATTTCGGGGGCGTTGGCTCGAGAAGGGAGGTGCAATTCATTCTTCCGGAAGGCGTACTGTCGGCCACATTAAGCACGAATTCGATTCACGTAAGGTTAGCTTCGCAAAACGGCATAAGCGATGTTGTTGCGAATACTAAAGGTGTCATCTGCCCGAATTCATTGATTCCAACCAAAATCGGAACCTCAATTGTAGTAGTGGAAAGCCTGCCCGGCTGCATTGCAATAGGCGCAAATTCCAATCTTACTGTCAGCTCGACGCTTATTCGCGTCAACGCACAGCCCGATTCCTATCTGCAAAAATCCCTAACTTACAAGAACACAGGCAACTCTTTGATTCTTGTGAATTTGGCGCTTGTTTTTGCTTCGCTGGATGTGGCGGTTTTTCTTGCGGATCCTGCGGATGAGATTTTCATCATTGCAGGGGGGCAGGAAAGGGAGGTTTGGCTGAATTTTTCCATTCCTCCAGAAGCGCAAGGAACGCACCTTGGCAATCTGGAGACAAATGGCAGCGAAGGCACGAACCTTTCAACGATAATATCGGTTTCGATTTTAGGGGGAAGCTGCGGCGCGCAAACCGAATGCCCGCCAGCCGTATCAAATGTATCCCTCATAGAAATCAAAACCTATTCCTCAGATTCGTACTCCCAACTCAAGGAAATATTTGATCCATCAGAGGAAATTTCCATTCAAGGTGGCAATTGGGATCCCCTATCTGCGCTTGATTTGGATGTGCGCGACCCCATGGATTCATTTTCTCTTCCAGGCTATCCCAAATCATTGACAACAAATTCATCAGGGGGGTTCAATGATTCACTTCTCTCCTCGGGACTTGGGGGCATGGGTTACATTGTACGGGCATCGGGCCTTTTGGGAGGCATTCCGGAATCCCGAACGGCTATGTATGATGTCAATTCTTGTACGTGAAAAAAATGGAAAAACCAATCAAAGCAATTTTGGCACTTTTAATAATTGCAGTTATTCTTCCGCAGGTTGCCTATGCCGCATCCTTTGTTTATTCGCAGGACGGATTTCCATTCATTGCAAATGGCATATCAACAAGCGCCATCGGATTCATTGATGCGCTCGATGGTGAAGCGCACAATATCTCCTCCGCGCCGATAATGGGTTCACCGGGCTCTATGGTCACCTACCAGTTGAGCTCCGATGCCTCGACTCCATATTATCAGTACTGGGATGGCCAATTTTGGAACCTCGGGACGGCCGTTCCCCAATATCCTGGAAGCGGAACAATGCGCCTTCCGATACTTAAGTCAAACCCCCTCCGGAACGAAAAAACGCTTGTGACGCTTGATTCGAATTCTAATGTAATTGCATGGACCTGGTCCGGGGGCTGGTCTTCACCCTTCCTCCTTACCAGCATTGCATCCGATAGCGCCCGCCGCTCATTCGATGTAGCATATGAGCAGCAATCCGGCAGGGCCATTGCAGTATATGCCAACACGACCCCAAGAACGTTAAGCTACCGGATATGGGCTGGGGATGCGTGGTCGCAGGAGATGGGGCTTGACATCGGCACGGCTGGCTCTACAAATCGAATCGTTGATCTGTTCCCAAGGAAAGGCACAAATCAAATAATGCTCCTGGTATCTGATGGGAGTGCCACTCCCGACCTGTATGGTGCGCTTTGGGATGGCTCAAGTTTCGTTCCCTCGACTATTTCTCAACTCACTTCCGAATTGGACCAATCAAGCGACAGGCAGAGCTATTTCGGAGTCTGGGAGGCCCTAAGCGGGGATTTCAACGTATTTTATGCAGAGGATCTGCCGCGGCCCATTTTCAAGAAGGGATTTGAGGGAGGGGTTTGGACATCTGCGGTGCAGGGGCATGATGGCGGTGATGGTGATAGCAGGTTCGTTATTGCTTCAGGCTTTCCCGGAAGCGATGCCCAGATGGTGTGCTGGAACGAACATTCCGCATCAGATAAGCTTTGCCAATATTGGGATGGAGTTGCATTCCAGGGCTTTTTCGAGGATACTTCCACTGAACGGGTTGTTGGGAGGAATTTTGATGTGGAGCCCCTTGCAAATACGCCCGGGGGCTTTCTATTCACTTATGGTGATGCCAATGAAAACTGGCTGGATTTTGTTTCCTGCTCCTCTGCTGCAAATTGCGCATCTGGCACTTGGCAATCACGAAACATCTGGAGTTCCAACCGATGGCCCGGCATAGATACCCGCTGGTCGCAGCTTTATTCCGATCCCTGGAATCCTGGCAATTTCACCCTACTTTCCCTTTCCCAAACGTCAACGGATGGCTGGTACCGCTCCCGGATATATTGCGATTCTGCCTCCTGCAGGCAAGCGGAGGGCTGGGTAAGGCTTGGCCCCACTTCATCCGCAACTTACGAGAGCGCATATTTCTCGTATGATGCAAATTCCCTGCATGCAATCGGCGTTTGGCATAACTCTACGCAGGTAACCGTACCTGGCGATCCTAATGATATTACTGGGCTCAATGCCTCTATCCGGTTCCTTTCGGATGCGGCTATTGCCCCCAAGCTGGAATTATTCGATTTCGCTTCCGGAAGCTGGTCGGGTACGGGCTGCACTCTAGCAGCGCAAGTTGTGCCCAATGTATGGCAATACTGGAACTGCAGCATCACCTTGAATGCACCGGATTTCGTCTCGCCGGATCTTAGGGTACGGGTTCGCCTTTTCACTCCATTTCTTACCGGTGCTCCATTCAATATTTCCGAGGATTTCCTGAAATACGAGGTTTATTATGCTGGCGCACCGGAGCCGTATGTTTCTGTTGGAAAGCCCTCCTATTCCGCATGCGGCATGGTATATTATGAGGTGCGGCTCCTCGATAGGGACGAAATGCTTTACACTCCATCGGCAGCGCTCAACATTTCCATTTTGAATTCAACCGAAAAACTCAGTGAAATTAGCGTCCCGGTTTCAAGTGGCATCTATCGGGGCGAATATGCCCTTCCTCCCTTCGCGAATGCCGGCAATTGGCTCATCAAGGCCCTTTCGGGAAGCCTTGGCAAGAAATATTTTTATGTTGGAAGCGGC
This sequence comes from Microcaldota archaeon, assembly GCA_043820675.1. Classification (GTDB taxonomy): domain Archaea; phylum Micrarchaeota; class Micrarchaeia; order Norongarragalinales; family SBBD01; genus JACRGC01. The sequence goes on from JBDRDM010000067.1 coordinate 4,663, forward strand.
AGTGATGATGTTTGGAAAATCGGGGTTTTCCCCTCCGTGGTGAAAGGATCCTATACTCAATCAGAAATCATTCCGGTCTCCCTGAATGTTTTGAGCCAAAAGGGCGCGGGCATAGGGAATTTGGTGGCCGGCTCAAATCTGCTCCTGAAGCTTGATGGCAATCCTTTCGCTCCATTGGTTGCCAATCACGGCAATGGCACTTATTCGTTTGATCTTGATTTCTCCTCCCTTTCGGTCGGAGGGGCGCATGTGCTTACCGCAACTGCCAACTCTGGCGCAATCGATGTTGCCGCGTCTTATGGTTTTTCCGTATCTTGAGATGAATAGCTTATGGCAAGGAAAGCTCAATTCAGCATCGATCTCATGATGGTGCTCGCAATCATGCTCCTGCTTTTCCTTTCCCTATTCCAATATTATATTTCCAAGGCTGAAACGGGCAGAATAATTATGGATAAATCCGAAGCAAAGTTGATTTCCGGAAGTCTTGCCGGAAGGATCGATGCGGTTCTGCTGGCAGGCAACGGCACAAATGCCAATTTCATCCTTCCAAAAACGCTCCAGAACGGGAGGGATTATTCAATTGCTCTTCAGCCCCGCAGGCTCGAGATCTTGCTTAGCGATTTTGCGGTTTCGGCGCCTCTACTTACATCTGCCGTCCATTCCGGGGATTTGAATTCCCTTAAGGGTTCGGAAATCACGCTCCAAAATATTCGCGGCGAAATATATATTGAGTGATCAAAACATGCGCGGTCAGCTCTTTTCCATCGATTTCATAGTTGCGCTATCGCTGATCTTGTTCTTGTTTGCGCTATCCCTTTACGTTTCCGATAGCGTTGCATCCGCCATCAATTCCAATGAGCTTAATTCGGAATTGCGATCAGCGGCAGCAGGCGCCCTTTCCCAGCTCCTTGAAACGCCCGGATCCCCAAGCAATTGGCAGGAAATGGAGTTTTCCGAAACAGGAATTAATTCCCTTGGGATAGCCTCGGGAAGGAATGTGATTGATGTAGCTAGGGTGGATTATTTCTTCCAGATTGGGAATTCCGATCCCGGAAATTATGCATTGATAAAAAGAATGCTTGCACTGGATCTGCCGGGAAGCAACTATTCCCTCATCGTGGAGGATGCGAATGGGATCTTGATTTACGACCTTGGGCCAATTCCGCAATCACCCTTTATCACGGTGAGTGGGCAGCGAATTGCGCTCCTTGAGGGCGAGCCGGTTTTGGTCAACTTGAAACTTTGGGTGGAAAAATGAAAAGGGGCATATTTTTCAGCTTGGATGCGGTCTTGGCTCTAATCATTGCATTATCGCTAAGTGCCGCAACTCTTGGCGCAATTGAGCGCCTATCCACGGCTGGAAGTGAATTTCCATCGGGTATTTCAGAGGATCTGCTTGCGTCAATGGAAAAGGATGGCGCCCTTCAGGATGCGGCGATTGCATCCTCTGCATATCCCCTCTCATCCCATCTTGCAATGGCGCCCGCGAATATTTGCTACCGCTTGACAATTTGGAAGGATCCGGGAGTGGAACCTTTAGTTGCAGATGAGAATTGCGCATGCAAGGTATATTCCGTTTCAGCTAGGAGTTTCATCCTCGCCTCATCAGAGCCGGAAGAATATGTGGCGGAAATGCGCACATGCTACAAGTGAGTTTATGAAAAAAGGGATTTTCTTTGCACTGCTCTTCGGGGCATTGTTCCTCTTGCTGTTTTCGCTAGTGGTGCACCAAGCATCAAACGCAAGCAAGAGGCAGCGGGAGGCTGTTGGTGATTTGGGCTTGCATAAGCACGCCCTTATTGCCGATGACATTTCTTTCGATTTAAAGGAAATAATGCAAATCCGAAGCGTGCGCATTTCAAGGGATGCGGCCCATGCATACCTTTTCATGAATGAGACGCTTCCTTCCGGGTATTTGGATCCCAGCGGCGCCCTTTTACAGTATGCTGCTTTCATTCAGGGCAGGTATGCCGAAAGACAGAACCTTGCCGGGAAACTTATTTTGGATTTGGATGAATTTTCAGGAGGCCCGTTCATATATTTTGATGGTGCGGGGATCAATTATTCCTATTCCGATCCCGGAAAGGAAAACGCGACCTTATTTGGGCCGGCAACCGTGGAAAAATTTTCCCTTCAAATAGGGCCCGCATCTTCGGATGTTTTCCAGGATTGCGGCTGGGAGGCGCAGCATGCGGGAAGCTTGGAGGTTGAAATTATAATGGTTGCCCAAAACTGCCCCTCACAATCGGTCCTGCTTGATCCGTCCTCTGAAAGCGTATTCTGGGCCAACTCCTCGAGCGGAAAATTCCTTCGCATCGCAATAGGGGATGTTGATGGGCATTCCCATTCCCTGAAAATCATTCCGGATGGGATACCAATAAGCAATTCGCTCAATGTCACGGTTGCAACATCAGCTCCCATAACGGCGTGGATGCCTGTGGCCCTAAACTTCTCGGATGATTATATCCTGAGCACGTTGATTATTGCGGAAAATTAGGAATATAGGTTGAACGGTTTAAGGGTATACTTGTTTGGAAAATCGAAATTTGTGGTAGAGCCAATTTTAGATTGCTTATCTTGGGGTAAATCCGCCGTAATTGACTTTTTTCCTATCCAAGAGCAACCAAAACCGCTCCCACGACCATCAGGACGGCTCCGGCGGCGATTTGCAAATTCACCCTCTCTCCCAATACGAGCACGGCTAGCACCAATCCGAAAACCACGCTCAGCCTATCGATTGGAAGCACCTGGGAAACCTTTCCCGTCTTGAGTGCCAGGAAATAAAAAAGCCATGAGAGCGCTCCTGCAATTCCTGAAAGAGCGATGTACTTGAAAGCTTCCGAATTCGAGAGGATTTTTCCTACGAGATTCAATTTCCCCTCGAAAACAATAACCCCGAAAAGGAGAACTGCCATTATGGCGGCCCTTATGGTTGTTGCGGTTGTCGTGTCCATGCCCTGGAGGCCCATCTTGCCGAAAATTGCAACAAAGGCCGCTGCCAGGGCGGAAAGGATTGCGAAAATCAGCCATGCGTAGTCCATGCTATACCAATTCTGCCGGATAATAAAAACGTTGCCCGTCATC
>JBDRDM010000068.1:0-6602 GCA_043820675.1 Microcaldota archaeon
CATTTTTGAGGAATGCGCAAAAATATTGCGCAAATTCGGGAAGGGCGGCTCGCTCCATTTGAGAATAAAGAGCTCGAGGAAGGGAAAGAGCAGGAAGATATTCGAGGTCCATGGCAGGATGGAAATTGCCGGAAGGGCATACGTTTCCTCGACGCCGGAAATAACAAGGCACCGCGAGAACTGGGACCTTGGGATGGCAATAAGTGAAGTGCTCTCGGAACTTTCCAAAATGTACCTCAAGGCCAAGCGCTAGCGGTTTTTACTGATGATGGATTTACTCAAGAAATTATTGGGGGGAAATAGCTCTGCAAAGCCCCAGGATAAGCCGGAAAAAATCATACTTGGCCTAATGGAACTTCAGCCTGCCATTGAAAGAAGGTTAGAGGAGCGCCTGGCCCCGTTTTACAAGGATTCGAAGGTTGCAATTTCTGAAATCATGCGGCTCTTCGGAGAAATTGGTGCGGCCGTGGAAGCGCTTTCGAAAAAGCCGATCCAAACGGAAAACCCGCAATATGAGAAAATCGCAAAGCAAATGAAGGTAAATTATTTCGCAAGGATACCCAAAATCCTCGAAGGCACGGTAAGGCCAGAAAGGGCAGATTTCCCTGGAATTTCAAAGTTTCATGAAGGGACGCTTGCGGCCATGGCGCAATTAACCAAAATCACATCCGACAACAGGTACTTGATGCATTTCTACAAGGAGGAGTTCGAGGCGCTTGGCGAACCCATAAGGGCGCTTGCGCAAGCGGAAGGCCAACTTGGGAAGGCGATTTCCGGGAATGCAAAGCATTTCAATGAAGCGCAGAAAATCCTTGGGGGAATAAAGGAGTCTGAAGGCGCGATTGCAGTGGCATCCGCGGAAAGGGAGCGGGAATTGAATTTGATGAAACGGGCGGAAAAGAAGGAGGGCCACGAAAAAAAGGAAGAGGAGGCTGCAGGCAAGAAATTGGAGGAACTGCAAAAGGCTAGCTCGGAAATGGATTCGGAGATCGCGCATTTGAAGACGGAAATCGCCTCACTGATGCTGCCACTTGGGCGCCCCTTGAGGAAATTCGAAAGGATCGCAATCGATAAGAAGCACACATTGGCCGCTGCCGGGATGGCAGATGACCATCTTGCGGCGATGAGGAACGATGGAAAAGCCCTCCCGGCGCTGAAATCACTTTGCGCGGAATTGGAAAAAATGCTGATGGAGGGAAAAATAGAGGAGGGGGAAAAGGACAAGGCAAAGCACCTTGAAATACTTAGGAAAATCAAGGAGGGAGAAACGGAAGGGATATTGGTGAAATTGGAAGCGGCGGAAGGACGCCGCCGGGAATTTGAAAGCGCCATTGGGGATGCGGAAAGGAAGGTCGCAGAGTTCCGTAAAATCCGGCAGGAGGAAGAGGAATTGGGGGCCGAGATATCAAGAGCCAAAAAGGAAAACGAGGAAAAGGAAACGGAAAGCCAAAAAAGACTGAAAGCACTCGAAGCCCGGGCGGGGGCATTCCTGGGAAGGGAAGTTGAAATAAAAATTAGCAAAATATTGGCATAGCGCCCCCTACTCGCACATCAAACGGAATGGATTGCACATTTTTTCAAAGCCCAGGCAGCCCATTGGAACAAAAACGATCACCCGATGCCACTGTTATTTCAAACACGCCTTTTTGCCCATTTCAGGATGCAAAACCCATAGGAGAAAAAAACCTCCATAGTTTTTAAAAGGCGGATCGGCTAATCCGTACATGGTCCTCGAATTTCGGAGGGATGCCCTGAAGGATGGCATCGTAATCATCGCAAACGACCGTGCGAAGCGGCCCGTAATATATGGAAGGGAGGTCAGCTGCCCGTTTTGCAAGGGCGCAGAGCACACAACGCCCCCATCCAGCTTTGCCATGCCTTCGGATAAGGATTGGCGGGTGCGGGCGTTCGAGAACGTATTTGCGCTTGTTGGAACCGGAGGGAAGTATGTGGAATTGAATTCCGTGAATTCCGTGTCGTACGCGCTTGGAAGGCACGAAGTGATCGTCGAAAGCGACGTGCACGAGGAGCTTTTCCACGAGCTTGGGGAGCTGCAGCTGAAATTCGTTTTCGATGCATACAAGAACAGGTTCGAAGCGCTCATGCAGGATGATACTGCCAAGTACGTGCATTTGTTCAAGAACCACGGACGCAATGCGGGCGCAAGCATTGAACATGAGCATGCCCAGATCCTTTCGTTCCCATTCGTGCCGGAAATGATCGCAAGGGAAGTTAGCAGCGTCAAGGAGGCGGAAAAGAAGGGAAAATGCCCCATATGCGATTTGCTTTCAAAGGAGGCCGAAAACCTCCTGCTTGATAACGACCATTTCAGCGCCATCTGCCCCTCATTTTCAAGGTTCGCAAACGAGATATGGATCATTCCCAAGGCGCATGTTTCAAGCATCCTTGAGCTTGATGAGGAAAAGGGGCTGCACATGATGAAGCTTATGAAGGAATGCATCCGGAGGGTGCATTTCATTGTGAAGGACTACAATATTGTTTACCATAATGCGCCCAAGGGGGAGAAGTCGCATTTCCATGTTGAAATTTACCCAAGAAGCAGCTATTGGGCGGGCGTTGAACTTGGAACGGGGGTCATTGTTAACCAGAAGAGCGAAAAGGATGCGCTGCAGACGTTGAAAGCTGTGAAATAACCGTTTGTAGGTGGGGGGGGGAAGCACTGAGATTTCTCAACAAAATTATTGATTGCGGCTAATTTACATTTCCCCCAAGCTTGCACCGGGACCACGAATTACCCACACCTAAAGGCGTGGGTTTCTACGGTTATATCTGAAAATGGTTCCCCCTTAGCAACCCCCAACAATTCATCCCGCATCTGAAGCAGTGGGATTTCTTGCCCAAGAGGGGGGTTTGGGCATCCGGACATCCGCGGCGGGGGAAGGATCCCCCTTGTGATCTGCAGTACGCTCGCGGCGGACTGCTCGCGTAGTCCGAGGGAACGCAGTTCCCCTTGGGGTTGGGGATATGCCCCCCCTTGGGTTGGTCATTAAAAAATAAAGGAAAAAAACCCTAAAAATCAGACGGCACTGTAGGGATCGAAATCCGTGCTTGGCCTTACGGTTGGAGAGGGCTGGTCGTAATCAACAAGGGGCACTGGCTGGTTGTTGCTGAGCTTGAAATTGAATACGCCCTCGGTATGCGTCTTCCAGTCGTAGAGGTAGGGCGCACTGCTCTCGCTTTTCATTGAGAATTCGGGCTTCCCGAAAGTGGCGACCGGGATCATGTGCACCAAGACTGGGGGCTTCATGTTTATGGTGCGCAGCACCAGCCAATATTTTCCGGGCTGTAGGGTCGTTTTCTGCGGGGTCGAGAACTCCACCCATTCGAAATCCATCGGAATTGTCGAATAGCCGGTTGAAAGGCTCAGTTGATTGGAGCCTGAAGGCTTGCCAGCTGCATCGGGCCGGATTTCGGCAAAAATATCAAAGGTCTGGTATTCGGAGGAGGACTTTTTCAGCAGGACGTAGATCTCCTTTACGATGAGCTTATCCTTGAGTTCGAATGCCTGCGCCCTTGTGGAAGTGGAGGTGATTTCGAAATTGCTATCTCCCGAAACATCCTCAAAGAAGCCAAATGGCTCGGAAACAAGTTTGAAGGGATATTTGTTGTTGGTGACGTCCGATTCATCCTCGAAATAGGGAGCCGAAACCTTAAGCTCGAGATTGTAATCGCGCGTTTGGTCCGTCGAGAATTTGAGTGTGACGGGATTAATTGCTAGAAGGGCATCAATGGTGAATTCCGTGATCTTCCGATTCCCGTCATATAGACCAACTGCCGCGGATGATGGCGCGCCTTCGCAAGTTCCTTTCTCAAACATCACTTCTGCGCCGATGTCATATGAAGAGCCGTATGTAGTAGCCTTTTCCGGAACTACAACCTCGCCGAACTTGAGGTCGGGCTTGGTGCACTCACCAGTAGCCGTAGGGCCGGCTGTTGCTTGAGTTGAGGGGGTTGTTTGCACCTCAACCGTAGGTGCCGTGGAAGGATTTGGGGTAGGGGAAACAACCGGAGGCTGGCCTTGCAGGCAGCCAAAAAGCAGGAAAATTCCCAGTAAGCCTATAAATAATGCTCCTTTCATCCAAAACACCCCTCAAATTGATAAGTAGGGAAAGGGAGGGATTGAATTTAAAGGTAACTGCAAAAACAAGGAGCGCTACTAGGAAAAGAATAGATCGAAATGCCCAGAATTCAAAAGCCAAATTCCATTATGGCAATAAAAATTTAGAATCAGGAAAAAAGGAAAAATAAAAAGAAAAAAAGAAAAGAAAAGAAAAGGGGGGTATCTAACCCCTTACAGAGTCCCTGTTTGCATTCAACCAGTTGATCAGGGCGTTGCCGGCCTCGGAAGTGTCCGCTGCAGAGTATCCTGCAACAACCAGCTTCGTGGTGCCGTAAACCATGACCTCAGGCTGATCGCCCGTCTTCAGGTTGACCCCAGCCGCGTTCGCGACTGTGTTCACGATCTGCCCACCAACAACGATCAGGTTAGCGGTGTCGGACGCTTGCGAGTCCAATACTACCAACGGGTTCGATGCCGTGTTCAGTGCCGTGACAACTGCCGCTTCGCTTACGGATGGCGCGAGTTCGTCGATGCCAGTTATGTCACCAGCATCTCCGCCTGCTATCGTCGCGGTGATCGAGTCGACCATGAGGGAGTAGCCGCCGCCTATTGTGTAGGGGTCGCCTTCCTTCAGGATGACTGCCGCGTCGGAGCCGGATCCGGATGTTCCGGATGCGCCGGTCGTCAGGGTGAACCTTGCCTGTGCGAGTTTCTTCGCATAGCTGATGGTCGCCGATGTCGATCCGATGCCCGTGAAGATGTTGCCTCTGCGAGTCGTGAACTTCGGATCCTTCGATGCAATGTTGGCAACTGAGCTGGCCTGGAATCCTGTTGGAACCCCGTTGTCGTAACCGATCTTATCGACGGTAGTCGAGCCGATCGTGTTGACGAACTGGTCAAGGGTCGTATCGTAGAGCAGGTTCAGGTGGAAGTTGCTTGCCGCTGTTGCCGAAGTGCCGTTGTTGGTCTCGGTAAGTTCCGGAATGGATATCAAGACATGATATCCGGCGCCGGTGTGGTTGTAGGAGGTGTTTAAGAACAGCACCGCATTCTCCTCCGAGGAGTAGTAATACGTGAGCTGCCCCATGGTCGTGCTTGCGTTTGTGTATGCGCCGGCGGCGTTTATGTAGAATACTTCACCTGCCGGATGTATAGTCGAATTGCCAGTTGCTCCCTCAAGCAATATGTACGCATCGTTGACAGACCTGCTTCCATACTGGAAGGCATTGCTCTTTCCGGAAACTACGCCAAGTACGTTTGCGGAAATGCTTGCACCATCATCTAAATAGAGAGAATATGCCTTATAGATAGATAATGACAGGGTGTCATAGTCGACAGCCTCCAATCCGAGGAAGTTGAGCTTGTAGCCGGGCATTCCCTTGATTATCTCAATGGATTCGCCTGGGACCAACGTCTGGGAGAGTGGGTTCTTGTATGTCTGGTCGAGGTTGTTGTAGAGCTGGATCTTGGAGATTCCCTGGGTCGAGCCAACGGTCGCGTTTACGATGTTGGAATACCATTTATCGTGGGAATCGCCACCAGATACTTCAGCACCGTTATTCAGAACGAGTTGGCTGGAGTAGAGCGAAACGTCGGCAATGCCTTGCTTCGCGAATGCTCCGGGGAAGACCTTGTTGACTGTTACGACGATATTGTTCGCTTCCGTAATAGTCGAGGAGTCTCCCTCACCAAGGTACAGCCTCTTGACGAGTACGCCGTCCTTGTCGGTGATGTCGAATTGCGCCCTCTGTGGGGAGAACGCTGACAAGTCCTTCAAGGTGATGACATACCCTTCCTGGGTCGTTACCTGCTCGTCGATGTTGAATGATTCCTTCCTCGTGATTTGCTTTCCGAGGGTTACTGAAGTCACACTGTTAGTTATTGTGGCTGCAGTGTAGTCGAAGATCGTCCACTTGTCGCCAAGGAACGAGATCTCGACATTGCCCTTCTTTAGCATGTCACTGTCGGTAGTGCACAGGGTTGCTCCCTTCGAAGTGTCGAGGCAGATCGGTATAGGATCGGAAAAGACGACTTCGTAGCCGGTCTTTACATACTGTGCCTGTACAGCCCTTGCGGTTTCGTCATACTTGACGTATGCGAATGCATAGACTTTCTGCTCTTCCTTCGTGTTGGTGCTGCCCTTCGGGTAGGTGATCTTGCCATCTGATGGCATGCCTGCCGCGGGCGCTACGATGGACGTCAAATCTTTTGTGATGACTTTGGGTCCAAGGCCGGTTCCAAACGAAGTTACGCCGGGTTGGAACCTCGAGGTCTGGCCGGTGCTCCTGTTGCTGTCAACGGAGAAGTCCAGGTCGTCCTCAACATACGCCTTCATTTCGTAGGCGGTTGCGGGGTTGACTCCGGGTGTCGTTATGGTCAAGCCCACTTCCTTATCATCCAGAGTGCCTCCGGTTGCGGAAGTCCCGAGCTTGTCGGTGTTCAATATCTGCACTGCTTGTGTCTTATACGCAAGGTTTCCAAGTACGGCCGCGAGGTTTGCTCCAACCACGACGTCCTCAGG
>JBDRDM010000069.1:0-13858 GCA_043820675.1 Microcaldota archaeon
AAATAAAATGGGCCTGCCGGGATTTGAATTCTCGAGCCGATTTTTCCTAATTCGCGAAACAAAGACCCTTTCTTTTTGAACCCAAGGGCCTTTTTCTTTCGGGAAAGAAAAAGGGGCTTCCCGGGACATCCAGTTCCCCTAGTCGAATATTGCGGATGCAATATCGTCGTATAAGACTTACGCGCCGGCCTTTTCATTTTCCGAAGCAAAAGCCCTCTTTCTTTTTCCGTGGGGCTTTTTCCTTCTCGGAAGAAAGAAAAAGGTCAGTTGGCGCTCTTGACCAGGCTGAGCTTCTTTTCCGAACCTTTCCAATCATGTCCTCAAATTGCCATCTTTCTTTTCCGGAGGGCTTTTCTTTCTGAAGGAGAAAGAAAAGGTTCAGATACAAGCCCTTGCAGAACTTTCATGTATTCCGCAGACCCATCTAAATTATCGGTATAGGGCTTTATAACGATTTCAAAACGACCAATAAGCCTTTTTAATGCCCCGAGCATTATCACCATCATGTTCCACGATGCCGTAGAATCGCTGGAGGCGAAGGATTTCCTTACATTGGCAAACGGCGCCTCTGGGTTCATGGCCATATATTACGCGCTGTCATCGAACACGCTAGCAGCGATGGTTTTCGTTGTTATTTCGGCGATATTCGATTACCTTGACGGGCAGGTGGCAAGGGAGACCAGGAAGGATAACGATTTTGGCAGGGAGCTCGATTCGCTTTCGGACGCAATTTCATTTGGCGCAGCGCCCGCGGCAATCGTCATCTCTGCAAACTACACGCCCTTGACTCTTGTTTTCGCAATATGCTATGTGTGCGCGGGCCTTGTAAGGCTTGCGGCATACAACATCCAAAAGGAGAAGGGCGTATACTTTGGCCTGCCCATCCCGGCCGCTGCGATTTTCGTCATTGCAATATTCCATTTTCTTCGGGAACTGTCCCCTTACGCATTAATTCTGGCGGCCATGCTGATGGTGCTCAAGGTAAGGATACGGAAACCCAAATTTTAAGTGAAAGCGATGAACAGAGTAAAGTCGGGAGTGCCCGGATTGGATGAACTGATCGAGGGGGGTTTCCCCGAAACCTCGTCCATACTGATATCCGGAGGCCCGGGTTGCGGAAAAAGCATTCTTTGCATGCAATACCTCTACAACGGCGCGAAGCTCTATAATGAGAAGGGGGCGTACATTACCCTAGAGGAGGGCCCGCACAACATGTGGTGGAACATGCAGCGCTTCAAATGGGACCTTTTGCCGCTGGAAAAGGCGGACATGCTGAAAATCTACAAGTTCGAGCCTTCGGCGACGATGAAGGACGACATCGAGGGCCAGACGCAGCGGATTTTGGAAAAGGCACGGGAAATGAAGGTGAAGAGGCTCGTGATCGATTCCATCACCGCATTCTCCCTTTGGCTTGACGATGTCACGAAAATAAGGTATGCCATGTACAATCTCGTAGAAGAGCTCCGGAAAATGGATGTGACCACGCTTTTGACTTGCGAGACTGGCGGGAAAAAGGACGAGCTCTCGAGGTTCGGGGTGGAGGAGTTCCTTTGCGATGGCGTTGTGCTCATGTATTTCTTCCCGCCCCACAGGGCAATGTTCGTTCGCAAGATGCGGGGAACGAACAATGACAAGAGCGTCCACCCATTCACGATATCGGACAAGGGCATCGAGGTAAATTCAAGGGAGGAGATGCTCTGGGAATCGCTAAGATAAAATAATCCTGCAGGAATTGTTTTACAATATACTTATGGGGGGTTTGGGCAGTTGATAAGAACTAGGGGGGATCTCCCCCTTGGGTCTTATGTGAGGTCCGTATTGCACTTCTTTTGCCCGCATTTGGTGCAGATATGGCAGCCGCCGGACCTGTACATGGGTGAGCCGCAAAGGTCGCAAACGGTGCGCCTTGGTTGCGCATCGGCTTCGGCAAAATCATCATCCATTATGGGCATTTTCATCGCCGCCTCATCCTTTCGCAAAGGAAACTGATAGTAAAATCAGGGGCACATCCGGGCGCAGTTGAAGCCGCAAACCGTCGTGCGTTGCGTGCAGGTATTCCCAGTGGAGTTCTGGGGCGTCTCGCAGTAGAAATCGATGATGCTGTTGCCGCAAACGAAGTTGCCCTCAATGACGTTGACCGTACCTAGGACATTGATTCCGTACTCATTTCCGATCACGGTATTGCCGAAAATCACGGTCTCAAAGGAATCCAGCACATGCAGCCCAACTCCCTTGTTTGAATAAACGTAATTGCCCTCGATTGTATTGCCACGGGACCTCGAAGTCACCTTGATTCCCGCCGAATTGTAGCTGACGTTGTTTGCCTTAATGATATTGTTGTTGGAGTTCGAAACCTGCAGGCCGTAATTGTTGCGGTAGAGCTGGTTCCCTTGGATGATATTGCCAACGGATCCTACCAGCTGGATGCCGTATTTTTTGCTGTTGTCGGCGAAATTGTCGGAAATTTCGCTGTCCGAAACGCTGTAGAGGATGATTCCACCCTCGGTGTTGTTGTAGAATTGGCTCCCGGTTATTTTGATGCCCTTGGAAAGCTGGGCGAGGACGCCGCCAGCATTGTTGGCAAATTCGCTGGCCTCAACAGAGCTTGAATCGGCCGAATCGAACCGTACCCCCAATTCGAAATCGGAGATGTAGCAGTTCTTCACGACCGTGCCCGGGTATTGTGAAATGACCGCAGATGAATTCTCCTTGCCCTTTCCGGAAAGCCTAAATCCGTTGCAATCAATCGTGACATCCTCCGATTTCACGGTAAAGCATGTGCCGTCGGATACGATGTCGTTTTGGAGCACCATGCTCGAGGATATCTCGCCGCACTTTGAATATTCCTTGCGGATAAGGGTAGGGACAGGTTCCTCGGATGGCTCAATTGAAACAGCCCTTGTTGGAGTCGGGCTTGGGGCAAGTGTTGGTGTGGAAGTTGCCGCAATCGTTGGGATAGGAGGATTGTCCGTTTTCTGGGGGAATTGGAATAGGTAGAAGCCAATAAATATTATCGCAATTATCACAAGCGCAGCAATCATCCAGCTGGTGTAATCCGGCTTATAGGGCATAAGCGCTTTTATTGGCCCCTTCCTTTGCATCCTATCCTCCTTGCGTGGCTGCTGCATGCAAAGAAAAAGAATTCGGGGTTTAAATTACCTATGCATCGCAACCAGCAGTTCGGGAAGGGCCCGCCGATAGCTTAAAAATAAGGGGCGTGGTGTAAATTCCGTATGGGAGATTTCCTGGATTCGCAAACAACCGTGCTTTTGGCTATTGGGATCATCGTAATAATCTGGTTTTTGAGCTTTCCGACCAAGCGCACGAAGAAAAAGCCTGAAGATTATAGGTTCTAGGAGCTAATTGGAGAAAATAAAGAAGCAAATAATCTATTTTTCCCAAATATCCCGCAAAACCAACTAGAGCTCAATTGACTCGCCAAGATCCAGCACATGCACCTGCGCCTTCGAGTCCATCTTCGCCTTCTTCCGGAATTCGTGGGGATCGGCGCGGATGTTTGAAAATGTGCCGTAATGCATGGGTATTACATGAGATACGCGCATCTTTTGGAGAGCGGAGAGGGCTCCGATAATATCCATGGTGTATGTGCCCCCAATTGGCAGCAGGGCGATATCCGCCTTGATTTTGGAAAGGCCGTAAAAATCATAGGTGTCGCCCGCAAAATAGATGCTTTGGCTGCCATCGGAAACGATGTACCCAACAGGGTATGAGGATTGGGGATGGCGCGCTTCCACAACCCGTATGTCAAAGCCCTGGTAGCTGAACTCATCCCCGACGTATGCGACAACCTTGCGATTTTCGGGAAGGGAAAGCCTTTCAAAAACCGGCTCGGGGGCAACGATGTGCGCAAACGTGCGCTCATAGATGCGCTTTACGTCTGCGGGATCGAAATGGTCGAAATGCTCATGGGAAATAAGGATCAGATCAGCAGAACGGATCTCCTCGGCCGTGTGCGCCGGGGGAATCAGCCTCTCCTCTTTGGGCCGGAGGTCAAGCCAAGGATCGAACAATACGGTCTTGTTTCCAAACTGCGCTTCGAAGGCGGAATGCCCAAGGTATTTGAGGGAGACCATGTATATTTTCGGTAAACTCATCCCCAGTCAAGATTAAATACCTTTACTTGAAAGGGCGGGAATTGGCATGGATGCGAAAAACGAGTCTATTTAAAATTCGGGGCAGTAATTGGGGATGGAATGGGGGCAGGGGCAGGGGCTATGAACGTCGTTTTCAATCCAAAGGGAATCGGAATGGCCGAAGTGCGCTTATTATTGTTCCGGAATAATCCTAAAACCAGAAGGGAATGCACATGGGCATGATTTTCGGAACTGCAGGCATTCCGCTCAGGCTCAAGGAAAGGGATACGGTCTTGGGAATCAAGGACGTTTCCGATCTTGGGCTGCAGGCGCTCGAGATGGAATTCGTGCACGGCGTTTCGATGAAGGAGGAAAAGGCCCGGGAAGTTGGGAAGGCGGCAGAAAAAAGCAAGGTTTCACTTTCAATCCATGCACCATATTACATTAACCTGCTTTCGGAGGAAAAACCAAAGCGTGATGCGAGCAGGAAGCGCATAATCGACAGCTGCAGGATAGGGAGCATTGCGGGAGCAAGGAGAATTGTGGTGCATCCCGCATTTTACGGCAAATTGGAAAAAAGGCAAGCCCTCGAGGAAATGAGGGTGCAGATTGCAATGGTCCTTGAGGAAATGGAAAGGAGCAAAATCGCCAATACTGCAATAGCACTCGAAACCATGGGGAAAAGGGCACAATTCGGCACGATCGAGGAAAACTTCGGAATTGCAAATGAATTCGGGATAGGGAAGGTCAATCCCTGCATCGATTTTGGGCATTTGCACGCAAGGGGGAATGGTTGCTTGAAAAGGAAGCAGGATTTCTCCGACGTGCTGGAAAAGGTAGGATCGTTCGGGAAGGAATACCTCCAGGCACTGCACATCCATTTCGAGGGGATCGCCTTTACGGAAAAGGGGGAAAGGAACCATTTGCCAATCTCCTCGAAATCGCCGGATTTCGAATTGCTTGCAGGAGCGTTGATTGAAAAGAACTGCTCGGGAACGATAATCTGCGAATCGCCTGAAATCGAGAATGACGCTTTGGAGATGCAGAGAATTTACATGGAAAAAATCAGTCTACGGGGAGGATGAAAAGTTTATGGCAATGAAAATGAGCACGAGGAAGCGCCCGGAGAGGAGCGATAAGATGCTTAAAGAGCACCAGCTCAAATTCTCGGAGAGGGCCTTTGACGACATCACCATCCGAACGCTAAAGGAGCTCATGTACAAGGGAGTGTTTTCCTCGCTTGATTTCCCAATACAGCACGGCAAGGAGGCGGCCGTCTACAGGGCAACGAAGCGGAAGGAGGATGGATTGGAATTCATGGCGGTAAAAATCTTCAAATTCGAGGGCCCATCCTTCCAGAGGAGGACGCAATACCTTGAGGGCGACAAGCGCTTTTCGGTGCCGAAGAGCAAAAGGGGCCTTGTTAAGATTTTCGCAAAGAAGGAATATGCAAACCTTAAGCTGTGTAAGGAAGCTGGTGTTCGGGTTCCAAAACCCCTAAAGCACAAGGAGAACGTGGTGGTGATGGAATTTTTAGGGGAGGATGGCGTTCCAGGAGAGCTCCTCAAGGATGCGGAAATCGGAAACCCCAAAGAAACGCTAGGGCTGATATTGGAGGATATGAGGAAAATGCATAGGGCAAAGCTAGTGCATGTGGATTTGAGCGAATTCAATATCATCTGGCTTGCGGATATGCCCTGGATCATCGATGTTGGCCAGGCGGTCCTGACCCACCACCCGGATGCGGATATGTTCCTTAACAACGACGTATTCAATATTTTGAAATACTTCGCAAAGCTCGGGGTCGATGTGGAGGGCGAAAAAGCGCTCAAATATATAAAGGGGGAAACAACTGGATACCTATGAATGGCCGCCAAATGCTCTTTGATGTTTGTAATTGAGGTCGGTATTGGAAATGTTCAAGCAAGCAATCGTGATCAGGACGGATCTGGAGATGGGGAAGGGCAAGATCGCAGCGCAAGCTTCGCACGCATCGGTTGAGGGCTACATCGAAACCGCGGTGCGGAACCCCGAAAAAGCGGAAGAGTGGTGGCGGCAGGGTCAGAAGAAAATTGTCGTTAAGGTCAAGACCGAAAGGGAATTAACGGATTTGAAAAAAAATGCGGCAAGCAAGGGGCTTGTTGCCGTACTCATCCGGGATGCCGGCTACACACAGATAAAGGCGGGGACAATTACCGCCCTTGTGATCGGCCCCGATGAGGAAAGAAAGATCGATGCGGTGACCGGAAAGCTGAAATTACTTTGAGCGTGCAGGAAGATGAAATATGCACTCGTATTATTGTTTTGCGTAGCGCTCCTTCTCGGTTGCACATCGCCGCCCACTGATTCTGGCAATGCCGCTAATGCATCGGGGAACGCATCCTTGAACCAAACTGGAGGCAACCGCACGGTTGTAGATTGCACATTGCTAGCAAACCATTCATCGGAAAGGGATAGCTGCTTTTCCAACGGCTCGATTGGAAGGAAGGATGCGGGTGGGTGCAATATCATCGAAAATACCGCGATAAGGGACGGGTGCTTCATGGCTATTGCGAATTCAACGAATAAAATCGGGCTTTGCGACAACGTTTCGGGATTTAGCCGTAGGATTGCGTGCTTCGAAGGCTTTCAGGAAGGGCAAGCGCCAGCAATTGATTGCTACAGGCTATCCCCGAATCAAAGGGATGGCTGCTTTTTGGATCTTGCATTTGTTAGCGCGAATGCGGAGTTCTGCCTAGGGATTGCAAACAGGAGCAATGCAGATGCATGCCTTTCAAATTCCGGGATAAGGCAAGGAAATGCGAGCCTTTGCGACAGGACTGCGAATAAAATCCTCAAGGACGATTGCCTGATTTACAATGCGATAATCGCAAATGATTCCACCATCTGTGCAAGGATGGGAACGTACCTTAAGGACGAGTGCTTTGATAGGCTCTCGGAAGCTACGGGAAGCCACCTGCTCTGCGCCGAAATTGAAGGGGAAATTAAACGCAACAACTGCTTTGACAGGATCGCGCGCCTTTTAGGGGAGGGCGGAATTTGCGGGAGCATTGCCGGCAATTCGAGCATGGCCGATTCCTGCTATTATTATTTCATGGAGCGCAAGAGGGATTTAAGCTACTGCAGCCTCATTGCCGCAAATTCCACGAGGGATGATTGCTCCACCTACATGGCCCAGAAGAACAACAATGTCACCATCTGCTACGGGCTCACGGCCAGCCTTGCAATAGACGAATGCATACACGATTACGGCACGTCCCATAAGAACGGGACGTATTGCCTTGACATCGAGAACCTGTTCCTGAAGAAAAGCTGCCTTGCCCTTGTTTCCGGCGGAGGATGAGAAATCAGCTAATGCCAAAAGAAAAGGGAAAATAGGCCAGGTCAGTTCCCAAACAACCATCGCTAATATATTCAGCCTACTAAAACGGCTCGCTGGCAAGCGCAACGCTGCTGATGGTGTCCCCGAGCCCCACCGTCGCCTTGGGCTTTACGATAGCCGTTGGGATCATTATCAGGTAGTGGTCGCCTGCGTCGTGGATGCCGTTTAGCAGGAAGTGGCGCGCCTCATCCGAATTGCCATATAGTTCATTAGCCATCTGCCTAAGTGCGCTGAGCCCCAAATCCGAAATTTTCAGGTGGGAGAGCTTTTGGAGATCGGAATAAAAGGGCGCCCTTCCGTAAAATGCCCGCGCATCCGCAACGCGCGAGGCAAAAAGCAAGGAGTCGGCAAATTCCTCCGGCGATCTCCTTCCAATATAGTCTTTCCTTAGCAGTAGGAGGAAATAGCCCAGAGTATGCGCATGCAGCCTCTTGAGACCGAACTTATGGAAAAGCTGCCGTATCCCGCGGTAATAGTTCATTGGCGTTTCGCGTTCTTCAAATTCCGCTGCAAGGCGGCGTTCGCCGATCCTTTTGAGGAAATGGATTGTTTCAACCTCATTGATGCCAAAACTGTCGAAAAGGTGGAGGATTGAGGGATATATCGCCTTATCCAGGATGGGATCGTGGATCGCCACATACTCTAGATGGATGCGGGCGTGCGGATTTTTCTGGAGCTGCTTTAGCTGGAATGCCAACTTGCGAATGTGGTGGCGGAAATTGATTCCGCCCATGCGCCTCTGGAAGGATTGGAAACCCGCCAGGAAGAACACGTCGAATGAATTGCCAAGGTGCTCCAGATGGGGCTCCATCAAATCCGGGAAGAGGGGTTTGTATTCCGGGGGCCTTGATGCGACGATGATCCGATTCGCCCTCGGGGAAATTATTTCCCTCCTGCCGATGCGCATGCGATCCCCCTTGCGGAATTCGAAAATCCAATTTACCTTTGTTGGATCCGTTTCGGAGTATGCAGCCTTCGGCTTTTTGAACACCAACCTATCATGATGGAAAACAGGGAAGTATACGTTTTTCTTGAAGAAGAGGCGGGATTGTGGTTTTGAGAGTATCGGCGAATAGCAGACCGTGTTCACACCCAACTGAGCAAGCTGGTTTGCTATGATTCCCGCCTGGCCGCCCATGCGGATCCTTTCCGAAAAGTTCATCCTGAACCATTCGAAGAGGCGCGGATTGTAGCTTGGGAGTTCAACTGCCTTCCCGGATGCGAATTGGCGCAGGAAGACGGAAAAGAAATCCTCCCGATTATGGATCGAAGTCGGTGAAAAATCGGCTACCCGCAAGGTTATTGAAGGAAGATCGCACCTTAAAAGCTGCTTTTCGAATTCGCCCTGCTTGAATTGGACCAGGGCATCCGTGATCGCATTGAATGCGCAAAAAACGCGCTGATGCCGGAGATGGTGGTAGGGATGCTCCAAAGCCCCTTCTAGCTGGATGCCCCAGACCCTTCCGAGCACGGCATCGGACACTTCAGTTCTAGCCATTCTGCTCATCCGGGGAATAAATAAGGCCAAGATCCGCCTTCGTGTAAGTGAAAAGTTCATCCTTCCCAAAGAACCTATCCAATTCTTTCCCGGCGGTTTCGATGCTGTCGGAAGCATGCACTATGTTGCTTTGGACTGAGCTGGCAAGATCGCCCCTTATAGTACCTGCAAGAGCCTTCCTTGCATTCGTGGGACCGCACATGCCGCGCACCACTTCAACGCATTCCAGGCCCTCTAGAGCCATGGCCACGACGGGAGCGCTCTTCATGAATGATTTGATGCCTGAAAAAAATGGCTTTTCCTTCAAATGGGAATAGTGCTCATCCAAAAGGTGGTCATCCAGCTGCATCATCTTAAGGCCAATTATCTTTAGGCCCTTGCCTTCAAACCTCGAAATTACATTGCCGATAAGCCCCCGTTGGAGGCAATCGGGCTTGAGCAAAACCAGCGACCTTTCCATTGAAAATCACCTGCTAATGCGAGCATTAAGCATCGGATAGCAATATCAATGCCTTGGCGAATTTAAGCCTTCCTTTGAGTGCAGCTTTGCAAAAAAAGTGGTTGCCAAGGGTTGCAATTTGCCCAATATCCAGATTTTGGGCAACTCCTTTCGGGGCCATAATAATAAACAAGGCGTTTGGAGCGGAAATGGGATAGGCATAACCAATGATTAGTTCCAAGTTAGTTGATTAGAAGGTGGGTGGATCAGAGCTGCTGCTGCAAAAAAAGCTCGTCAGAATCGCTGTTGTAGCCGATGAGGTCTGCGTGCCTACCCCATTCGATTATCTTTGCAAGGGTCTTATCGGCCTGGTTCTTTGATAGTTCCAGCCGAAGCGCCTTTTGGAGCGATTTCCGCTGGACCTTGCCGCTTTTCTTTCCTCGAAGGAGCTCCAAAACGCGCTTGAAGGGCTCAAGGCCGGCAACTTTTTCCCGGATGGCCTCCTTACGCTCTAGGATCTTGCCGTTTATCAGCTTAAGGCCGCTATCCGTCAGGGTGATCTTCCCGCTTGCGACCTCGATGAACCCGAGCATTTCGCCTGCCTCGATGACCGGCAGGAGCGTTTCCACATCAAGGCTAAGCTCCTCTGCGAGCCTTACGGTCTCATCGGCATTCCCATGGTCATGGAGCACTTCCATAAGGCCAATGACCTTTGAAATGCCAACATCCGGCAACGTCAACATATAGAATCTACCATAAACTGGCGTAAACGTCAGTAAGCTTCAATGTTTGCCCCTTTCCAACTTATGCGAAATCTGCTTTAAAAGGATTCTCATGTATTTAAATCGCCCTGCACAGAAATTCAACAATTACCATAAAATTACTCGAATTTGAGGCTAAGACCACTCCACTCCAAGGTCCCGGGCAACCCAGCATACCCATAATGCCCCGCTCCCTATCCCCCTTCAGGTTAAAAGCGAATACAGCTTATCCACATTGTTCAGGAAATCCTCGCTTTTGCGGTCGCGGGGCCTTGGCAGGGAAATCTTCAACTGCGCCATGACCCTTGCCGGCGCCTTGGAAAGGACCAGCACCCGATCAGCTAGGTATACCGCCTCCTCGATGTTATGGGTGACCATGATTATTGACTCCGGGGGAAGGGCCTTGTCCAGCCATAACTGGAGCACCTCTTCCCTAAGCGTTGTTGCCGTGAGCGTATCAAGGGAGGAAAACGGCTCATCCATTGCTAGGAGGGCGGGTTCGACGGCAAGCGCCCGTGCAAGGCCGACCCGCTGCTTCATGCCCCCGGAAAGCTCGCGGGGATACGCATTTTCGGAACCCTCAAGGCCAACTACCCTTATGAACTTTTGTGCGATCTCGCGCCGCTTATCCTCCGGAACCTTTAGCGCTTCTTGCCCAAGCTCCACATTCTGCTCAACAGTGAGCCAGGGAAAGAGCGCAAACGTCTGGAAAACGGATGCGACGCGCGGATTGCTAACTTCTATTGGCTGGTCCTCGAATGTTACAACGCCAGCAGAGGGCTGCTCGATTCCCGCAAGCAAATGCAAAAGCACCGTCTTCCCACAGCCCGAAGGCCCGATGATCACGACAAATTCGTCGCGCTCCAATGAAAAGGAAATATTGTCCAATACAGTGAAGAGCTTGCCGTCCTCTTCGTAAATCTTAGTGAGATTCTTTGCTTCCAGAAAGCTCATCAGTCCCAAACCCGCACGCGGCGCCTTATTAAATTCCCCGCAATAAATTCAACGGTCTTTTGGTTTAAATATGCTGCCGGTGGCTTTGATGATGGAGGAGGGAAAAATCGCCTCATTGGGCAGGAAGTTTGGATGCGCGCTAGAGTTGTATTCGGAGGCCCACCATGCCCGGGTCTTTTCCGCGGAGGGCGCAAGCATACATGCAAGGGATGCCGTGAGGAACAACGGATATGCCGTAAGGACCATCCGGAACGGGCACCTGGGTTTCTTTTCCTTCGAGTCATTAACCGAACTTGTTGGGGCCGTGGAAAAATCCATCAAATTGGGAAGGCTCCAGGAAAAAGGGGATTATTTTTTCCCTGGAAAACGGGGTTCGTCGATAAGGTTCCTTGACCGGAAGGCCTTTGACTTTGAGGATTGGGCAACTGAAGAACTGGAAGGTATGCTGGAAGTGCACCGGAAAGAAAAGGTAAGGCCGGTGCAGAACATCCTAGGTTCAGGAACCACGAAAAAGACGATAGCCAATTCGGAAGGCGGCCAAACCAGCCAGGAATCGACCTTCTTTTATGCAATTTCGCAATGCAGCTACAAGGATACCGAAGCGGATGATTCACTTAGCAGCGCAAGGTTCGCCTTTTCGCCACCCGATGCGGCAAGGAAAGCAGCGGAATTTGCAAAGGCATCCGCAAATGCGGGCCCCGCAAAAGCCGGAAGGATGGAAGTGATATTCGACATCCGGGGATTGCTACCCCTCCTCCAATTGTTCATGCCATTCAACCTGAATGCCGAATCACTAAGGAAAAAGCTAACAAGGCTGAGGATCGGAGGCAGGTTCGCGGGCAGGGGGATTAGCATAATCGATGAGCCATCGATGGAAAAGGGTGCAAGGCCAATTGAGTTTGATGATGAGGGATTTAGGAGCAAGCCCTTAGCGCTTATCCGTAACGGGCGGGTTTCGGGATTCATTTCCGATATGCGCACGGCCGCGAAGATGAAAAAAATGGCGCCAGGAAACGCATTTAGGGGCTCGTTCAATTCAACCCCTTCCGCATCTTTTACCAACATTTCCATTTCCGGCAATGCGGGGGACCTGCTTGGAGGATGCGACCGCGGGATATATGTGAACTCGTTCCTGACGTCCGGCGCGAACGCTGTGACGGGGGATTTCTCATTCCCGCTGCTTACGGCGTTCCACGTAAAAGGAGGGGAAATCGGAAATGCAATCAGGGGCGCAATGATGAAGGGCAATTTCTTTGAAATGATGGGGACGGCAAGGTTCGAGGCAAGGAGGGATATTTACAACGGGCTGCAAAGCGGAAGGATGGCATGCGAGCTGGACATAATTTGCTGATGCGCTGACAGGTTCTTGGAGTTTTAAAACCTATTGCTGCAATCCAAAACACGGTCCGGTTTAGAATTGTTTTTAAAGCTTTCAAGCGATATAGATACCGCTATTTTTCAACTACTATTGGTGTAATTATGAGTTTGGAGGAAGAGGAAATTAAGCAAACACAAGAAACTGCAACCCCAGCTGTGGAGGAGCACGGAGAGGAGGCGGTGGATGAGGCCGAGGAGGCCAAATTGCCATTCCCCAACGCAAGGATCGTTTCGATCATAAGGGAGAACCTCAAGCAGCCCCACCAGCTCAAAAAGGAGGTCAAGCTGTCCGCCAATTACCTGCTTGCGGAGATATTGAAGGATATCTCAATGAGCATGGACTCAGAGCCATACAATTCACTCTCAATGGAACATTTCAACAAGGCCTCCCGGAAATACCGGGAGATCGCGCTCTCGCAGGCACGGATCAGGAGGATACAAAAGGTCCTTGAAAAGCAGCGCGCGGAACTTGATGAAATAATTACGGAAATTGAGCTCGAGTCCCCTGCCAGTGGGCAGGACTGATTTTAGGGAGATAATGGCTGAATTGGTGGAAGTAGAGGAATTGAAGCAGGAGACCCGGCAAAAGAACCTGGAGGTCAGGAAGCTTGCCGAGGAAAACCAAAGCAACATAGCTAGGCTTCGGGAGCTTCTTGATGAGGCCGATGCCCACAAGAAGCAAAGGGACGAATTCAACTCAAAAGTAAGGGAAACATCAGACAAGCGCAAGGCACTTATTGAAGAGGCGCGCAAAATCGATGTGGAGCTTAAGACAATCGAATTGGAGGCGGCCAAATATAAGGTTGATGGCGGCATCCCGCTTGGAAGGCTCGAGCGCATGGTCGAGCAGATGGAGTGGAGATTGCAAACGCAAAGCATGCCCGTAAAGGATGAGAATGCTCTCTCACAGGAAATTCGTAAATTGCTCAAGGAAAAGCAGGAATTGGAAAAAGCGCAGCCACTAAGGAGGAAGGCATACGATCTCCGAAGGCGCCGGCAGGAGCTGAACATGGAATTTAGGGCCCTTGACGAAGCGTATGAGATGAACGCGAAGGAATCGGATAAGCACCACGAGGCCATGCTCAAGGCCTACAAGCGCGCGGATGATGCAAGGGGGAAGATTTCGGACTACCTTGAAAAACTGGGGGAGAAGCGCAAGGACGCCGACGAATCCTACTCGAAGCTTCAGGAGGTGCGGGGCGAGCACTTCGCGCAGGAAGAATACGGGAGAATGCAGGACAAGCGGGAAAAGAAGAAGAAGGAGATGGAAAAGATGGGCGAGTTGGAGGAGCGCGCAAAGCTGATCTATGACAATTTCAAGGCGGGCAAGAAAGTCACGATGGACGAGCTGCA
>JBDRDM010000070.1:0-13293 GCA_043820675.1 Microcaldota archaeon
AAATTCATCACCGGAAAAGTCAAGTGGAGCCTGGAGAATGCGGATAATTGCAGGGTTCCTTTTGGAAAATTAATGGGAATTGGAGATGATGGAAATTCGGTTACCGTTTCATACCGACCCATCAATAATATGGGAAACAAACTAACATTTGGTGATTTCGTTGAAAAATCGATCTCCAACGGAATATGCGGGCTAAATTTCATCCCGGAAGCAAAGGTTGGTGACTGGGTGGCGTTCCATTGGGATGTTGCGTGCAAAATTATAACTGATAAGGAAAAAGGGAATTTGGAAAAATACCAGAAGTTGAATCTTTTTTGATTTAGCTTCATCCGGTCAATATCGGATTTGCGCCAAGAATGAAATCCTTAAGGTTGGATCCGTCAATTGATTTTATGTGAAATTCGCCTTTAGGGCATATTAACTTCCAAGCCATATTTTCCAACTTCCATGGATGAGCGCAAAGGGCTTAAAATGGATGCGGGATAATATTGTTGCATTTTAAATATGGTTAATTAATCCCATAGCGTTTTATACCAAAAAACGGTGAATATCCCTTATGGTACTTTGCTTCATAGCCTTATTCGTTTTTGGCTTCCTTGGCATATTCAGCGCCAAATACCGCTCTCTTGCTAAGGAGGCGCTGGAGTGCTTCTGGACTACTTTGCAGTTCAAGCCCTGCCAGGGGACGCTCGAGGATCGGATCCGGCGAGGCATTCTTTCGAGTACATTCAAGATTTCCCCCAATCTAACTAAATATGTGAATAGGTATTTTACCCTCCTATCCTGGGCTTTTGTCATCTTATTCTTCGCATCATTTGCCTATTCCCTTGTTTCCGCCTACAATTTCTACCTCTACGGGAATTGCAATGGCCCCGGTCAGACGGGCTTTTGCATTTTCGATCCGCTCGGCTCGAACCAGGGAAAATTCTGCCTTGCCGATAGCAAGGACCGGCCCGATCCGGCATATCCGGCTAATTTGGGGGACCATTTCATCGGTCCTGATGACGCGTTGGTTACGCTCGTTGAAATCGGGTGCTTTACCTGCCCTTATTCCAAGGAAGCGCAACCCGCAGTTGAGGAGATTTTGAAAAAATATATTTACGATGTTCCCATAACGGACAATTTGGGCGCAAAATCGATGGCAAAACTCCGTTACGTGTTCAAGCCCTTCCCGCTTCCTGGACACGCATTCAGCCATGAGGCTGCAATAGCCGCAGAATGCGCATCCGAGGCGGGTAAGTACTGGGAATACCACGATTTGCTTTTCAAGGAACAGGGGAAAATACAGGCGGAGGGTGTGCCTGCATTGAACCAGCTCGCGCAGGAGGCAGGGATCGGTGCGGCCAATTTCGACTTTCCGGCATGCGTGAATAGCGGAAAATATAATGCGACAATCAACTCCTATTTCGATGACGGAGTTGCTGAGGGGGTTTACGGCACGCCAACCTTCTTTATCAACGGGAAGTTCCTTGCGGTGGGGCCCCAAACGGTAGATCAGCTATCAAAGGCAATTGAAGCTGAATTGGCGAAATAGGGGAATTGCTTTAAGCATTCATCGTTTGTTTTTGAATTATATGATTGCATATTCGGCATTAATGGCCATCCGGTAAGGCCTTATCTCTTTAAACCCGATCAATCGCCAAAAAGCCTCCGATGCTCCTTCATCATGCATCTGTCCTGAATGATGGGCATTCTTGCCGCTCCAGCGATTTTTTCCGCATCGGCGCTCCTTATCCCTTCCTGGAGCCAGAGCACTCCTGCATTCATTTCAACCGCCGCAAGTGCTATTTCGGCGCAGAACTCGGGCTTCCTGAAAACAACAACCACATCGATTTGTATGGATTTTGGGATGGATCGCAATTCCGGATAGCACTCGATCCCTTCCCAGAATTGGAGATTGGGGTTGACTGGGATTATTATATGCCCCTTCTTTTGGAGGTATTTTGCAACGTAGTTGCTTGCCCGTTTGAGGTCGGCCGAAATTCCTACGACTGCAATTGTTTTTGAATTGGTTAATATCTTCCGTATTGCCATTTCCTGCTGCGTATTTTCCATATTCATGACCTCCCTGGACCTTTGGAAGTTCCCCCAGGCCATGAAGCTAACGTTTTCCCTCATTTTTTAAACTTATCTTTGGATAAATACCTAATTCGCAGGTGAGACCATGGATTTCAAAAGTACGTTCAATAAAGTCATTATTCTTGTTCTGGTACTGGCAGTGCTTGCCGGTGCATACTTCCTATTGAGCTCAATGGGCGGCATCAATAATCCCCAGCCAACGCCAACTGTGCAGGTATCCACGGTAACGCCCGTGCCCTCAGTTGCAGCGCCCAAGATCTCATTGATTGTGCTGACAGTTCCAGAATGCCGCGATTGCTTCGATGTGGATGCCATCTCATTTGTGCTCCAGCAGAACGGCGTTGATTTGAACATAGAAAAATTCCCCTACAATTCGAGCGATGGTGCGGCCCTTGTCGCTCAGTATTCCGTGAAAAAGCTCCCAACGATAATTTTCTCCGGGGAAATTTCCAAAGTCCCCCAGTTGGAGGGGCTTTTGCAGGTTGCGGGCGATGAAGTTGGCGGCAAATGGGTTTTGAGGGATATAGCGCCCCCTTACTTGGACCTTGATGAGGGCAGGGTTATTGGCAAGGTTTCCGTCATTACGGTTTATGACAAGAATTGCTTTAATTGCAGGGATGCAACTGTTCCCATCAGCAGTGCTGCAGTGAATTACTCAGAGCTAGGAGAGACTTTCAGGGAGGTTGGCATTGGGATTTCGCAGGACATTGAATATGAGGCCAATTCCACCCAGGGGCGGGAGATAATCGCAAAATACAATATTACGCGCCTTCCGGTCATCGTGCTTTCGAAAGATATTGAGGCGTATCCGGAGCTTTCAATTGCCCTTGCCAATATCTCAACAAAGGAGGAGGATGGGAATTACGTGCTAAGGAAAATCAACCCGCCCTATATGGATATTGCCTCCGGCGAGGAGATGGGGCTTTTGACGATCATCTACCTCAAGGCCGGCTCAAGCTGCGATCCGGATTGCTATGATTATACCATACACCGCACTGCATTGTTGAACCTTGGCGTTTCCGGCCAGACGGAATATTTCTACGATTATGACTCCTTTCTTGGAAAGAACCTGACAAGCACCTATAACATCACGAAGGTGCCTACGATCCTCATATCCCCTGAAGTAAAGGACTATCCCGCGTTCATGGCCGTCTACAAGCAGATAGGGGATTTCGAGAAGGACGGCTGGTTCGTTTTCAGGAATTTCAATGTACTTGAGGGCGCATGGTATTTCGATCTCCTGACCAATAGCACCTCAACGCAAGACCCAAATGCTGCAATTCAGATAACGGGCGGCAGCCTGCCGGTCGGATGAATGGGCTAGGTGACTGGGGAGCTATGCCGGCGCTTCAAATGCCTCCTTCCCAATGCCGCACTCCTATTTTTTATTTTAGAGTTTCCTAACCTATATTATGGATGGACGGTTTTGGCAAATCGATTTTGCCCGGGGAATTGCCGTTATCTTGATGGTCGCCTATAACTGGCTTTTTGCGCTCGTTTACTTGGAACGCGCCAATTTTCCGATCCATGACGTGCCTTACTGGCTCCTGGCGCGCCTGATCGCATTCTCATTTGTTTTCCTTGCGGGAATTTCGTTATCAATCAGTTATGCAAGATCTCGGAAAAAGCTAAATGCGCAGGCATTGAACCGTAAATACCTGTTGAGGGGCCTTAAGATTTTTGGGATGGGCCTTCTCATTACCCTTGCAACCTACCTGTATGAGCCAAGCGCCACCATCTGGTTTGGGGTCTTGCATCTCATCGGGGTTTCCATCCTGCTTGCAATTCCGATGATGGGGCTGAAACGAAAGGGAAAGGCGTTCGGGATTGCCGCCCTTGCAATAGGTTTAGGCGTAATTCTTCAGCAGTCCACATTTGATTTCCCATACCTGCTCTGGCTGGGCCTTTGGCCGACCGGCTGGAATACTTTCGATTATTTCCCCCTGCTTCCATGGTTCGGGTTCTTCCTGCTCGGAATAATTTCCTGGAAAAAATATTTCATTGGAAGGGCGGGGAACGCAAGGCCCGTATTCAATCAAAAAAGCCTTAAGGTCCCCCCGCTAACTGCGCCTATTGCCTTCCTTGGGAGGCATTCGCTGTTCGTATATTTGGTGCATCAACCCATATTGCTGTTAATGTTGATGTTAACTGCTTGATCCGGTGGGTAATTAAAATTAGGGGTAAAAAAAAATAAAATAGAAAATAAGGGGGTAGGGGCGACCGTGATGCGAAGCATCGCGGTTCAGCAGACATAAAGTCTGCGTGACCCGAGTAGGGGGATTATCCCCCTGGGGGGTTAGCCAAACAAGCTTGCAAGACCTGCAGCAGCTTCTTCCTCTTTCTTCTCCTCGGAGACCTCGTCCTTCTTTTCGGCCTTTGCTGCCGGCGCGCCTGCCGTTGGCGCCGCTGCGACTACCGCTGCCTGCTTGATTGCCTCCTCGATGTTTACTCCCTCAAGGGAAGTGACCAGCGATTTGACTTTCGCCGCATCAGGTGAAACGCCCGTTGCCACAAGAGCCTTCTTGACGTTCTCCTCGTTTATTGGCTGCTTGTTTGCATGAAGCAGCATTGCCGCATAAACATATTCCATATACGAAACACCTTTTTCCAGATATATTTATTTTACAATAAAAATATTAAAGCCTGCCTAGGGGGCCTTATCCGTCTTTGGAGCCTCAGTTGCAGGTGGCGTTTTTCCTTCCTCTTTGTTACCGGCGTTTCCTTCCCCATCCGCCTTTTGGGAGCCCTCTTTCCCGGTCTCGACTGCAGGTGCGGCTTCCTCAGCTGCCTTTGCCGGTTCCTTTTCCCCTTCCGTCGCTTTTCCCTCCTTGCCCTCTATCAATGCGTTTATCGCATTTGCCTGCCTTGCAGCTTTCTCGATCAGCAGGGGGGTCGAATATGAATTGAATATTTCCGCGAATACTGCAACGTTCAAAGCTTGCTGATGCGCCAGCACCAGCTGGTCCATCCAGAATTTATCATCGATGTCGAGAACATCCTCCTTGTAGATGAGCCCATCCTCGAATGCCGCCCTCATCTTAAGGCCTATATCCATCGGCTCGATTGCCAGCTTTGCAAGTATTTTTGCGGCGCTCTCCGAAATTGCCTCCCCTTTCTTGGCAACGGTCGCATCCTTCATGATGACGACTTTGGGGCCTTGGATTTTCGCTTCAATTTTGGCCTGCTTCAATTCCGTAAGCACTGGGCCCGGAGGCAGGTTCGTTTGCCCTGCAGGTATCACAATGTCGCTCGGGGCGATCTGGCCCGGCTTTGCAAAAGTCTTGCTCTTGCTTTCGCGCAGCAATTTTGCAAGCTTGAAGGCTGAAACTTTCGAAAACACGATAGCGCAGCTTCCCTGCAAGTAGCTCTCTAGCTCTTTGAGATCGGGCCTTGCCTCTTCGATTGCCCTCCTCACCAAAGTTTCCCTTGTCAGGAATGTTTCGGCGCTCCCCCGGATTTTCTTCCGGATTTGGTTGTAGTGCTTGGTCGGGAGGTTCTGCACGCTCGCAATGGCAACTACCTTGCTATCCTTTAGCTGCTTTTTTAGCTGCTCAACGACCTGCCGCTTTCCAGCTTTGCTTAAAACCATATGATTCAACCTGAAAATATCAACTGCCGTACTTTATCCGAACGGGCCTTCCCATCGTTAACTTTATGTATAATGCCTCGATCTGTACTTCACTTAGCTTCTTTCGTAGCGCTTCCATCACTGCGAGCACGTTTTCGGCGATTTCCTCTGGGGACATCGTCTCCTTACCTACGATGCAATGCAGCACCGGCAGGTATTTTCCCTTTGTCTTGATGTTAATCGTCTTGCTGACCCTTCCGGCGATGTCATTGAGGTTGGCATTTGGGGGTATTGGCTTTGGAAGCTTGCCCTTCGCGCCAAGCAATTGCCCAAGAGCCTTTCCAACAGTTGTCATGAGCTGCGGCGAGGCAAGCAATGTGTATTTCAGTAATTCCTTTTGCTTCCTCTTATCGGCAGCGTAAGCGGCGATTTCCTCGCTGCTTATGACGAGCCCCACAACCTTCTTCGCATCAACGGCCATCTGGCCATCCGCGAAAACCGCCACCTTGATTTCCCTGGGAGCAAAAGGCAATAGGACATCGACATTCACCCTGTTTTCGGGCTTCTTGAAATCGACATCCCTAAGGTTGATTGCAAGGTCCACGGATTGGCCGAACTTGCGCTTTCCCTTCTCCTTGAGGATCTCTTCTATTGCACTTAGCAGTTGCGCTTTTTCCATAATACATCCAAGTAATGGTGCCGGCTCAAATTCACGGCAATCCTGAGCAAGTGTGAAGACTCACGCTCGCCTGAACTGATTTTTTCCTATTCCTTCCTTTGAAGCGGAATTTCACGCTTCGGTCCCTCCTGTTCCATTAACAGTCCAGACGGGAAAAATAGCTAACTAATTCGGTAATTCACGTTTTTAAACCCTTCCCCTGCGCAGGCTATGCTTATTACCTGATTGAAAACAATTGCCAAATTATTGGGTCCCTGCATTTTTCATCAAATATGTTTGCTATCCGTCCAGGCTCCGTTTTTTGGAATTTTTGGCCCTTTTTCCATAATGCTAATTTTTTAAGTTTGGACCATTCTCCCATGGCGTTTGGCTATGCTTATAAACAATCGCGTTTTTTCCTTATGATATGGGAGCAAGCAGGCCCTTATTGTACGTTTTGATTTTTTCATTATTCTTCTATTCCATTTCTTCCTTAACGGTTACGGCGGAGGATATTGCAGCTATCCGGTCAGAAGAACCTGTTTTTGCCCCCATTTCCATTTCCTCTCCCCCACTTTTATTGTCCCCCCCGCATCCGGACCTTGAGAAGAAAATATTGGAGGGGAAAATCAAGGCCCCCGAGTACGTGATCAACCATGCGGCCCTCGAAAAAAGGGGCATCGATGTTCCAAACAAGCTTCTTGACGTGAAAAAACTGCCTCGGTCAATAAGGTCCCTGCCGGCCCCCGCAAGCCTGGTGCAGGCTGCAAGCGGCGCAACACCTGCGGGTACCGAAACTGCAAAGGCATCAGGTTACACGGGCCAATTCAAGCTACTGGTGATATTGGTCGATTGGAACGATCATCTGCATTCCGTTAATGAACAGTTTTTTGATCCCCTGATTTTCAGCACCAACGGCAGCAGCTCCATCTGGAAATTCTACTGGGAAAATTCCTACGGCCAGTTCGATATCGTTTCCGTCAACCTGCCCTCATCGCTTGGCTGGGCAAGGCTTCCTCGCAGTTATTATAATTATGTCGGCGGCCAATGGGACGGCACCAAGTATGTCAATTGCTCGGCAGGCTTTGGGGGCTATCCGAACAATTCGCAGAAACTGACTGAGGAACTTGTGGATCTAATCGATCCGTATGTGGACTTTTCAAATTATGATAATGACGGCGATGGGACTGTCGAAGGGATCCTTATTGCCCACTCCGGCAGAGGGACCGAGCTCACGGGCAATTATTGCGACATATGGTCCCATAAATGGGGAATTAGCCCCAGGATCAAGGACGGCGTGAGGATATCCTCATACTCCATACAGCCCGAATATTGGAATAACCCGGGTGACATGACGATAGGCGTTTATGCCCACGAATTCGGCCATATATTGGGCCTGCCCGACCTCTACGATTTGGATGGCAGTTCTCGCGGCATTGGGAAATGGGGCCTTATGAGCGGCGGCTCCTGGAACGGCAATCTGGGCAGTTCGCCTTCGCATCTGAGCGCCTGGAGCAAGCAACGACTGGGTTGGGTTACCCTGAATGAGATTGCATCCGGATCGCAAATCATCAATATTCCGCAAGTTGAAACGGCCCCGAATTCCATCTACAAATTGATCGGGAACAACACGAACGCCACGGAGTATTTCCTTCTAGAGAATCGCCAAAAGGTCGGTTACGATGCCGGCCTTCCAGGCGCGGGGCTGATGATCTGGCATATCGACGATAAGAAAACTAGCAACTATCAGGAGTGGTATCCCGGAAGGCCCCTCGCTAACCACTTATGGGTTGCCTTGGAGCAGGCGGACGGACTTTGGGGGCTTGAAAAAAATTACAATTATGGCGATATCGGCGATCCCTATCCGGGTTCCACCCAGAACCGCGAATTCAGTGCCACCAGCACACCAAATTCCGACAATTATTTCGATTTGCATACGGGAATTACCGTGATAAATATCTCCAATTCCAATAGCACGATGAGCGCGAACGTAACTGTTGGCTCAATTCAGCTTCCTGACACGAGGCCGGGCGCCATATATGTTTCCTCGATTCCCACGAATTCGGACGTTTACATTGGAGCTGTTTACAAAGGCAAATCGCCGATTCTGCTCTCGAACCTTTCGCCGGGAGGTTACCCCATCTATGTGCTTAAGGCAGATTACGATTACTTTTATCAATTCGTGAATGTTCTTCCTAATCAAACAACAAACGTTAATGCGGTCCTCAACCAAATGCCGGGAAATATCCAAATCAATACTAATCCATCCGGCGCTTCCATTTTGCTTGATGGGTCCACGCGAGGGAATTCACCGCTCCTGATTTCAAATATTCCCGCTGGCCCCCATACGCTAAGGGCGGTTAAAACGGGATTTCCCAATTACACCGTCGGTGTTAACGTATCGGCCAATCGCACAACAAATGTCAGTTTGAATTTTTACTTATTAGTGGGCGCGTTGGTGGTTAATTCCACCCCATCGGGCGCAAGCACTTACCTAAACGGCACCTATACCGGCAATACTCCGATATCAATTGTAAGCATTCCTGTTGGCATATACCAGCTAAGGCTCAGCAAAGCCGGATTCAACGATTACACTCAGCAGGTTGCAATCAATGGGAATCAGACGCAATCCGTTTCAGTGACATTGACACCAATACCAAGCCCCTCCCCATCGCCTACCCCAACACCTTCCCCTTCTCCAACCGCCACACCGACACCCTCTCCTTCCCCAACTCCGAGCCCTTCGCCAACAGCCACAATTTCCCCTTCGCCCTCACCGACCCCAACCACCGGCAATATCCAGGGAATCACTAATCCGGCGGGGGCAAATATGAGCGTAGATTTTCTTTATCGGGGCCTAACCCCGCTCATTGTTGCCGGCCTAACACCTGGCTCCCATTTCGTAACTTTTACGAAGGCCGGCTACCAGCCGTATAATGTGATCACTGATGTATTCGCAGGCCAGACTACGTATTTGAATGCGAATTTGACTATGGTTTCTTCCTCCCCATCGCCAACCCTGAGCCCTTCCCCCACTTCAACAGCCACCCCTTCGCCATCTCCTAGCCCATCCTCCACACCAACACCTTCGCCAACTCCGACGCCCATTCCCAACAGCTGCACAGATACAGATAACGGGATCAACCAAAACATCGTTGGCTTCGTTTACGGCTACTTGGATTCAGCTTTCTACAATTACAGCGACTTTTGCCAATCGACTCAATTGAAGGAATATTACTGCTCATTCACAGATGTGCGCATTGCAACCGTAAATTGCAATTTTGGTTGCGGAAACGGTATTTGTTTGCCTCAACCATCGCCTTCGCCCACTGCAACACCCTCTCCCTCACCGACCGCAACGCCAACACCCACGCCTTCTCCCTCTCCAACAGCCACTCCAATCCCGTCCCCTTCTCCCTCTCCAACAGCCACCCCTTCACCCTCCCCAACAATTACCCCTTCCCCCAGTCCCACATCGACCATTTCTCCGTCCCCCTCAATTTCACCAACTCCAAACGCATCCATTTCACCAACGCCTACTATTACGATTTCGCCCTCCCCGAATGCATCTGCATCCCCAACTCCCAATGCATCGGTTTCCCCATCGCCTTCTGTATCGATTACCCCTTCTCCAACCGCCCCTCCGGGAATTCCTCCGGTAATTTCCAACATAACGAATTCCCCCTCATATGATTCGGCCATAATTGGATGGGTAACAAATATTCTATCGGATTCCGCTGTATTCTTTGGGCTGCACACAGCACTTGAAACCAATCAAACCCTCAACACCACGAATTCAACGAACGGAACCGAATTGGTAAATGTTACTGTTTTCGTCCTGAATACGAGTTTTGATTACAATAGCACATCCTTTGAAAATGTTACCGACCATGCAGTTACGCTAAATGGTCTTTTCCCCATTGCCACATACGACTACTTTGTCATCAGCTGCAATGGCCTTAACTGCTCGAATACCACCGTTGAAAATTTCATGACGAATCCTGCGCCAACACCGCAGCCGACAAATCCGCCCGGCGGGGGAGGCTGCACCAATTGCGGAAGTACCGGCGGTTATACGCCTCCCACTACGGCAACGACGCCATCTCCTTACCCAAACATGACGCCTTCTCCATCCCCAGTTGCTGAATTTGTGGAGGTGGTGGCTGAAATCGAGGATCGGCTGCCCGAAATCAAGGATACTCCAGAAGCGGAGGAAGTGATTAAACTTGTGGAGGATGCGAAAACGCTTGAGGAAAGCGGCAATAGGCAGGAAGCATTGACGCTTCTTTTTGATGCGCGCGAGCGGCTTTTGAATGCGATTGCAACCTCAAAAGAGCGCAAGGCAAGCGCCCCCTGGCAGTTCGTTTTGATAGTTGCCGCGCTTTTCTTTTCTGCCGTATTCTACAAGTATCGCATCATGCGGGAAAACGAGGTAAACAAGGGCACTTGATGTTTTCTACCGGTTTTTTTATCGAAAAACAATATATTATTACGTGCTTTAGCATTAATCGGGACGTTTGATTTTTCCCTTTTTTTATTTTTTCAACTCTAGAGATAACCATTTATAAACCTTCAGCGCTTTTTTACAATTGACGTAGACCGTTTTACGTTAGTGGTGGGGAGCATGAAGAATATCTACTGGTTCAATGAATTGAATAGGGGTTCACTCAATATTGCAGGCGGCAAGGGCGCCAATTTGGGGGAGATGTTCAACCATGGCTTTCCCATTCCGGAAGGCTTCGTTGTTTCCGCGGAAAGCTATTTTGCATTCATCAAGTCCAATGGCATCGATCAGCTTATTGCCGAACAGACCAATGGCATCGACGTCGAAGATACATCAAAGCTCCAGTCGATCAGCAGCATATTGAAGCAGGCGATTTCAGGCGCAAAAATGCCTCCGGACATCAGGGCGGATGTCATCCGCGGCTACAATCAGCTTTGCGGCGCTGAGATGCCAAGCGAGCAGCAGGAAGTATGGGTTGCCATACGCTCATCCGCAACGGCCGAGGACCTTCCCGAGGCAAGCTTTGCTGGCCAGCAGGCAACGTTCCTCAACATCAAGGGCCAGGACGCCGTTGTGAAGGCCGTCAAGGACTGCTGGGCTTCGCTCTTCGAGGCGCGGGCGATCTATTACCGTGGCGAGCAGCATTTTGACAATTTAAAGGTGGGGATTGCTGTCGTCGTCCAAAGGATGGTCCAAAGCGACAAATCAGGGATAATGTTTTCGGTTGATCCGATTTCCCAGGATGCCAACATGCTGGTGATAGAGGCGGGGTTCGGGCTGGGCGAGGCGGTGGTATCGGGCGCCATAACCCCGGACATGTACATTATCGACAAGCGCACCATGAAGATGGTGCAAAAAACCATAAACAAGCAGGAGATGCTAATCACGCGCGTCCAAGGCGAGAACAAGGAACTTAAGGTGGAAGAGGAATTGCAGGAGGTGCAAAAGCTCTCCGAAATTGAAATCCTAACCCTTGCACGCCATGGCGTAACCATAGAGAACCATTACCAATTCCCGCAGGATATGGAATGGGCAATTGAGGGTAAGAAAATTTACATCGTTCAAAGCAGGGCAATTACTACCTTGAAGAAAAAGCAGCCAAAAGAGGGTGAACAAATGTCTGAAATGAAAGGGCCCAAAAAGCAAGTTACGGATGACCCATTCGAGGTGCAGGAGATATCGGCTGATAATGCAACCCAGCTCCTCCAGGGGCTTAGGGCATCCCCCGGCATTGCGTGGGGGCCCGTGAAAATGATAGTTGATTCCAAGGAGATTTCAAAAGTTTATGATGGCGACATCCTTGTCACCAGGATGACTACCCCCGATTTCGTTCCTGCCATGAAGCGCGCTGCCGCAATCGTTACCGATGAGGGCGGGGCAACATGCCATGCCGCGATTGTCAGCAGGGAATTGGGCATTCCCTGCGTAGTTGGAACGCGGGAAGCGACCCATAAGCTCAAGGAAGGCCAAATCATAACTGTTGATGCCAAGCGCGGCATTGTATATGACGGCAGAGTCGCCTTGGAGCAAAAGAAGGTTGCAGTGGAGGGCGCAGCTGCACCGGCCAAAAGCTTTACGATAACCGGCACCAAGCTCTACGTGAACCTTGCAGAACCAGAAAAGGCCGATGAGATTGCCGAGAATTACGTTGATGGTGTTGGCCTTTTGCGCGCCGAATTCATGATCGCGGGCCTTGGAAAGCATCCGCGCATGATGATAGAGCAGGGCAGGCAGGAGGAATACGTGGAAGCGCTTGCAAAGGGCCTTCGCAAGTTCTGCGCCGCCTTCTATCCCAGGCCGATTATCTACCGTGCCACCGATTT
The DNA here is from genome assembly GCA_043820675.1 of Microcaldota archaeon. Classification (GTDB taxonomy): domain Archaea; phylum Micrarchaeota; class Micrarchaeia; order Norongarragalinales; family SBBD01; genus JACRGC01. The sequence goes on from JBDRDM010000070.1 coordinate 12,633, forward strand.
CAAGACCAACGAATACCGCAACCTCGAGGGCGGTGAGAAATTCGAGCCCAAGGAGGAAAATCCCATGATAGGGTACCGTGGCTGCTTCCGCTACATTAAAGAGCCAGAGGTTTTCGCATTGGAGCTTGCAGCAATCAGGAAGGTGCGGGAGCAATATGGGATGAAGAATTTGCATCTGATGCTTCCGTTCGTAAGGAGGGTGGAGGACTATAAGCTTTGCAAGCGCCAAATCGAGGCCGCGGGCCTTGAGCGCAATTTCGATTTCAAGCTTGGGATCATGTGCGAAATCCCTTCAAACGTGATATCCGCCGAGGAATTCTGCAAGGTGGGAGTGGATTTCTTCTCAATTGGCTCAAACGACCTCACGCAGCTGACTTTGGGAGTTGACCGCGATTCACCGCTCGTTGCGGAGGATTTCGATGAGCGCGACCCCGCCGTCCTGAATTCCATCAAGCATGTGATTACGGTCTGCCACAAATATGGCGTGAAGGTGGGGATCTGCGGCCAAGCTCCTTCCGTATACCCGGATTTTGCAGAAGCACTTGTCAGGTACGGCATCGATAGCATTTCCGTCAATCCGGATGTGATCGACATAACCCGCAGGAGCATTGCATCCGCCGAAAAGAAGGTCATGATGGAAAAGCTCAAGGGCCTTGAGGAA
>JBDRDM010000071.1:0-14476 GCA_043820675.1 Microcaldota archaeon
AGGTGATTGGGTAAAAAACGGAGCAATTTAACTACTTTTACGTCATTTTTACCTCTATGACCGTCGGTAGCGCCATGTACGTACATGGCAGGAAGTGTTGGTTTTGCGAAAGTTATGGCTTATCTCGCTTGAAAGACAAGCGAGTTTGGTGCGGCTTATGCCGCACAAAATATAGTTTGCGCAAGCTTCAACGCGACCTGCAGGTTCTCTATTATTTTTACTTGGAAGTGAGCGCACGCAAGTGCGCTCAAGAGCTCGGCTTAAGCTATAAAACTGTTTCAAAGCGTTACGCTGACTTTCGCAACGCAATCATAAACTATTCAGAACAGGAGTTCAAGAAATTGCGCGGACTCGTCGAAGCCGACGAGTCCTATTTTGGCGGCAGGCGCAAAGGAAATCGCGGCAGAGGTGCATTCAACAAGCAGGCAGTTTTTGGAATCCTCGAGCGAAACGGCCGCGTTTACACTGCTGTAGTTGAAAATGTTTCCGCAAAAACTTTGTTTGAACACATCAAAAAGAAAACCAGGAAAGGTTCCGTGTTTTACACTGACGACTTCAAGTCCTACAAGGACTTGAAGCAATACGGCAAGCACAACAAAGTCAAGCATTCAAAGACATTTGGCCGAGGCCAAACGCACATCAACGGCATCGAAGGATTTTGGAGTTACGCGAAAGAGCGCTTCCATAAATATCACGGCATAAGCCGGGATAATTACTTGCCGTATGTCAAGGAAATGGAGTTCAGGTTCAATCATCGGAATGAAGAGCTTTACCCGCTTTTAGTGGCAGTAATCCGCCAATTTGCTCCGAAAATGCCCTAATCACCAAAAGATTTAACCGATTTATAGTCAGATGTCGTATTTTTCAATAAAATTATTCAGTCCAGAATATGGCCCACATCAAAAGGCGTCTGCTTCAGCCAATTGATCTATTTCCCGAAAATATTCTCAAGCACGTATTTCGTATTCTGGGCGAATATCGCGTCGTTCGCCGCATAACCTACAAGCTTGGCTCTTTTACGGACCTGATCTTTTGTCACTTTGAATTTCTCAATAGTCATCCGAATGTCTTGAATGTCACGTTCGTTAAGCCGCCCGATTTTGGAGCAGATGATGTCAAGAGGGGATATCGCAAAAAGCTCGATTTGGCGGAATTTGGAAGGAATTGGAACGCATTGCTTGTCATAATCCGATGGAAGCTGTTGCGAGAAGATCATTCCGTTTGAGAAGAGATCGATTTTGTAGCCCGGATTTAGCAGCTTAATTGCTTTCTTCAAGGTTTCCGAATCCTTTGAATTGGCATCGAAATCAACATCAAGGGTGCTGCTTTTGACTCCAAGAAGGGTCAAAGCGGTTCCTCCAACTGCATTTATGCGGATTTTCCTATCAAGTGCTCCGTCAATTGCATTCAATAGATCCAAAAGCTCGGTTTTACCTATCGGCATCATAATCACTCATTTTTTTTGCAATATCTGAAGGGGTTATTCGCAGCCTCACGTCCCAATTATCAGGAGTTAACTTATCTGGTTTCTTTATCCTTAAATAAGATGCTATTCGAGCCATGGCGGAGGTGGCTTTAAGGTTTGATTTCAGGGTTGAGGAAGTATTTATGGCAAGAGATAGCAGGTAGCCAAAAAGGTTGAGCTTGCCATGCTTCATTCCGAGGTATTCAAGCATCGGATAGGAAATGAGGGTCTGATTCTTTGCCAGGATTATGGGAATTGCTTCCAATAGCCGGGCATCCTCTTGCATTAATGCAGCTGCAATGGCGGTTTCAAGGGAGTAATTCAGTGGTTTTGCATTTGCCCCAAATTCGCGGTACCCGAAACCGGAAAATATCGCTTGAATCTCTTCCCTTGAAAGTTTGGCCGGATTGCATTGCTGACTTTGAAATGCAGGGTTCATTCCGTCATAGTGCATTTTCACTAATTGCAGCCAGTACGAGGAAGGTTTGATTACGGCTATTTGCAACTTTAGCATGTCCTTAAGGGGGTTTAATTCAGGTGAAATCAGAAGGGAGGCGAATTCAAATGCAGTCAGGGAAAGGAAGGAGATTTTGATGTTGGTTTTGGTACTGATGAAACGCGCGTAATCGTACATCAGTTTCCTTTCATCTTCGGTTTGCTGCGCTAGCTCTTTGGAGGAAGTTTTTGTAGGGCGACCCCCCTCAAATGGCATCGCCGGATTGGAATCCCTTAGGATGAATAGCAATTCAGCCTTGTTGAGCGCAAGCGATTTGGAATCCTCAATGATGCTAGCAGATTCTATTGGCCAAGGAGGAGAGGCATGGTGTTTGGTAAATTGCCATTCCAGTTCCTTGAAAAGAGCCAGGTACAAGGGTTTTTTGATCAATTGCTGGGTCCGTTTTATTTCCATTTCGGTAAGTGCAAGGGAAATGGACGGAGAATCGAAATCGATTTGGGCGAACCTTGAACCGGAGGAATTCTGGATGCGGAGTAGGCCTTCCTTTTCAAGGGAAAGGGTTGCATCGTAAATGTTCTTGTAGTAGCCCTTACCGTAGGCCTTTTCAACTTCATCCGCAATTCCTTGGATGGAAAGCTGCCGTCCTAGGTTTCGAGCCAGAATGTCAAATATACGGAATTCGGTCTCGTTCATCACTAAAACACCGAGAAGAATATAGTTATGCTACTATATAAATATAGTGATTAAGCCATAGTATGAAAATGATAGGGAAAATGAAGCCGAAAAAATGGGATCATGAAATCAATTCGGATGGGAAGGATGATTCTCCGACGTAAAATTAGGAGATAACAGAAGGTGTGGAAAAAATAGTGTGTTACAAATCTGTAACCAATCTGTTGCAGTCTGGTAACGCGCGACAAAAAAGTGCTCCCGGGCGCAGTCCCTCAACCCCCTTCGCTCGGCCAAGGCGTGGAATTCAGAGTTTTTGATAGTTTTAATAACAGCTTAAAACATCATTTTAACTATGAAATTGCTTCTAATTTCAATTCTTGCCTCTTTGCTATTATTTGGCTGTACCCAATCGAATCAACCCGCGCCAACGGCAACCGCCCAGCCTTCGTTGACTCCAACTCCCACGCATACTTCCACTCCGACGGCTGCCCCGACCGCCATTGCCACGCCGACACCCGTACCTGAAGAACTAACGTTAGCCGCCGAATTAGGTCTGCCTGAAGGTTATAACGCGGAGTTTCTGCTGAAACCAGAGCTGCTCTCGCCGCTTTTCATTACCGCAACTTCTGATGACCAGCTCTTGGTGGCAGAACATTACGGTGACCGCTTGCTGCGCATTAATCCTTTGACTGCCAAAATAGATGTACTTTATAACTTGCCTCATGAGCAGAATGTCTGGAACGCCTTGCTATCAAACGGAGCTGATGGCGCTTTTATGCAAATTAGGTGTCAAATTGTTCACATTAGCGGAAATGGTACTTATACGAATTACTATCCTCATTGTATGAATCCGGCTGCACTTGGACCAAATGGCGAGATTTATGGATTCACGAAATCCGATGTACTTGTTCTTCAGAGTAAAAACGAGGAACCAAAAACCATTGCCACTGGCTTCTCGATGATCGCGGACCTAGTTCGTGATAAAGGGGGAAACCTGTACGTGTCGGACTGGGATATGGGCACGATAACCCGCATAAAGCCGGATGGCACAAAACAATTGCTATCTTCTGCGTTGAACCAAAAAGATCCCATCGAATTGGGATTTGCACCAGATGGAACACTGTATGTAGACGAAGGTATCGGCAAATTCAGCCAGATTGACACGGATACGGGGAATCTAAAAAGAATTGATTGGTTTGGTGGCACCGACAGTATTCACCCGACCGACTTTGCTTTCCTATCCAATGGAAAAGCATACTTTGTTGACCCCACTCACAACAACCTTATGCGCGTTGACCTGCAAAAGGAGGAAGTGGAGATGGTCATTAGGGGCGGAGGCAATTCACGCGCACTTGATGTCGGCCCGGATGGCGCAGTCTACATCGGGGACAGCAATGGATTTCCATTCTACCGTTCGAGAATATTGCGCATACAATCCAATCGCTCGCCAGAGGTTTATGCAGGGAATCTGGATGCGATAGTCGACCTCAGTTTTGCTCATAATGGCAATATGTTCGTTGTCACAAGGTACCGAAGAGGAATGGCGTGCGGGGGCAGCTCTGTTCTCTTGGTAACTCCTAAACGCGAGGTAAAGACGTTAGCATCCTGGGATTGCCGCGATCCCGGGGCACGTGGAATGTGGAGCATAAGTGTTGATCCTAAAACTGGTTTGGCAGTTGCATACGACGAAGGGAACAGCGAGCTGGTAAGCGTGGATGAAAACAGGATTGTTACCGCACTCCCCCACTCGTTCGACTTTGATACTAAATCGGCCTACCTAGATCATGCCCCCGATGGCACACTATACGCCACAGAAACTAATAAGAAGAACTTCGAGACCGGCCCCCTTGTTGAGAGGAACATCATCCGATTTGACGAAAACGGCAAAGCTAGAATAATTGCTGATTTCAACCACGTAGGTTGCTGTACGACCGAGAATATTGCAATTGCACCCGACGGAACTGTCTACGTCCTCGGCTATAAACTAGAAGGCAATGACATGTCATTGTGGAGGGTCACAAATGAGGGAGAAAAGATACTGCTCTCAGACAAATTGCCAATAGATCCGCTGGCAATTGCAATTGATGGCAAAGGCAGCATCTACCTGACGAGCTCGGCGGGTTTGTTGAAAATCTGGAAGTAGAATAATGAGGGAATTTTCCATAATTATAATTCCCTTTGGCGGAGATTACGTTTTTTTTCTCGCGTATTCCTTAACTTTTTTATTCGTCTTTTCCCCTCCAACCTGTTGGCCCCGGGTAGCTTTCATTAAATCCTATTTTATTCCATTGATGTGTACTTGAAATTTACATCACGTTGTTCGGCAGGAAGTTGATATCCGTCACATTCGAAGGGATAAGCAAGTACACCGCGGGAAAAATCCGCATCAGGATCATAGCATTTCCAGTAAAAGAACAAGCTTGGCTGCACCCAATGAAGATAAGGGTTCCCCTTTTGAACAGTAGGATTTTTTGATGTATTTGATACTTTGAAGCAAAAGGAGGCAAAAGTGTGGGTGCCAACACTGCCGGCATATCCAATCAATTCTCCGCGTTTTACTGTAAATCCAATTAATGCTTTGCAAGCAGATGCTTTGCCTTGTTCTGTTATGTAATCATCAAATGCAAAGAAAAGGTGCCCCTGGGCTTGGCTACTGTCATACAACTTTTCGGATTCACTGCAATCTGGATTTTGATAGTGTCCAGGCAACAGTGGCGAGCTGTATAAATGATATGTCTTCATGATCATGCCTGGCCAATCAGGACTGGCAGATTCGAAGTATAACACCACATCATCAAATGGGGCATATTTTTGTCCGTCAGCTCCAATCCCATATTCGGCGTTATTATTTTGAAAGCCTACTAATACCATATCGATAGGAGCAAGCAAAGGTGTTCCTTGCTCTAGTTCGAATTCCACTCCACACTTAGTGGCATAAGGCTTCGAATATGGGTTACCACCGAGTTTGGGGCCAAGCGTGATTATATTGGGGTCGGCATCGCCACTATATACTTCCGTATGAGAATTGATGCCTTCCATACTTGGTGGCTGAGAGGTAATTGCAGATGCGCTCGTATTTGGCACCGGGATAGGTATCGACAATGATGTAGTTTCCAGTTGCGGGTGCTTACCTTTTCCTGCCCAACCAAATAGAAGTATCGCTATTAGCGCCAAACTGCAAATAACCAGATATTTCCCCATAAGCACAGCCCATAGGAGTGTTAGTATATTGAGGATATAATAAATATCCCACGCCCTTAAAAATAAAACAGACCTAGCGTCCCATCATGACTGAGGAGGAAATAAGGTGTTACCAATCAGCTACCAATCAGTAGCTATTCAGCAACACTTGAGAGTGAACTTTTCCAAGGCGCTGTGCTTGAGGCCCCCCTGCTCGGCCAAGGCGTTCTTTTATTATTCTTCTCAGGGTAATCCCGCAAAAGAAACCTTTATATATAGATTTAGCATAAAATATTAAAATATGCGAAAAGTATATACAAGGAAATTGCACTTGCCCAAGGAAGTTCGGGAGTTTATTGCCAGCAGTGAGGTCACTACGGCTAGGCAGCTAAGCAAGCATTTCGGCTTTTCAGAAATTACCGCAATGAATTACCTGAGCCGGGCGAAGAAATTGGAGCTGGGAACAAGGGTGGCCCCAAAGATGCTAATGAAGGCAAGGCACGAATATCCCGAATTTTCAAAAGAAAAAAAACGTGTTTATGATGCGATAAGGGAGGATATGCCTTTTGTGCCACTTACCATCTGGTCGACCTTTGACCTTAACAAGTATGCCCATAACATAATAATGAGGGGAGTGGTTTTTGTTGAAACAGAGGGGTTTGCAGTTGAAGCCGTAAAAGATACGCTTCTATCGAATGGTGTTAAGGCAATAAGTGTCAAAAGCAAGGAGAACTTTAGCAACATTTTTGATCTTATGGAAACCCCGGTATTGGTAATGGGCAGAAAGGACAAGGCGGGTACGAATGCAGACAAGAAAGACCGGTATTTGAGCTTGCCTTCATTTGAAAGAATATTCATAGACGTTTATTTCCTGAATACCCGAAAGAACCTCTCGCTGCCGCTTTCTGAGCTTGGGAATATCCTTGTGAATATATCCGCATTCGGGTACTCACTCAACTATTCCCTGCTGAATTGGGTTGCAATGCGAAGGAATGTCCTTGCGGAAATCGAAACCGCACTTTACTTGTTCAAGAAGAAGAGCAGCCGCTTTGCGTCAATTCCTGAAAAATTTGCAAGGAAAAGGCAATTAAGCAAGAAGCAGTTAAATTTCGTAATGCAAATGGTCGGTTAAGATGGCAGAAGAATTCAAAAGCAAGGAAATATTGGAAAAAGCAACGGCAGCCTTGGCGTTTCTAAAACTCCTATCAGAGTATGGCCTCAAGCCTTTATTCAAAGGCGGAACGTGCGCCCAGTTATTCCTGCCTTCAAAACAACAAAGGCTTAGCGGCGATATTGATATTGCGTATGGGAACGAAGGCGAAGTTGAAGCCACACTAAGGAAAACCGAAAAGGATTCCTACAAGGCAAAGCGCTGGCCGGATAATCCCGATCCGAATCTCCCGTTCATCCGCTACACCATAACCGCCCCTAGCAAAGCCGAGTTTTACCTTGATCTTATCCTAAAAGAACCCAAATACAAAACCCAGCTAACGAAGCTTGAAACGGCGTATTTCAAATCAAGCGTTATGGTCAAAACACCCACCCTTCACTCAATTATCGGAGATAAGCTTACCACTTTGGGGCCCTCGACAGTAGGAAGGGCGTTAACCGAGAAAAAAGGAGCCATCGAATATGCTAAACAGGTATATGACATTGCGAATCTTTTGCCCCTTGCTTCAGATCAGTCGGAAATTTACGATGCTTATAGATTGATAGTGGATGATCAAAAGACCTTTCGCCCAACCAAAGTAATCACCCTTGAAAATTCGATTGAGGATTTGCTTTACGTTGCAAGAATGCTCTCAATGACCGGGCAGGATATTGGAAAGTTGAAAGACAAAGAAATAGCAGGGCAAATCGCCTATATCAAAAATGGCATCGATGGGTTAGGCAACTTTATGAATTCCAGCATCAAATTTGGACCCAATGAGGCTAGGGTAGCAGGAGGCCAGATTGCGTTAATTGGAATGGCGCTTAAGAAATTATCAACGGGGGGATTTTCGGATTATGAAGGGCTTAGGAAAAAAGCCGAGGGAAAGTTCGATAATGAAAGTTTTCTGCAGGAGGCATCAAAACAGCTTAAGGAAGTTGAACCACTAATCGAATGGAAGCGCCTGCAATTTTTGACTCCAAAGTCCATTCCCTACTGGTATTTTGCATATTTTGGCGGGAGTGGGTCAAAATGAGCAAGCTTTACCTTTCCTTTGCCCCTCCTGAAAAATGGAGGACGAAGAGCCAATCCAAATGGCTTGACGGGGAGGAATGGAAAAGGCTGCGGCAAAAAATCCTTGAAAGGGATGATTTCACGTGCGCCTACTGCGGATACCGCTCGGAAAAGTACCAGATTGTTGACCACATTGATGGCGATCCAGAAAACCAAGGTGACGGCAATCTGCAAATCATATGCCAGATGTGCAACCTGATCAAGCATTCCGGGCAGGGCTGCGAATTGAAGGGAATTGTCGATATTTACAAGGAATCAAAGTATAGCCAGAACGAGATTATTCGGATCACCAGGGAAATGAGGGATAGCGGGGCAAAGGATGAGGCGATCATTAAGCACCTCGGTTTGAAAGAACTGATGCCATTTCGAATGGATCGGGAGTACTTGAGGAAATTGTTCGGGTTCGTTACGGCAAGGAAAAGCAGAAACTCCGATGATGTGTACGATAGATGGCTGGAATATCATAGAAAAACAAGAAATACGAGTTCAGGCGAGTCACCACAAACCAAACTAGAAATCTGAGGCTTAAAATTGAAGGGGGAAATTTGAGGTGTTACCAATCAGCTACCAATTTGTACCTATTTGGTACCACTCATGTATGAGATTTACCAGGGCGCTGTGCTTGAGGCCCCGTGCTTGGCCAAGGCGTTAATTTTTCAACATATTCTTGACCGTTAAGGTAACGCTAAACGTTACGGTTACGTTGCCATCATTAACCCCACAAATTTAGGGCGGTATTCTTTTCCGTGGGGTTAACTTTCTATAAGCTAGCTAAAGCGAAGGTTATCTTACAATCCTATCCAAAATGTGCCGTAACTTTGCCCCTTCATAAAGGGTAAAACACGCCATTTTTACCCCCTTTCAGAGGCTGCTGCCCATTAACCCCGGTTAAAGGGTTAGGTTAGTCTAATGAACAAATTTATAAACTTTTGTTCACTATAGTATATCGTATTATTAGGGTGGTTTTATGGCAACTCCTGCAAAGGATGTAGTAATAATTCAAAAGAGGGAGCTGGAAAGCAAATGGTCGGAGGGATATGTGGAAAGGGACTCGAAGCTGAAGGCGCTGAATTCCAATATGATAAAAGTGATAATTGGCCCAAGAAGGTCCGGAAAATCCTTCTTTGCGATGCATGCGCTTAAGGGGGAAGGAAAATTCGGATATGTGAATTTTGATGATGAGCGGCTTGCTAGCATTCCGGATTTTGATGAAATACTCGAAGCGGTTAATTCCTCATATGAAAATCCCAAAACATTGCTTCTTGATGAGATTCAAAACGTCGATAAGTGGGAGCTTTTGGTCAACAGGCTGCAAAGGCAGGGACTCAATCTAGTAATTACTGGAAGCAACTCGAACCTTTTGAGTATGGAGCTCGCATCGCATCTTACAGGAAGGCATTTGCAGATCCTGCTATTCCCTTTTTCCTTTAAGGAGATGATAAAACTTGAAAGGAAAGAGCTGACAAGCGCGGAAATAAGGGAACGCTTTTCAAAGTATATGGAAAACGGCGGCTATCCCGAACCCTATGTTAAGGACGTGCAAAGATCGGAGTACCTATCTACATTGTTCGGGGCGGTAATTTACAAGGATATCGTAAAGCGTTTTAAAATCAGGAATGCCGTTTCAGTTGAAAATTTGGCCACATACTTGATATCGAATGTTGCTAGGGAATTTTCGTATGGGTCCTTGGCGCAGGCTGCCGGGCTTGGAAGCACTCTTACGGCCCAAAAATATGTCAAGTACATGGAAGAGGCGTTTTTGATCCTTACCCTGCGGAGGTATTCCCCAAAAACCAGGATCAGCTTGACCTCGAATAAAAAAGCTTATTGCATAGACAACGGATTCATTTCGGCGAAAGCCCTAAGGTCTAGCCCGGACTTTGGAAGGGCGCTCGAAAATGTTATTGCAGTCGAATTGGTAAAAAGGGCGATGGAAGGAAAAGGAGAGGTATATTATTGGAAGAACGCGCAGCAGGAGGAAGTTGATTTCCTGGTAAAGAAAAGCGGAAAGGTCGAAAAACTGATCCAGGTCTGCTATGATGTTTCAGACATTAAAACAAAGGAACGCGAGGTCAGGGCGCTGATAAAAGCATCGAAGGAGTTGGAGTGCAAGGAACTTATCGTCTTGACTGAAAATTATGAAGGTGCAGAATCCCAAGAATGGTTTGGATCGAAGGGTGAGATTAGGTTTATTCCTGCCTGGAGATGGCTATTAGAAGAGAAAGGATAAGGGAACATTATGGAAAGCGGCGATACTGGTCTCTGAAATTTGATTTCTATGAATTAATAAGCCGGGTTAAAATAGAATTACGTTTGATTTGATAAGGTGGGAAAATGCTTAAACCAATTGCAGTTGCCGTGATATTTTTGATTAGCCTGGTCCTGGCCGGATGCCTACAAAACGCTCCGCAACCAGCAACCCCGGCTACTTCCACAGAAACAATTCCAACTCCCATAATCCAACCGCCTATCGATCCTATTGAAATCCCTACGGCAATACCTGCAGCAACCAAGGAAATTACTACGCCCAGTCCCTTTGTTGTATCGGAGTTGGACGCGAACTGTTCTGCATTTCCAGACAAGTTGGATTTCTGCACTGGATACAAGTGCAAGTTCATTCACCCGTTAACAGGGGGCTTGCTGGTTAAGGAAATTACGGGAATAGCCGATGGAAAATGCGGCTACGTGGAACAGATGCCAAACAACGGAAAAATGGAGTGCAAATTCACGGAAAGCATGAGAAAAACGGCTGCCCAATACTATCGGGACGTGGCTGCGGCGCAAAACACAGGAACGCAGGTCAGCGGCGATTTGGATACCGGAAAAATCCAAACCACATACACAATTGATGGGAAAGAAGTTGCTAATCCGCTGCAAGAAGCACTTACCAAGGGACAATGCATAATCTCGGGATATTCGTAAACGTTGTTTTAGCTCATCCTATAGGGAATAATGTGTTACCAATCCGTACCTAATTTGTACCTATTTGGTAACATTCGAGAGTGCCTTCCTCCCGGGTGCAGTGCTTGAGGCCCCCCTGCTCGGCCAAGATTTGGGATTAGCCAATTTTAACTCGCTTCGTGAAGCTTCCGCCGGAACGGACAAGCAATACTAATATCGGGGATAATATGTTTGAGAAGAACACTATTGCCGTGGCAATCGCAATGAAATGGAATGACACCAATCCGCTAAGCACTGCCGTCTGGGAAATTATCAAAATTACCTCTCCTCGGGGGCCGGTTAGCAGCCCGAATTGAAAAGCCTTGTTTGCTTCGGTTCCCAGTTTTATCAGATAGGAAGCGGATGCAATGGCCTTTGAACCGATCGCTAGGACCGTCAGGAACAGCGATATTGGCAGTAAATCAAGGAGGATTTGCGGATTGATCTGCAAACCGATGCTCAGGAAGAAAACGCCCCCAAATAGGTTTCGTACAGGCCTGATTGATTTCAGGATGTCGCGGTATTCCAGAGTCGAGGTAAGTATCGTGCCTGCAAGGAATGCGCCGATTACGGGAGAGAGCTGCAGGTTGATGACGACGGAGGAGAGCAAGAGGCAAAAAGCGGTCCCGATTGAAAGCGCGGCGCCTGGGAAAAGGTGCTCAGCGGTATCGAACAGTTTCGGGGCAAATTTGATGCCGATATAAAAGATGATGAGGATTGCCGCAACGACCGTGCCGGAACCGAAAAGGAATTCGGGAATGCTGACTGTGTTACTGCTGGTCCGATAGGCTATGATGCTCAAAGCGAGGAAACCATACAAATCATCGATGATGTTCGAAGTCTTTACGATGTCGGCGGTCTTGCCCCTTGCCAAGGAAAGCTCCTCCTGAATCTTAATGCCCATTGTTGTCGAGGTGGATACGAACATGGCTCCGAGCAGCAATGAGGCGAAAAATCCCCAACCAAGCATTTCTGCTGCGATAAACCCCACAACATATGCTGCCAAACATCCTACTCCCGCCAAAATGAATGGCCGGGATCCCAAATGCTCAAATTTTCTGTAATCGAACTGGAGGCCGAGGACGAACATCAGAAGTATGGCCCCAAGTTGGCTGAATAATTTTATATCTTCTACCGAGACTACGTAACCAGGAGTGAATGGATTGAGCAAAATCCCCGCAATAATCATTCCAACAGCAGTAGGCAGCTTGAATTTCCTGAAAATTGCGCCTCCAATTACAGAGCCAATTAATACTACACTCAGGTCAAGTAAAAATTTTGCTTCGATATTCATGGAACTATACGTAATTGGTGGTTAATATTCATTTGCGCGCCAAAAAATCGCGTTTCCTATTTGTTACCAATCAGCTACCAATTTGTAGCAATCTGGTAACACTTTAGAGTGGATTATTCCAGGGCGCTGTGCTTCAAGCCCCCCTGCTCTGCCAAGGCGTTCTGGCCCACTATATTTGAACCATACAGACGCCGATCGTCCCTAAGGATAGTTTTATATCAGAAAACCAACTAAGGTAAGAAGGGTTGAACACAAGTGTATGCAAAAAGCAGCAAGCAAATGAAAATCGCCTATTTTTCCATGGAAATCTGCTTAGAAGCCAAGATACCCACCTACTCGGGAGGGCTGGGAGTGCTAGCTGGCGATATGTTGAGGAGTTTTGCCGATCTGGGGGTGCCCGCGGTAGGAGTTAGTTTGCTTTACAAAAAGGGTTATTTCAAGCAAAAAATCCAAAAAGGCTACCAACTTGAGGAGCCTGCAGATTGGAAACCCGATGAGTATATGGAATTGCTTCCAGAAAAGATCGATGTGGAGATCGAAGGTAAAAAAGTAAGAGTTGGCGCGTGGCGCTATTTGTTGGAAGGAAAGGAAAGCAAGATTCCGTTGCTTTTCTTGGATACGGATTTTAGTGAAAACAATAAGCAGCAAAGGGAAATAACTCATCACTTATATGCAGGAAACAATTTTGACAGGCTATCGCAGGAAATAGTCCTGGGAGTGGGCGGTGTTCGGATGCTTGAGAAAATGGGCATGGAACCTGAAAAATACCACATGAATGAGGGGCATTCGACTTTGCTCGCCCTTGAGCTGTATCGAAAATCAAGCGCGAAAAATCCCATCGAGGATGTAAGAAAAAAGTGCGTTTTCACAACCCATACCCCGGTTCCAGCAGGGCACGATAAATTCCCAAAAGAACTAGCGGAGAAGATGCTGGGCAAATTGCTTGATGAGAAGTTGAAGCGGGAAATTTATTTTGAGGACAGATTGAATATGACCTACCTTGGCCTCCAGTTAAGCGGTAAAATAAATGGAGTTGCTAAAAAACACACCGAAGTGAGCAAGGAAATGTTCCCGGGCTATCAGATAGAATCCATTACTAACGGCGTTCATAGCGCCTATTGGACTTCAAAACCCTTTGGCAAGCTGTTTAACAAATATATACCAGGATGGCAGGATGAACCGTCTTCCCTAAGGTATATGCTCAACGCTCCAAACGATGAGGTATGGAATGCCCATATGGCCGCGAAGAAATCACTGCTGGATTATATCAATGAGAATAGCAAAATCATGTTCGATCCAGATGTTTTTACCATAGGTTTCGCAAGGAGGGCAACAGCGTATAAGCGTGCGGATTTGCTATTCGCAGATATTGAGAAGCTGAAAAAGATCGCATCAAAATACGACCTGCAAATTGTTTATGGGGGCAAGGCGCACCCCCAGGATGCGGAAGGAAAACAAATAATGAAAAAAATAATTGAGAAAATGGAAGGAATTGGCAGTATGATACCATGTTGTTATCTCGAGGAATATGACGTTGATATGGCAAAGCTGATGACAGCAGGAGTGGATTTATGGCTCAACACGCCGATGAGGCCGATGGAAGCAAGCGGAACATCTGGCATGAAGGCGGCCCATAACGGAGTTCCGCAATTTTCAGTTCTCGACGGATGGTGGCTTGAGGGGCATATAGAGAACATTACGGGATGGAGCATAGGCCCCCGGCCCGAAGATTCCCCCGAATCCAAGCCGGAGCAGGATCTGCATGATTTGTATTCAAAGCTGGAGAATGTGATTTTGCCTACCTACTATGAAAACAGAACCACGTGGATAGAGATAATGAAGCATGCCATTTCCGTCAACGCTTCCTTTTTCAATAGCCATAGGATGGTGCGCGAATACATACAGAAGTCATATTTCAAATAAGTACGGAGGACTGTAGGTTACATGCAATTCAAATAAGGGGAAGGACTTGTGTTACCAATCAGCTACCAATTTGTTACAATTTGGTAACACTTGAGAGTGAATTTTTCCAGGGCGCAGTGCTTCAAGCCCCCGTGCCCGGCCAATGCACTTGCGGCCAGCGGTTGACCCTTAATAAGGAGGAGGATATAAATACCGGGAAAGAGTGTTGTTTTCATGAATCTGGACGTTCAGCTCTTCTGGAGCTGCGCATACTTCCTGGGGCTTTTCCTTCTTTGGCTCTCGTTCTATTTGATCTCCGAGCCGATAAAGAACTTGGAGCGC
>JBDRDM010000072.1:0-10749 GCA_043820675.1 Microcaldota archaeon
CCCGGACAAGGACCTTTTCATCGAAAGGATATTCCAAAGGAAAAAATAAGATTTAAGGGGGCGAGGGCCCATTTGGATGCCGATGTTTATAAACACCCCCAGATTAATTGATGGGATCCATATGGGGAGGCTGTTTTGGGGAGCAGGATTCAATGGAAATCCATCAAAGTGCACCGTAGGCGCGGGCGGAATTATGGCCGGATGCGGATGGAATGTGCAATCAGCTTATTCAAACCGGCCCTATGCTTCAAGCGGGAAGAAAAAAGGGCAGGCAGCCATGGAATATATGGTGATGCTGGGGTTTGCAATCGCCATCATCCTTCCGCTCTGGCTATATGTGAATTCCTCAATAGGCAACACGAAAGCCGAGCTGGACATGACATACGCGAAAGTCGCTGTCAACAAAGTCAAGGATGCGGCGGATTCCGTTTACGTGCAAGGGGCGCCGGCCAGCATCTACCTCGATATCGACATGCCCGACAACATCGAATCCACCTCGGTTTCCGGAAGGGAAATCCAAATCAACCTCAATACAGCTGCTGGCATAAGCGAAATTTATGCGGTAAGCATCGCGAACCTGCAGGGAAGCTTGCCCACAAGGTCGGGAAGGGTAAGGGTGCTCGTCAAGGCGGAATCCAATTTTGTGAACATTACGGAGTAAACGCAGGGGATGGGATGATGACTGGAAAAAAAAAGGCAAGGGCGCAGTCGGGCATAGAGTTTGTGGCCTTCTTCGGGTTCATGATCATGCTCATGATTGTTTTAAGCATCGAGGCTGCTGACCGCATGCGGATAATCCAACGGAACCGGGATATCCTCGAGGCGGAACGGGTTGGTAGCATTGCAGCAATAAATATCAACACCGCCTTTTCCGTCGGGGACGGATACAGTTCGAGATTCTTCATGCCCTACGGATTGCTGAACAGCGATTACTACATCAACATAACAAATGAGGAACAGAGGCTTGATGTCACATATGGCGAGAACTTTACCAGAGGCTTCCCCCTCCTTTCAGGGAACGTAACAGGAGAAATTGCGCAGGGGGAAAACCTGATCAACAACACCTTGGGTGAGATAATAATTGCGTAAGGCGCTTTTTACCAGCGATTTTGTCGCCGGTCTTGCAGTGTTTTTGGTAGCCTTCCTTATAATCAGCCCGATGTGGGGATCGGTGAACTACCAGGTCCAAAACCAGGAGATGAGCAGGGACATGCAGGCAACGGCCTTAAGCGCAACGGAAATCCTCCTGCGAACAAAGGGCTCCCCGCAGGATTGGGACAACAATTCCGTTAAGAGCATAGGGCTTGTGGAAAGTGAGGAGCGGATATTAAGCGCAAACAAAAGCAGGTATTTCTTCCTGTACATGGCAACGAACTACTCCGATGCGAAATTCAGGCTCGGGGCTGGAGCATACGACCTGGGGTCGCAGGTCACGGACCGCAATGGCGATGTAATTTTTTATGATGGGGTGAACTTCACATCCGGGGCCATACCGGATGATGCCCGCGAAATAGCGAACGTTCAAAGGCTCGCAATTTTGAAATACAACGACACCTCGCAGGAATTCGTCAACCTGAGAGTAATTGTTTGGAGATGAACATGGATAGAATGCTTGGAAGGAAGAGGGCAATTGCTTTCACGATCGATGCCATCCTGGCCCTCCTCATAATTATCGCCATGATTCCGATTTTCAATTTGCTGGCATCAAGGCCGGCATCCACCCAAACTGCATCCCAATACCTCCACTTGGAAGCTGCCGATACCATAGATGTACTCTCGAAGACTCGGATCCGGGACGTCAGAAGCGAGCCCGTGATCGATGAAATGTTCACTCGCGTGCCGCCCGCATTGACGGATGCCGACCTTAACCTCACGCTTCTTGATGTCCTCGGGGGCCTTTGGGCATCGCAAAACCCGCAAAGCCTTGCAGATGCCCAAAACATTACCGGGCAGCTTTTCGGCTCGCTCCTTCCTGCTGACCTGAAATGGAGCTTTTCCATCAACGGAACGGATGTGATCTACAATTCCACGGTAATGAACCTAACTAACATAGTCAGTGCAAGCAGGAAGGCAGCCTCCGGCTTTGCCAGGAACAAGAACTCATCGGGTTTCGTTGCCCGTGCGTTCCTTGAGAACATCATAGGCAAGGAGGACAGTGCATATTTCTTCTTCGGGGGATTCATCGGGGAGGGCAACGTAACGGCCGCAATCAGCCAGGTTCCTGTCAATTCCACGGTCAGCAGCATCTACCTGGAGGCGAACGCGGAAAGCAACTTCAGCATGTGCCTCAACAACGATTTCGCCAATTGCCTGTTCATGAATGTATCCGGCGGGAATTTCACCGTAGATAATTGGACCATCTATTCCAACAATTCGTTCCTTTCGGCCTTCGCCCCGGGAGGGATGAACAATTTCACCTTCATCTTTACGCACACCAACATCACAAAGCATTATTTCGGCGGCGGCTTCCTCAAGGTCACATATACGACAAGCCAGCTGATCCCCTACATCAACAACACCGTCAGGTATCCTTTCCCGGGAATCGACGGCCTGCTCAATTTGTATGATTCATTTTATGTGCCCGGCAACATCACTTCCATGAACGCGTTCATACGGCTGTATTCGTATTACAATTATACCACATTGGGGCTGATGGGCAACACGATCTTCCTCAATTATACGGGAACGAACCTTACCGATGACATCATTATCGACAATGCCAACTTCACGCAATTGCTTTCTCTAGACGGAATAACGGTCCTGGACCTAAGCCAGGCAACAATACCTTTGAGGCTTTTGACGGGGGCAAATATCACGGGCGGAAAGCTCAATGGCACGGTCGATGTGGTCCTGATAACAGACACATCGGGCAGCATGGACTGGAGGATGAATTTGGACAGCATCTCCGGGAACTGGCTAGTGCCAGCCGGAAACTGCGACGACACGGCCGGATTCGACAGTCCCCTAACAAAAAGGATAGAGATTGCAAAATGCCTCGACAAGGATTTCGTGAGGGCAATACTCGGGTCCAATAATTCCGCATGCGTCGGGGGCACGCCCATATTGGGCAACAGGGTGGCACTGATTGATTTCAGCAGCGGCATTGGCGGGAACACTTCCCTTATGGGGCTCGCCAACCTTTCGTACATGGAGAGCGAAATAAACAGCTACGCTGCTGTCGGCAGCACTTGCATCGCTTGCGCCATCAACCGCGCGTGGGAAATCCTAAATTCGCAAAGCACCCCTACGAGGCAGAAATACGTCGTCGTAATGACCGACGGGGTCGCAAATTACAGGGCAACAAATACGTGCTTCAATGCAAATTCCATTGGCGCAAGCAATACCGACCAATTCATCAGTCATGTGGTTCACGATGCAGGGGAAGGCGGTGTGAGGACCGATGGGCAGCTCTGGGCATACCAGACGCTACCAACAACCCAGACATTAAACGGAATAGCTATGCTCAACTCCACATTCGCATTTGCTGTCGCGAATGCGGGAGAAATTTACTTCTGGAACGGCGCATCGTGGGCCCTTAGCCAGGACATCGGCGGCACCAACCTTTATGCAGCAGATATATGGAACGGCACCTTTGCTTTTGCATCCGGATCTAGCGGACAGATTTATACCTGGGGCGGATCCAGCTGGGCACTAAGCCAGGATACGGGTGGACAGGCATGGAGCGCGGTCACAATTGTAAACAGCTCGTGGGCGTTTGTTGGCGACAGCGGCGGCTCTGAAGATATTTTCCGATGGGATGGATCCGGATGGGCTTTGCATAGCGATGTGGGCCAGGACATCTACTCGCTTGATGCATTCAATTCCACATACGCGCTTGCAGGCACCTCCAGCGAAAGGGTTTTCAGATGGACCGGAGGAAGCAGCTGGACGCAGGTTGGCGATTTGGGATTCAGCAATATAAGGGGCATAGCATTCGTTAATTCATCGCTTGCATTCGGAGTGAGTTCCTCGGGAGAGGTAAGCAGATGGCTCTTCGGATCGGGTTCAAATATCTATACGCAGCCCGGCAGCCGGCAGCTTAACAGCATAACGATCCTGAACTCCTCGGAAGGGTATGCCGTCGGGGACTACGGGCGTGTTATCCTCTGGGATGGAAACTACTGGAATGTAAGCGCTTCCCTGCAATACGCATACGAGGGAAATCTTACTTCGGGCAACAGCTGCAATGATGGGGATGTGGATAACTGCGGCAATTTCATCAACCAATCGTACTCGGCCCTTAACGCCAACTACTCCTCAGCAAGGGTTTTTGCCACATTCAACAACATCACAATAGACTCTGTTGGCTTTGGACCGATCGGAAGCTGCGCAATTGGGAACAACACGATAGAAGCGATTGCCGCAAGCGGGAATGGCACCGCATACTCGAGCACGAATGCCTCGGAATTGAGGGCGGTATATTGCCAGATCGCACTCAATATCAACACGAAAAAAACCCAGACCCAGGAAATAACTTTCTCGGGAAACCTCACCCACGCCATAATATATCCCGAATCTTACATTGAATTCCAATACATTCCCGCAAACCCGGCTCCCGCCTACAAGGAAATTGAGGTTACCTCGGAAACGGATACGTTCCCGGGCTGCACGGGCAGCTTCTTCATACCCCAGGTTTCAAGGATCATCGACGCCAAAATGACGAGCTATTCGGGAAATTATTGGACCTCCGCGGCATACGTAAATTCATCTGCAACGTCGGGATTCGATATCACGTATAACCTCACCTCATTCAACCTGCCCTACACGGACATGGGTGATGCCTTCCACGTCTACCTGCCCGTCGGATGGCTCCGGATCAATGAGATGAATTACGTCCGTGATGAATTGGGGCTCAACAGGACTCAAAGCATCATCAACTGCTCCACTTTCAACCGCGTTATTTACACCGCAAGGCTTAAGGCCTCGACAACTTACGGCAATATTTTCCCGAACCTTGTTGGAAAAAATGTCACCGTCTACTACGATACCAACCACGACGGCATTTGGGACGGATTCACATACGTTGCTTTCGGGGCGGACCTGCCACCATGTGGGGGCGCCGTCGTAAGCAATTGCTTCGAGGCAACGCCAACCGACGTTTCCTCCCTTACGAGCTGCAGCGACCCCAACGGCGATGCGATGGACTGCGCAATTTTGACGCTCCTGGACCAGCTGAACTATGTGATTATACCCTCGAATACCGGGGATGCGGGCGAGAGCACCAACCCGATAGACATAATCATCGGCGGCGAAATCGACGTGCAGACAAACACACTGCAGCTTGTGCCGATCCCATGGGGTCCAGTGGATATGACGATTTCGGTTTGGGTGTGAATAGCAATTGCAATGGAAACTTAACGGATGGAAAAAAAATATATGGGAATGGGAAACCGAAATAAACCGCATTGGGAACGAACCGGAGCAATCTATAAAAAATAAATACCGATAACATGCTAAAAATGAAAAAACGCAAGGGGATCGTATACTCACTCATAACGCTATTGCTAGTTGCGCCGCTGCTGCTTTTCCTTATCTCATACGAGGAATCAGTCGGAACAAGGGACGAGCTTGCGAGCCTGAAAATTAGGGGCATGGAGATATCGAATTACGCGAACTCCATCTCGCAGGATGTTCCCCGCATATTCAGCATCACTTCCAGGAGGGCCTTGATTTCAGCAGTGAATGAAATAGACATCAACGGCACTCCCCTTGACGATTCGCAGGCGCGGATAATCGAGCTCATGTACAACGCAACCATATACAACCGCAGCTCCGCGTTCATGAATGCATCCTCCCTGCTGGATTGGGCCGACAGGATGGAAGCGCAGGGCACAAGGTTCGGGTTCGACACCAACATCACCTTCCTTAATTTGGACGTGGTTCCGTTCGATTCGTTCAAATTGGAATTCAGCATGCTCCTTTTGGTGAACGCAACCGACCTCGATGGCATCGTTTCTTTCGTTAAGGTCTACAATGAGAGCTACATCCTGCCGCTGGAGGGATTTGAGGATGTGCTCTATCCCCTTAACACCAACGGTTTCGTTAAACGGCTCATCAGGAAGGCGAATTTCACGGTTTACGGCTCCATGGCAGTGGATGAGGCGGTATTGCAGGAAATATATTTAAGCTCGGATGAGGGCGCAAGCTTCCTTGACAGGATGGAGGGAAAGAGCTTCCTGCAGGGCAAGTATGCGGCCCTTTCGACAAATACTATTGGGCTTGAGAGCATCGTGAACCTGCAAAAAATCGCATCCATCGGATTGCCACTCCGGGACAACCAGACCGCAGTAGATTACATGTACTTCAATTCCAGCATCTTCCAGGGCTGCGATGTCCTTAACGGCAGCTACTCATGGCTGAAACTGGATGCGGCGCATAACGCGACATATGGGGTTCCGATTGGACCGGGCTGTTGAATAGTATTTGATCGGAGCTGCCTAACAAAAGCAGGAGTAGCTATTTTTTTTATTTCCATACGCCCCTCAACAATATGTAACAGGATCAGCAATAAACATACCACCTAACTCCAAACCTATTCCCGCATTGATGCCGGATTGTTGTGCAGCCAGTTCGCCACCACAACCCATTGTTTTAGCTCGGCAATACGCTCCGTTAAGTATATAAAGGGGTTCAATATAATCATTTCACCCATTTGAATGGTTAAATTAGGTGATATCTGATGAAAATGAGAGGACAATCCGCACTTGAGTATTTGGTTACCTACGGCTGGGCCATACTCGCGATCGTAATTATTGCTGCCGTACTTTGGTATACGGGAGTTTTCAACCCGAGCAAGTTCAGGGGAGGGAATGAGTGTGGTGGTTTTGGAGCGTTTACGTGCATTGATCAAGCGGTAACTACCCTAAATACTACCATAGTCCTAGGCAACGCGCTTGGCAGATCGATTACGCTGGGAGCCGTTAGCCTAACTGGCAATGGCGCACCATTACTTTGTGTGGCCCACAATGTGGTCGGTGGCGGAGCGTCAGACATCAACGTTGCATCAACAGGTAAGGTGTACATCGAATGTGATAGTGTCGTCGGAATGCAATCCAGCGATGCGTATGATTGGATCGTATCTTTGACTTACACCGACACGCAAAGCACCCTGACAAAGACGGATGCGGGCGGATTCGTTCGTGGAAAGGTGGGTTAAGCCCCCCTTTTCCTTTCTTTTTATTTTTTTATTCTTTTCTTTACTAATTCTTGTTTTTTCCCGGACTAGCCTAGGCAATGAGGAGGGCTAGGGGACTTCCTATGGCTCAGGTTCCGAAGGGAAAGCAGGAGGCACGCTTACCTTATTTTCTCCCTTATCAGCGAAGCAGCCTCCTCAAAAGCCGGCAGGTCGCCGAAAACGAGCGGTTTCAATTCATGCATGTAATCAGCCTTCTGCTTTTCCAGCTTCACAAGGAATGCCTTGCGGTCAAATTCAAGGTCGTAAAACCCCAGCTTTTTTGACATGAGCGAGATTTCGGGAACAACGCCCTTTTTCAGCAGGAACCACAAATCAAATACATCCCGCGCCTTGCTTCGGGTCATGATGGCGCGCACTTTTTCCGCGGCAACCTCTTCCAAAGCCATGCCTGAAACGAGTTTGATAGGAAGCTTGTAGGCGTCAAGGTTGAGTTGCAAGGGAAGCGCCTTTTCATGCACTTCCTCCCTCAGGCTTATTTCAACATAAACATAGCAAACATCCGATGCGGAAGTGTTAAGCGGGCCTTTGGCGGCAATCCTGAAGGAATAGCTGTCGGAATTGTTTGATATGGGCTTCAAATCGTTTTCAATTCCCATGAGGGATAGGCCCTCGGAAGTTGCTTTGCCCAATTCCTCCGGCAATCTGCCGCGCAAAGTGAAATCCAAGTCCTCTGAAAACCGGGGAAGGCCATGGAAAAACCACAAATACGTGCCTCCCTTGAATACCAGGGGATGCTCGGAAAGCGCAACCAAAATGGCGCTTTGCATATAATGCTTTTCCTGCTGCCACGGGCGCAGGTTGTTGAGTTTTGCGTATGCAATCAAGGTTTCCTTGTCGATCATAAAAGCGCCCGTTCCAGCTTCTTTTTGCCTTTCCCCTTGAATCTTCCCACATAATCCACCAGTTCCGCCCCATCAACTTGATCCTTCAACTCGCGGATGGAATCAGGCGGAAGCAGGTTCAGGTAAATGGAATCCATTAACGCCTTCCCCGGCGTCGCAATGAAGGCATAGCTGCCCGCCCGCTTTACCCGGTCAAATCCGAAATACAACGCCACCGGAATTTTATGGTAGGATATGCCCAAATGCGGATATTTGCGGGTATTGCTTGCAGTGGCGCATTGAATTTGCCGGGGAACCTGTGAAATGAGGCCATGGAAGAGGAGGGCGGAGGACGCAGTAACGTATGCAGGTTCCACCAATTGCGAAGCTATCACAAAATCATCGTCGGTAAAGGCGATTTTGCCAGCCAAAAGCCGTTTTGCAAGCCCCTTTTTTACCAGCCTGGAAGAATATACTGTGGAAATCGGCTTGGGTTTTTGGATTAAATTTGCCAATTGCTGTATGGAAAAAACCGCCCTCCCGCTCCGGGTTGCCATATCCCTTATCTGGTAAAGGCTTAATTGTTTCATTATCACACCAATATAACAATATTGTTATATCTAGGAGATAATATGCAAATATTTATATAGGTTGCGTAACTTCCAAAATTTCTGGCGGCTTCATTCGCGGAAAGGTTGGCGCTTAAGCCCCCCTTTTCCTTCTTTTTTATTTTTCTTTATTTCTTTTTCCTTTCCGTTTTGGGTTTTCCTGATTCTTCCGGTTTCAAAGGAATAGCGGCAAGCTTAGGGGGCTTTAAGCAACGCATTTGATTAGCGAGGCCATCTCAACCGGATTGGGTCGATGGGAAGAGGTATATACTTATCAGGGCATATAGATATAAGTGGTAAATATGGCCAAACAGTTGCAGATTCAGGTGATCCATTCCCCAACGCTCAAAACGGTAATTGCAATAGAGGAGGCAATACAGAAGGCGGATATGGCGGTTAGCAGGAACCAGATTCTAGCAAGGCTGCCAACAAAGGTAATGCGCTCAACGCTTAACGTGGCCTTGGATTACCTTGAAAAACGAGGCTTCATCCTTGAAACGAAGAAGGGCTTCATTTGGACATTCAACCCGAACAAAAACCTGGAAAAGAAGGAACGGGCCGGGCTTGAAGTATGAGCAAATGGCTTCAAAACGCGTAAGCATATGATCGCGTGCTCCACCGGTAATCCTGCAATCTCCCATAATTCAAAAATACAAGGCGCCTTTCCTGGATTCCCAACGTTACACTTATTAACGATCAAAGAGTAGCCGTAATATGGAAACGAAAAGGCGCGCGCAATCCGGCCTCGAGTACCTGGTAACCTACGGCTGGGCGATCTTCATTGTCGTTTTGGTCCTTGCAATCCTTTGGTACATGGGCGTATTTGATAGCATCAACCTTGCGGGAACGGCCAATTCCGCAAGCGGCTTTGCGTCCTTCACATACCTGGACCATTACGTCAACACAACCGGCGCCGTGATCCTTCTTGCGAATTCCGTAACAAGGAAAATAACGGTCAATTCGGTTACGGTCGGAGTTGTGGACAATACTGCAGACACGGATTGCAGCGCAGGCCTTCCGCTAATTGTAGGGGCGAACGGGGAATTCATAATAACCTGCGCAAGCATCCCGCAAGGCGCCCTGCCCCTTTCCGGCAACAGGTATGACCTTGCGGTGACGATCCAATTCACCGATATGGTAAGCGGAAACGGCCATACGGATATCGGGTTCATCGGGGGAAAAATCGGCTGATTTCGAGTGGGATATTCTCATTTCCTATGGAATGAGATCTTCGTCTCCCGCTTTCCCGCGCTCAATTTCGCAAGCAGGGATTTTAGCATCCCCTCATCCACCTTGTCCCTAAGCTTCCCCTGCTGGAAAAGGGTCACCAGGAGCTGGGCCACCTTGAAATAGAGTTCGGTGTTCGTGAGCCGGATGTTTTGCAGCCTCTCATAGCCAGGGCCGTCCAATATCTGGCGCAGCATGCCCTTTATCTGCAATTCCTGCTCGCGCTGGCGCTGCATATCCTCGTAGCGCTTATTTTGGGCGTCCCTATAGGCCTCATCCTCCCTGCCCTCCTCATCCTCATAAGCCATGGAATCACTTTTATCGGAAAGGAGTATTTTCGAAGGCAACGCTTTTAAGAGTGCCTGCATTACTGGATAAAAACCCGGGATTTGCATGAATTTGGATATATTTGGGGCTATTGACCGAATGTGCAAAAGAGCATTCAAAGCGAAATAATGCCGGCAAATTGGGATTCGTTACCAGCGGTCAACCGAAAATTAGTCACTTATTGAGTGGATGATATGACGGAACGCGGCCAGATGGCGATGTGGATATTGACCAAATTCGCCCTGTTGTTCTTCATTGTTTCTCTCTTCGCCATCATTTTCATATTCGAGCAGAATGCGCGCAGCCAGACCTGCAGGATGCAAAGCCAGCGGATCGCGGATGGCATTGCTAACCGGCTCTCGCAAATCCTTGATTCGCCCGTTGATGACGAGCAGCGCTCGTTCCCATTTGAGCTCGGGCTCCAGCTTGGCCAAAACGACCTGGGGAGATATGTTGTGAACATTACCGATCGGGCCTACAAGGACAGGGAAAATGCGGGCAAAATACTAATTGATGTTGTTCCGGCAAACGTGCGGGGATGCAATGGCGCAAGGGTCGTGGAATATTCGGA
>JBDRDM010000073.1:0-3944 GCA_043820675.1 Microcaldota archaeon
TCCGCGACCTCTGCAACCGTTCCGATCTCACGCTGCCTGCCCGTCTTTTCGAGATCCATCTTCCTCCTCTCGATTATAGCCTCGGGTTCCGCCTCCACGAGAAGGAGCAAATTGGGCTTCAATAGATCCGCAACTAAATCCGGGGATCCGGGAAGGTATGTGTGATGGGGGATCGTGTAGATGAAGCCGTGGGTGTTGAGGAAAACGAATGCTTCCTTGTCTGCAAGGGCGCGTATCTTTTCGGCAGCTGCCTGGCGGATCTGGTTTTGCTGGCCGCTTGGGAGCTTTGCAATCTGCTCCCGGTCCGTTATGAGCCCCTTTTCCTTCCCGATTTCCAGCATCACATCCCCGTAGCTTATCTCGTTGATCTTTCCGTCAAAAAATTTGTTGAGCTCGGCTGTTAGCTTGCTTTTGCCAACTGCCTTTACACCCAGTAAAAAAACCAGCATACGACCACCTTCCTTTAACTAACCTTATTGATGGCTTTATTTTAAATGTTGGCATGCTAATTTAGGAGGGAGGGCCGGCTAATTTGCTTTGAGTAAAATATGGGCTCGTAGCTCAGCTTGGCTAGAGCGTCTGGCTTTTAACCAGAAGGCCGTGGGTTCAAATCCCGCCGAGCCCGTATCCGCGTCGGGGGGCACATCCCCCCTTGTCCGGATCGGACGTTCCCCCCTGTTTGAGTGATTTGCATGCACGTTTTGCTGGACACGAACTTCCTTCTGACAAACCTATGGGAAACCCAGGTTTCCCTTACTTTTGTCGGATCGTCACCCCTTCCTAAAGTGTGATAATTATGCGCGTTTTGCTGGACACGAACTTCCTGCTCATTCCTTTCACGAACCACATCGATATTTTCGAGGAGTGCCAAAGGCTGCTTGCAGGCAAGGTCGAGTTCATAATACTTGCATGCACCCTTCAGGAATTGCGCTCGCTGAAAGGAAGGCAGAGGCTTTATGCAAGGGCCATGCTCAAGTTCATAACCGACCAAAGTTCAAAATTCGAGATCGTCAATATCCAGGGGAAGGCAGATACGCTGATTTTCGAGTATGCGGAAAAGCACAATTCGGAAGGGCTTTACGTAGGCACGATGGATAAGGAGCTGAAAATGAAGCTGAAGAAGATCAAGGTGAAGGTTCTTGGACTTAGGGGGAGGGGGCATATAGATTTTTCATAGGCGAATTGGCGGAATTAACAAAGGCTGGGAAAAAACCGCATAAATTCCAGAAAATATGCCGGGGGGGATGCGCTTTTTTAGGCCATGTTTGAAGGAGGGAAGCTATACGGCGGGGAATTGAGCCCTAGAGGTGCATTTTTAATCATTATCCCCAATAATAATTCCCTCTATTTCTCTTTTGACTTCAGGGGCTACTTTGCGATTTTGCCCCTAAGGCTCTTGGGTGAACCGGAAATGCTGGAGTATTTTGCGTTGGTTGCGGGAATTGCGGCTCTGCTGTATGCCTATTACATAGTAAGGCTGATCATGGAAAAGCCAACTGGATCGCCGCGTATGCGCGAAATTGCATCGGCCATATCGGATGGCGCATACGCATACCTGAAAAGGCAATTGCAGACCATCGTGATGTTCGCTATTGCGGTTGGAGTGATCATCGGGTATTTCATCGGGGCCAATGCCGCAATTGGCTTTGTTTTCGGGGCCGCTCTTTCATATCTGGCAGGAGTCATAGGCATGGGAATTTCCGTAAGGGCCAATGTGCGTACTGCGGAGGAGGCTAAAAGGGGGCTTGCAGGAGCGCTCGACCTTGCCTTCAAGGGAGGCAGCGTCACGGGTTTTGTGGTTATCGGGCTGGGATTAATCGGAGTTTCAATAATTACAATAGCCTTCTATCTCCCAACAGGGGATGTCTTGCCGCTTATTGGATTTGGCGTTGGCGCCTCCTTGATTTCGCTTTTTGCCAGGGTCGGGGGAGGCATTTTCACGAAGGCTGCTGATGTTGGCGCCGACTTGGTTGGCAAGGTCGAGAAAGGGATCCCGGAGGATGATCCAAGGAACCCGGCGGTAATTGCCGATAATGTGGGCGATAACGTTGGGGACTGCGCAGGCATGGGAGCTGACCTTTTCGAGAGTTTTGTTGTAACGATCATTGCCGCGATGCTGCTTGGAATTAGCCTTGGAAGCCCGGTACTGATAACACTTCCCTTGATGGTGGGGGGCCTTGGAATATTTGCTTCGGTAATCGGCGCCCAATTCGTGAAGCTTGGGAAGAGCAAAAAGATCATGTCCGCACTTGATAAGGGCACTTACGCAACCGTCATACTATTTGCGGGCGCACTCTTCTTTGCGTTCTCATTCCTGGGCCTTGCCTACAATTATTGGTTCGCGGGCCTTGTTGGGCTTGCCCTGACAGTTGCAATCAGCAAAATAACCGAGCACTACACGATCAAGGAAAGCAATGCCGTTAGGGAAATTGCAAATTCCAGCAGGACGGGAGCGGCTACAAATCTCATTACCGGAATGGCAATAGGGATGCGCACAACCGCCCTGCCGGTAATATCGATCGTGCTGGGGATCATCATATCATATTACTTCGCGGGCGTCTATGGAATTGCGCTTGCGGCAGCTGCGATGCTGGCAACAACGGGCATAATCGTCGCAATAGATTCTTACGGCCCCATTACGGACAATGCGGGAGGAATTGCGGAGATGAGCAAACTGCCCTCCAGCGTTAGGAAGGTGACGGATGCGCTTGATGCGGTGGGCAATACAACAAAAGCAACAACCAAGGGATTTGCGATAGCATCCGCTGCCCTATCCGCCCTGTCATTGTTTGCGGCATATGCAATTGAAGTGAACCTGACGGATATCAACATCCTAAACCCGCTCGTAGTTGTCGGGCTTTTCATCGGAGGGCTTTTGCCATTTGTTTTCGCATCCATGCTGATGCAGGCGGTAGGAAGGACGGCATTCACGATGGTAGAGGAAGTCCGCCATCAGTTCAGGACCATAAAGGGGATCATGGAAGGGAAGGCAAAGCCGAATTATGCAAGGTGCGTCGATATTGCAACGCAAGGCGCGCTTCGGGAGCTCATGATGCCCGCATTGCTTGCAGTACTCTCGCCTCTTCTTGTCGGATATATTTTCGGCGTGGAGGCTCTTGGAGGCCTTCTTGCGGGAGCAATAATTTCCGGGCTTTTGCTCGCATTATTCATGACGAATACGGGCGCGGCATGGGACAATGCAAAGAAATACATCGAGGATGGAAAACTCGGAGGGAAGGGAAGTGATGCGCACAAGGCCGCTGTCATCGGGGATACCGTCGGGGATCCGTTCAAGGACACGGCAGGCCCGGCGCTGAATGCGCTCATCAAGGTATTGAATACGGTTGCGCTCATTGCCGGCGGAATGCTCATGCAGCATGCGCTGCAATTGCTTTGAAAATGGTGGTGAAAACATATGTACAAGCTGATAACATTCGAGGACTCCGTAAGGATCCCGCCCAATCTTTTTGGCCTTAAGCTCAACGATGCCGCGCTCAAGATGCTGCGCGAAAAATATGAGAGGACGGTCGATAAGAACTTTGGCATCATTCTTGGGGTATTCGATGCAAAGATCAAGGGGGATGGAAAGATACTGCCCGGCGATGGGGCGGCGTATTTCGATGTGCTGTACAATGCTCTTGTTTTCGGGCTCGATGTCAACGAGGTGCTGGAAGGGGAGGTTTCGGAAATCGTGGAGTTTGGGGCGTTCGTGAGGCTGGGCCCAATAGACGGGCTGGTGCATGTATCGCAGGTAGCCAATGAATTCCTAAGCTATGACAAGAAGAACACGCAGCTCGTTGGCAAGCACAGCAAGAAGACGATAAAGAAAGGCGACCTGGTGCGGGCAAAAGTCGCAACGGTTTCCTTCAAGGATACGATACCCAACTCGAAAATCGCGCTCACAATGAGGCCCGATGGCCTTGGGAAAATAAGCAAGAGATGAG
>JBDRDM010000074.1:0-2233 GCA_043820675.1 Microcaldota archaeon
ATTGGCTGAAAACAATTCAGGAAGGTCATTCAATTTGCGGCGCGGAGATAGAGTTCATTGAAGGTGGAATATTATGAGCAAGGCATGCAGGAATTGTAGGGCAATAGTAGCAGGGGACAAATGCGCGGTTTGCGGCGGGAGCGACCTTACGAAAAGCTACGAGGGCACCATTTACGTCGTCGACACAACGGATTCGCAGATCGCTGGCGCAATAGGGGCAAAGATGCCAGGGAAATACGCGTTGAAATTGAAATAAGGCATGAGGCTGAAATGATATTCACATAAGGGGGTAGATAATATATGGAAATATTGCAAGACAAGGAGAACAAGCTTTTTGCTAGGAGGGAAATGGTACTTAAGATTGCAGTTGAGAAGGAAACGCCATCCAGGAAGACGGTTGTTGGGGAGATCCAAAAGCAGTTCGCCGCTTCCGAGGAATCCATTATAATCGATAAGATCGAGCATCCCTTCGGGACGAAATACGCGAAAGTCCATGTGAAAATCTACGAGAAGCCGGAGGGCGCGAAGAGGGAGCCCTCATTCAAGAAGGAGCGCGGCAAGGAAAAGAAAGCCGAGGAGAAGAAATAAAATTGGTTTAATGATTGGTGATATTTATGGCCGAAAAAAAGAAGCAATTCAAGCCCTACGAATTCAAGAAGCGCAGGTGCCCCAAGTGCGGCATGAACCTTGCGGCCCATCCGGACAGGTGGGGCTGCGGGAAATGTGGGTACATGGAAAAGAAGTGAACAACCCCACCAGGGGGCTATGCCCCCTACTCGGGTTGCCTCTACCCCCTTATTTTGTTCTGCGAATTCAATTTGTGCCAAGCATAACTATTTTGACGGGAGAATTCGATAAGTAAATTAAGCCCTAGTTCCAACTCATTCTGATCGATATGTGGGTCGCGAAATTCAAGGTATGGCATCCGTCAAAGGCAATAGAGCTGACAAGGGAATTCGAGGTAACAGCAAGGGGCTACCTGCTAAACGTATTTTTTTAAAAAAGATATCGAAGTTGATTCCATCAACGGCATAGTCAGAAATATCTGATGGGCGCATTCACTTGAACGACTTGTACCAGCGCTCGTAATCCTTATGGTCCTTGAAGCAACGCACTATGAAAAGGGCGGCCCCCTCTTTTTGGAAAACCAGCCTCGCCGATTTTGTGACCTCTTCGACATTGAATGGCATTCCAAATTTCATGTGCCGGGACGGCATGGATAAGGCCTTTTCAATATGCTTGAAGAATAAGCCCCTAAGCTGGCGGTCCATCGAAGAGATGTCCGATTCCGCCGCTTTCGAATAAAGAATTTCCATCTAATCACGGAGGTATTTTTTCTTCATTTGGGCATGGGTTAGGAGCCTCCCCCTTCCGGAACGGATCTCCTGCATCTCAAACTCGATCCCTTTGTTCACAAGCCTCACTTCCTCCTCCTCAAGCTCCCGGCCGTATGCAAGCAATGCCTGCCTGATTACCTCAGTCTGGTTGCCCGCATAGCCCTTCTGGATTGCCTTGTTGATTATTGCCTCGTAAGGCACGCCAATATTGATGTTCACGATATCACCATGCATAATGAATGATCATTCAAGCTTATATAGATTATGCATTCAATAGGCATTCGTGAGGACGGGAGCGAAGTAGGGGTGGATTCGATCGGGGGGAATGTGGTGAAATTAACGCGGTAATTTATAACCCCTGCAACTAATTCCTTGGGTTTTATGTGGGTCGCGAAAATCAAATTCTGGCATGCGAACTCGTATGTGACGGAAAAAACCAGGAACTTGGACGCCGTATTCACGTCATACTATTTGAACACCTACCAGGAGGGCGAAACCACTTACATTACGAGGGTAGGGCTTGTTTTCGGGAAGGATGCAGAAAAATTGATGAAAACGGTAATTACCGACCCTCGGATTGAGATCCTAAAGGCGCAGGGAAGGCAGGTGATATTCAAGATGCCAGCAAACCGCGCCTACCACACAATCCTGCTGGATGGCAGCGTGTTCCAATTAAGGCCGCCAATTGCAAAGGATGGCTTCGAGTACTGGGAAATTGCGGCCATGGATAAGAAGCACATCAAAAGGCTAATTGAACGCATGAACAAGAGCCGGAAAGTAGCATGGGCGCAAATGCTCTCGCTTCATGAGGAGGATTTGAATTTGTTCATGCCAAGCGCGTTTTCGAAGCTCACGGAAAAGCAGCGCTGGGCATATGAGATGGCATGCAAGTACGG
>JBDRDM010000075.1:0-30384 GCA_043820675.1 Microcaldota archaeon
CGAGGAGGCTTTGCAAAAGGCGATACATTCCCTTGAATTGAAGCAGAAAATCGAATTCGATTTCAAGGAGGAGGGCGCATTGGAAAAATACCTGGCACCAAGCGAGCTTCGGTTATTTGCAATCAAGGATATTCTCCGGCAAAAGCTCCTTTCTGTCGAGGAAATCGCATCCTTGTCAATGATCAACAAATGGTTCATAGGAAAGATAAACAATATCGTGGAGATGGAGGAAAGGATTGCAGCCATGGATATATCGAAGCAGGAAACGCACGGGGCATTCCTCGAAGCCAAGAAATTGGGCTTTTCCGACAACCAGATTTCGCATCTCGCCTCCCTATCAACTGATTCGGTGGCGTTCATCAGGGAAAGGGAGAGGATATCGGCTGCGTTCAAGATGGTCGACACCTGCTCTGCCGAGTTCGAGGCCGTCACGCCATATTACTATTCGGCTTACGAATCGGAGGACGAATATGGCCTTGTGAAGGCGCAATTATCGAAGGGGAAAAAAGTGGTAATCCTGGGGGGAGGCCCGATTCGTATAGGCCAGGGGATCGAGTTCGATTATTGCACGGTGCATGCGGTATTCGCGTTAAGGGAGCTTGGCTATGAATCGATCATCATCAACAACAATCCCGAAACCGTCTCCACCGATTTCGATGTTTCATCCAAGCTTTATTTTGAGCCCCTGACATTCGAATGCGTCATGAACGTCATAAGGAAGGAGGGCCCAATCGAAGGAGTGCTGGTGCAATTTGGCGGCCAGACCGCAGTGAATTTATCCCTGCCCCTTGAGCAGAATGGAATCAAGATCCTTGGGACCGGCGTTGGATCCATCGATGCTTCCCAGAACCGAAAGAAATTCAAGGCGATGATGCAGAAATTGAAAATACCTATTGTCGAAAGCGGCGTTGCCTTCACGCGGGAAGAGGCAATTGAGGTTGCGCGGAGCATCTCATATCCCCTCCTCATACGCCCCTCGTACGTGTTGGGCGGCAGGGCGATGGACATCGTATACGACGAACAGCAATTGCTAAGGAAGATCGACGAAGCGATTTTCATTTCTGGGAATCATGCAATCATAATGGACCGTTTCCTGGAGGATGCTACGGAGGCCGACGTTGATGCGCTAAGCGATGGCACTAATGTGAAAATTGCAGGGATCATGGAGCAAATTGAGGAAGCCGGCATCCATTCGGGGGATTCGAGTTGCGTCATCCCCGCGCTTGGGATTTCCGCAAATGCACTTAAAAAAATCAGGGAATGCACGCGCCGCATCTGCCTGGAACTTCGAGTCATCGGCCTTGCCAACATCCAAATGGCGGTTAAAGGCGACGAGGTCTATGTTCTGGAAGTCAACCCTAGAGCAAGCCGAACCGTGCCCTACCTGAGCAAAGCCACGGGCATTCCAATAGCAAAGATCGCAGCCGCCCTGCATGTTGGCAAGAAATTGACGGATTATTTCAGCGAATTTGATTCCGAGCTCGTGCCAAGGAACGGCTTTTTCGCCGTCAAGGTGCCGGTTTTTCCATTCATCAAATTCCCCGACGTGGACCCCGTGCTGGGCCCGGAAATGAAGAGCACCGGGGAAGTTATGGGAATAGCAAAATCATTCCCGGAAGCGTACTTGAAAGCGCTCCTTGCGGCTGGAAATTCATTTGGGGGCTCCGTTTTCCTTGGAAGCTGCGGGAAATGGAAGAAGATATTGTCGGAGGCCTTCAGGAAGGCGGGTGTGAAAATTTACGATTCCGATAAAACCGATGCGGCGAACGCCATCCGCCTCATCAAGCAAGGTGGGATTTCATTTATCATCGATGGCATCAAAGCGCAAGGCAACAACCTGGAGGAAATAAGGAATACCGAAAATGTGCGCAAATTTGCCGTCCAACGGAAGATTCCCGTGATCTCAAGTTACTTCGCCGCATTAAGGATTGCGGAATCGATCCCCAAAATGAAAAAAGGCAAAACCAGCTTCATGCCAATTGCCCTAAATGACCTAACTAGCTGATCTTCAGTTCCTTGCCGTGTTCTTTTTTCGGCTCCACCCTGTGATATTTTACCTCCAATACTCCGTTCTTGTAGGTCGCTTTTGCGGTTTCGGGCCGGACCCTGCACGGAAGAGCAATCTGCTTTTGGTAGTTCTTCTCATGGTATTTCGCATTAAGGAAAAGCGAATCCTCGGTGCAGGTAATATGAATGTCCTCCTTCCTTGCGCCGGGCAGCTCGGCAATCAAGGAGAGCTCTTCCTTGCCTTCGATAAGGTCGATTAGAGGCTCCCTTGAAATTTCCATTTCGGCCTCGTTTTTCCACTCCCTTTTTGGCGGGAATGAGGTTCCAAATTCGCGGATTTCCGGCCTGCCTTGCTGGGATACCTTCATGGAAAAGCCGTAGACGAAGGGCGAATGCTTCCTTGCAAGCTGCTCGTTCCTGAAATGCAACGTGAGTATGTCGTTTACCATCCGCTCCATCTCATCGTGGATCTTGAGGAATTCCCTATCGAAAGAATCGAAACCATCAGCCGCCCTTTTTGATTTAACGTTTTTTTTCTTCATCGAAATCCCCCGACAATTTATTATTATGCAGAATAAAAAACGTTCGGTGCACAGAAATTCGAAATAACGGTTCTTTTTAGTCGTTTTTCCATATACGCCACTTAAAATTCAAAGAACCTGTTCTTCCTGCTCATTTTTTCGATTCCGCCTTTCTTGATTAGCACATCATCCTCCAGCCTAACTCCACCTACTCCCTTGACATAAATTCCGGGCTCGACGGTAATGACCACCCCTTCCTTCAATTCGATTTTTTCCCTTCCAAGCCCGGCCCCGTCATGCACTTCAAGGCCAAGGGAATGGCCCGTAGCATGCACGAACCTGCCCTTGAATTCGGACTTGTTGATGAAATCCAGGGCGGCGGAATGGACAGCAGCGCCGTTTACGCCATCCTGCATCAGGTTGAAGGCGACCTCCTGCGCATCCTCAACAAGTTCAAGCATCCGCTGCTGCTTTGAATTTGCGCGCCCGAAAACGAATGTGCGCGTCAAATCGCTGCAATACCTTTGGAATTTTGCGCCCCAATCAATCAGGACAAAATCCCCCCGCCTCAATTTCGCATCGCCCGTTCCATAATGCGGTTCGGCTGAATTTTTCCCAAATGCGATTATTGATGGGAATGACTGCGTGCCCCCGTTTTTCTGGATTTGGTAGCCAAGTTCGGCTGCAATATCCCTTTCCCGCACTCCGGTTTCAATTATACCGTCATCAACGACCTTACCAAAAGCATTTTCCGCAATATCAACCGCTTTTTTTATTTTTGAGATTTCAATTTCATCCTTGATGAGGCGTGCGCTTCGCAATGCTGCACCTGCATCGATGAACCCGGTTTTAAGCTCACTTTGCAGGCGTTGTTTTGTGGCAACACTTATCCCGGAATAATTTATTCCCAATTTCTTTACTCCCTTCAGCTCCCTCCTTAGCATCTCGATGTGCTCCTTTCCGCTTTTGAAAATTTGAAGATCCAACCCGAGCCTGTTTGATTTATTTTCACGGATTGCGGTGTTTTCCTCAAGCTGGGGGATGAGCGCAGTGCAGCTTCCATCCTTCCGGATTATGGCACTGCTTCCCTCAAAGGAGCCGCCCGTAAGGCCGGTAACATGAAAGAACGAGTAATCCCGGACTCCCCCGTAATTGATGAAGATGGCTTCCGGCGGATTTGACTTGAATTCAGAGAATATTCGCTTGATGCGTTGTTTCATGGAAATAATTCGGTAGTGCGCTTAATAATTCGTTCGGATTTGTTTGCAAAAAGGCAAAATTATGGAAAACCGCCAGAGCTCGGTTGATTTCAAGTGAAAAAATCCCGGTTTAAACAATCCATAAGTTTTTAAATAATCTCAATGCAAGTAGTATTCACAGTTAATTATTTAGGTGATCCGGATGCCACGATCGAAAAAGCCCGCCGTCAATGCGAATATAGTGTATTTCATCGGCCTGATTGCATTCATTGCCCTCATGGGGGTACTGTATCTTTACACTAATTCCGCGGTTGTGGGTAGGGCGTTTACGATCGACACTGGAAACCTGATAACGACTCCAGCGCCATCGGCCGGCGTCACGGGAGGGGAGAATTGTGAATATCCAACCAACGGCAAGAACTACGATTCCTCATATAACGGACAGCAAGTAAACCTGTGCTTTGGAACTTATAATTTCCCCAACGGAATCACAATTAGCGGAAATAACATCAAGCTTGTTTGCGGCGGCGGGGTAAGCTTTGTCGGGCCGGGCATAAATGGAATTAGAGTTCATGGAAATGGCAATACTGTTGAAGGATGTGACATATCAAATTACAAAAATGGTCTCTATATTGCTGGGAACAACTCCTATATATTCAATAATATAATCCACAATACGAATAATGCGGTTTCCTTTATAGAAACTCGTAATGGCGTTTTAAAGAACAACGAGGTCGTGTCAAATTTGGAAGGAGATATGGGCTTATTTAACATGGATGGCACGGTTTACATTTCCGGAAATGTGAATACCACCATTTCTGAAAATAATATCTCCGATAATCTTGAAAATGGAATTTATTTAGGGCTCGGATGGGGCGCAGGTAGTTCATTCAATATTATCTCTTCGAACATCATCAACAGCAACGCAGGGCAGGGAATTTATCTCAGATACGCCAATTCCAATGCAATCACCTCGAATAGCATCAGCAACAACGGACACAACGGCTTATATATAGGCTGGAGCGAATATAACGTATTCTCCGGGAATACCATAAGCAACAATGAAAATAATGGGCTTCACCTTTCTTGGCATTCTCGCCAAAATACATTCTCTTGGAACACCTTCAGCAGTAACCAGTGGTCGGGGTTAGATCTTACCACCTACTCCAACAGCAATAGTTTCTCCTCGAATGCCATCAATAACAACGGATACGATGGAGTATATCTCTCAGACGTCTCCTCCATTAAACTTGAATCGAATACCATCAGCAACAACGGATACAATGGAGTAAATTTGAATATAAGCGGTAATGATAATATAATCTCTAACATTATCAGCAACAACAACGGTAACGGAGTCCTAATGGAGAATTATTTCACACGGACAAACAACCTAACATCGAACACCATATCTGGCAACAGATATGGCATATATATGAAAGATAATACCTATAATAACAAAATTAAAAACAATACGATCCAACTCAATTCGTTTTCAGGAGTCCTGATGGATGGCAGTTCAACAAATACATTCTCAGAAAACCACATCGTGGACAACCTAGGGGAAGGAATTGAGCTACAGCCTGACTCAAACAGCAATATTTTCACAACCAATACAATAACCGACAACATGGGGACGGGTATTCTAATAAATGCCAGCATCAACAATGATCTCATAGAAAACACCCTCTCCTCAAACTCGAAATATGGGCTCTTTATGATGGAGGGTGCATCAGGCACCGACCTTTCGATAAACACAATTTGCACCAACACACAATACGATATATTCTGCGGCAATTCCGGGCCTACCACATTCGATGGGGATAAATGCACAACGGTATTCTCGTCCGGATGCGGCTTTACCTCTTGTCCGTCAGTATGTGGAGAGTCTGGCAGCGTTTCTGCTTCAAGCGCCCCCACTGGCGCGAGCGTGAAAGTAGACGGAGTATACAAAGGCAGTTCTCCGATAACAATCAGCAACATTGCGGTTGGAAACCATGTCGTGGCATTCTCTAAAACCGGCTATTATTCCGCACAAGGAAGCGTCTTGGTCGTATCCGGTCAGACTGTTTCAATAAGCAAGACCCTGACACCAATTCCAGAGATCTCACCAACCCCCAAGCCAACATGCAGCAGGTACATTGTTGTGAATGGGAAGAAGGTCTGCGCGGACGATGTGCGCATTAAATAATGCAGCGGCCTTTTTTTATTTTTTTTCAAACCCAGCTATGCGGGGGGTTTGGGGCAGGATCATGCCCTCGTGAAGTCCGGCAAAGCAATGGGAATGGCGAAAATCCGGTGTTTTTTTATAAATATTTGCAAAGATGCCCCGAATCCGGGTTTGGGCGTAAGGTTTAAATAATTATCCAATCATAGGATAATCCGGTGGGTGGATAATATGAAGTTTTACGATAGGGAGAAGGAGCTGGCGATATTGCAACAGGCGGCAAGCCGGCCGGAGTCCGCAATGGTGGTCATCAGCGGCAGGCGCAGGGTTGGCAAAAGCCGCCTTGTGGATGAGTTTTTGGCTAAGCATAAGGGCCTGAAAGCCATAATCGTGCCAAAGGAGGAAAAACAAGTAGCAACGGATTTTGCGCAACTATTTTCCGACCACTTCAAGCCCACGTTCAATAGCGTCAAGGATGCGCTGGAGTATTTTTTTGCCAAGTCGGATGAAAGGATCCTCTACATCGATGAATTCCCGAATTTCCTTGAGGTCAATCCCGCCATCCCATACGAGCTGCAGAGGCTGTGGGAAATATACTCCGGGAAAACGAACAAGGTGCTCATACTCTCGGGTTCATACGTTGGCATGATGGATAAGATATTCACCCGGCAAAAAGCGCCCCTCTTCAACAGGGCGACTTCCAAAATCATCCTGCAGCCGCTTGGCCTTGAAGTGATCTGGAGGATGCAAAGCGACCTTGGCGTAAAAGACCCTGTGCAAAAGGTTGCCAACTACTGCATTTTTGGCGGAATTCCGTACTACTATGTTTTGCTTGAGAGATATGGGAGCGCTCAACCAATCGAGAGGCTGTTTTTTGACGTTGGTCCCCTGCGGGAAGAAGGCCAGGACGTCCTGAGGCAGGAATTCGGGGCTTCTTACAAGAAATATTTCTCGATCCTGGAGGCAATAGGGGCCGGATTGGTCTCTGCCGGAGTAATAGCGAACAAAATGGGGATTAGCCAGACCACTCTTTCCAAATACCTGCAGTCCTTGCAGAATGACTTCAAGCTTATAGAAAGGAGGGTGCCCTTTGGCCAAAACCCACTGAGAAGCAAAAAGGGGGTTTATGCCATAAAGGACAACCTATTGGCATTCTGGTTCAGCCACGCACACGGCAAGGCCGCGCCGCCGAGCCAGGAAGAACTGAACGTTTTTGTGAGCAAGCGCTTTGAATCCCTATGCATCGAATTCCTTCTTGGCTGGCTTGGAAAAAAAGGGGATCGGGTAGTAAAAGCGGGCAAGTGGTGGGGGCAGGTCGAGGTGGAGAAAGGCAAGTTCGAGCAGCGGGAAATCGACTTGATAGTAGAAACCGATAAGAGCGTCTATGTGGGTGAATGCAAATGGGGCGGCGATAAAATGGGGGAAAGGGAGATTGGGCACTTGGAAGTGTCTGCAAGGGCGCTGAAAGCCAAAAAACAAGTCAGGTGGGTGCTCTTCTCAAAAAACGGCTTCAATATCCGGGAGAACGGGGAGACGTTGTTGTTCGACGCCAAACGCATTGGGAATGGGTTTCTTGCCTGAACCTTATCCCTGCCAAAGTATTGATCAATTAAGAGAATAACCCTGCTAAAGTTAAAATGAATTATCCACACCTAAAGGTGTGGGTTTCTACAGTTATATCGGCAAATGATTCCCCCTTAGCAACCCCCAACAATTCATCCCGCAGCTGAAGCAGTGGGATTTCTTGCCCAAGGGGGGTTTGGGCATCCGGACATCCGCGGCGGGGGAAGGATCCCCCTTGTGCGGATCGCACGCTCCCCCTCATTATTGATTTGCACATCAAATTGGGAGGGGTAGGGCAACCCGTGACCTGTTGGTACGCTCGTACCAACTCGCGTAGTCCGAGGGAACGCGGTTCCCCTTGGGGTTGGGGATGTGCCCCCCTTGGGTTGGTCATTATAATGTTATAGCGGCAGGGGTTAAAGGCTAAACCCGGCATCTGGATTATTGGATGTGCATGCACTTAATGCATTGGTCTTTGTTTCAGATTGCCTTCCAGCCAACACTCCCATCCTTGTTGTCCTCCAGCAGGATCCCCTTGAGCTTGAGCTGATTTCGGATCTCATCCGCCCGCTTGAAATCTTTCTGATTCTTGGCAGTTTGCCTCTCATCAATCAGTTGCTTGATCTCATCTTCCCCAATGCCGGATAAAATGCCCTCTTTCTTTTGTTCGAAAATACCCAATATGCCCCCGAATTCATGGAAAAGGGCGAGGGTTTGGGCCAGGAGAGCTGATTTTTCCGCACCCGTTTTACCATCGAAGGCACCATCCTCCCCCATCAATTTGAAGGCATGATCCCTAAGCTTAAACATGGCGGCAATCGCTTCCGGAGTGTTGAG
The DNA here is from genome assembly GCA_043820675.1 of Microcaldota archaeon. GTDB lineage: Archaea > Micrarchaeota > Micrarchaeia > Norongarragalinales > SBBD01 > JACRGC01. The sequence goes on from JBDRDM010000075.1 coordinate 8,295, forward strand.
GTCGTTATCCATTGCGGAGACGAATGAACCCCGGATGGATTTGAGAGTTGGATCGGTTATTTCCGTTCCATTTTTGATGGCATCGGACCCCTTTTGGCCGGCATTTCCATATCCCTTAATTTTCATCTGTTCAATCCTCCAGATCGCATTCTTGAGGGATGAGAGGGATTCCTTAGCTTGCTTCACCGCTTCCTCCGAATAATCAAGGGGCCCGCGGTAATGCGTTAGCAGAAGGAAGAACCGGATTGTTTCACCATCGTATTTAGCAAGCATGTCCTTGAGATTCAATATGTTCCCGACGCTTTTAGCCATTTTCTCTTTCTTTACGGTCACGAAGCCGTTGTGCATCCAGTATTTTGCGAAAGGTGCCTTGCCGCTTGCTGCCTCGGATTGGGCGATCTCGTTCTCATGATGCGGGAAAATCAGGTCCTGGCCTCCGCAGTGCAAATCGAATTGTTCACCTAGGTATTTTGCTGCCATGGCGCTGCACTCTATATGCCAACCGGGCCTTCCCTTCCCCCAGGGCGAATCCCAGGAGGGTTCACCTTGCTTTGCTGCCTTCCATAGGGCAAAATCAGCCGGATTGCGCTTACCAGGGTTGATTTCCACCCGCTTTCCTTTAATGAGCTCATCAAGCGATTGCTTGCTGAGCTTCCCATACTCATTGAATTTGCCAACCTCAAAAAATACATCGCCTTTGCTTTCATAGGCAAGGCCGTTTTTGATTATTTTACCGATCAACTCAATAATTTGGGGGATATGGGTTGTGACCTTGGGGTATTCGTCCGCCCGTTGCACATTTAGTTTATCAAATTTCAGGAAATATTCGTCGATGAACTCCTGGGAGAGCTTAAGCGGATCGGCTTTTTGCTCTAACGCCTTATTGATGATTTTATCATCCACGTCGGTGAAATTCTGGATGTAGGTGACGGAATAGCCGGAAAAACGAAGGAAACGGCGCAGGGTATCCCAGACAACATAGCATCTCGCATGGCCGATGTGGGAGCTGCTATAAGGAGTGATGCCGCAAACGTACATGCCCACGGCGCCTTTGGAGATGGGAACGAAGGGTTCTTTATTGCCGGTCAGGGTATTTGTGATTTCAAGGGGCATTTATTGACACCGAACATATTCATGAGGGGGCAGGCGACCTTGAAGCATGGCTTTGCGGTTCAGCAGACTCATTGTCTGCGTGACACGAGTTAGGAACCTTTGTCCCCCATATGTGTCTTCCAAACACTTATATAGAGCTTCAAATTACTACTCTCAAAGCAAACACATTTATAACCTTAATTTAGGGGATTGCATGCTGGGGATCGGTTTATCGATGCTCGAAAAGCTCCTTATTGCAATTGCGCTTGGCGCGATCGTGGGGCTTGAGCGGGAACACACAAAAAAGCAGACATTGCTTGGGCTTAGGACTTTCGCACTAATATCCCTGCTAGGCATGCTTCTAACGGAGCTCTCCAGGGGCTATTATTACATCGCATCATCCATCGGATTGATCGGCATCTTCGGCCTCACGATATCATTCTATTTCTTCCGCGCAACGCATTTCAAGAATGCAATAGGCCTCACAACGATCGTGATGCTTCCGCTCACGTACATCATCGGGATGCTGGTAAGCTTTGATTACACCCTCGAGGCGATAGCGGCAACCGTCGTCGCGACATATTTCCTTATTGAGAAGGGGGAGGTCCACCACTTCGTGGAGAAGATCTCGAGGAGGGAGATCGTGGATTTCCTGGTCTTCCTTGTGATTGCATTCGTAGTGTATCCGATCGTGCCATCGAGCGTGCCGCTGTGGGGCCACGAAATCAGGCTGCAGGATTTCGTGCTGACGGTAATCCTGATTTCGGGGCTTAGCTTCGCATCCCATGTGATCGCCCGCGTAATCAAGCACAACGCGGTGCTCTATGCGACGTTTTTCGGGGGCCTTATCTCCTCCCTTGCAACGGTGATGCTTTTTGCCAGGGATAGGAAGGTCGGCATGGATGCGCTCAAGCTCAGCTTTACGAGCTCTTCGGCGGGATCGATTTTCCGGGATGTGGTTTTGCTGCTCGCGCTCAACCTATCCCTTTTCAGGGCATCAGCGCTCATGTTTGCACTGCCCATCGCAGGCTTCCTCCTGCTCACGCAATATTACTCGAAAGGAATGAACCTGGCACATTTCAAGTTCGTATATAACCGGCCCATTTCCCTGCTGTTCGTTTTGAAATTTGCCGCGGTGCTTTTCATGGTAACGAACCTGACGGGCCTTTTGCTTGATGATTCCAGCCATGCCGTATTTTATTTATCCCTCTTGGCGGCAGGAGCGGTAAATTCGGCATCCGCAATAGCATCGGTTTCTTTCCTTTTCGCATCAGGCAAGCTGCCATCAGAAATTGCCATTAACGGCATATTCATGGGGATGCTAGGTTCGGCCCTCGCAAAAATTGCCGTTGCAACTGTGGAAGCAAGGACGCAAAACATCAAGTATGTTTCGTTCCTTGTGGCACTTAGCCTTGCATTGCTGACAATAGGGTTCCTGCTTTCGAAAATCTATTCGATATGAGTACTAATTTGCAAGGCATGGCCCAAAATTAACTATAGAACTGGAGTTCAAGAATACTGCACTGGGAAATGGGAAAAAGTCGGGGTAAATCCGCTGTTTCGATCGACTTGGGGACACACCCCCAATAAGGGGATTTTTCAGAATCCCTTGAGGAGCTGGTATAGCCCCGCACCGATAAGGGCGCCCGACATGGAGGAGATGAGGTTCACGGTGTCGTTGTTGACAGATTTCCAGCCCTTTTTGTAAACGGTCTTGCAGCCGCATTTGTGCACTTCGCGCTCGGTTTCCTTCTTGCATTTCGGGCACCAATACATGACCTGGATGGTCGCTCCAAGAAGTGAATCGACAAGAGCCCCCAGCATTCCTGCAACTGCTGGGATCAGGATAAGGAACGCAGGTTCGATAGGGGGGGTTTTGAAAAAGGAGCCGCCTACTGTCGAGAGGGAATATGCCAAAATCCCAATTACAAGGGCGCCCATGAAGGACGCCCCAAAACCCAGAAGGGAAACAGCCCCGGACATCCCGCGTTCAACCTTCTTGAAATTTGTGATCAGGTACGCCTTCTTGCTCAGGACTCCGATTTCCGTTGAAAGCGTATCTGCTGTAACCGTGGCAACGACTCCTAAGAATGCAAAGTATAGGGTGTTGAGGGGATAATACCTGTTTGCGACCGCAATAATTGCACCAAGCGCGCCGTTTGCTGCAACCTGCCAGAAATCGCGCACGCCGCCCTTGGCAAACTCCTTGTTGACCTCGGTCTTCTCGCTTTCACGGAATTTGGTAAAGCCGCTTGCCGAAACAAAGAAGATTGCAAGTATGATGAACCAGTTCCAGCCCCCGAAGGTGAAGATGGTGAGCCCAAGAAGCATGGCGGCAAGGACGCCGCCATCGCTAAGGAGGCGGTATTTGGCAGCAATTCCCGCAAGCGCAAGGTTTGCAATTATCCCTATGAGGAAGGAGAATTCCATTTGGACCGCAAAAGAATAGGAAGGACAGGATTATGAGCGTTTTGATTGACGCAATAATGGAAGGGGGGAAGTAGCCCTCCTCTAATTTGGAAAATCCGGCATTAATCCATCCTTATTGCGCCCTTGAGAAGGGTAAATAAAACCCCCCCCCCTTAATTGTTCCATGATCCTGATTACTGGCGCAACCGGCAAGGTGGGAAGGGCGCTGGTTGAAAAATTGCTCAAATCAAAAAAATACCAGGGAAAGATACGCATCCTTACGCGAGACCCTCTCAAGGCAAGGGCGATTTTCGGGAAGAAGGCGCAGATTGCACAGGGCGAACTTGGTGAGCAGCATGATTTCATCGCAATTGCGCACGCATGCAAAGGAATCGATACCATAGTGCACTGTGCGGCCCTTCTGGATTATTCCGCTCCGGAAAGGGAGATGATGCAAACGAATTACGGTGGAACGGCTCAGCTCCTAAGAGCCGCGAGGTTGCATGGTGCAAGACCGCGTTTCATATACATTTCATCCTCATCGCTCTATAGGGGATCGGGAACGGATATTAATGAAAATACGGCGCCAAACCCGTTGAATGCTTATGGGAAGAGCAAATTGATGGCCGAAAAGGCGGTCAAGAGCGGCGGACTGCCATACGTAATCCTTCGGCCGCCGATCGTTTATGGCAAAGGGAATAAGACGGGATTTGCGCTCGTTGTCCAAATGATCAAAAAAGGCAGAATGTTTGTTATTGGAGATGGGAACAACCACATCCCCCACATCCACATATCCGATTTAGTTAGGGCAATCGAGCTGGCAATAGGCATAAGGAAAATCAATGAAGAGTTCCTGCTTTCCTCGGGGGAGCTCGTGACGCAGATGGGCGCCTATAAGGAAATCGCATCCATCTTGAAGGTGAGGCCCCCAAGCATACACGTACCAAAATCGGTCGCATATATGGCGGCGGGGCTTGCAAGGCCGCTTTATTCGCTCTTTGGCAAAAAGCCAAAAATTTATAAGGAATATGTTCATACTTTAGCCGAAAACCGCATTTTCAACATCCAGAAGGCGCGAAGGGTGCTGCGTTTTTCGCCCCGCGTAAAATTCCGGGAAGGCATCCGGGATTTGATTGCCGGTCTGGATTAGGGATTTGGTTAAGGGCAGGAATTGCGTAAAAACGCGATGGATGATCATTATGAAATATGAATGCGAGAACTGCAAGCTGCAATTCGAGACGGAAGAGCCGCAGATTTGCCCCCGGTGCTCTAGCCGGAAAATACGCAGGGCGTTTGAGAAAAAGAAATTCGATGAGAAGGCCGGATCCAAGGGGGCGGGCGGCCATTCCACGGGACCGGCGGGCTCCGGAGCGCACGCGGGAGGCAAGGTCGCATATTCGCACCAGTCCTTTATTGGCAGGGAAGGCAAGGAGGGCTGGAGGGATTTCCATAAGAGCGAGGTTAGGCAATGCGCAGACTGCGGAGGGACGGAATTCGAATTCAACTGGAAGCGCAAGGAAAGAAGCTGCAAGAAATGCGGGGCGATTTATCCGCTGGCAAGAAGGATGGCATGAAAATTTATTTCCCGCCTTTATTTTTGCATCTGATTTTCAAATCAAATTAAGGAGGGTAGGGGCGACACGCATAGGGAGGATATCCTCCCTGGAGGTATCAAGCACAAGGAAAGGAGCTGCAAGAATTGCAGCGGGAAGGGCAGCTACGTCCAGAAAACCTACCCGATGTTTGTTGAACTGAACGAGAGCGCAAAACCCCTTTGCGCTTGAAAAACAGCTTACCGAACCTTAAATAATTTAACATGCGAAAGGGGTTTGGCGGAGTGGTGAAATGTTTGTTTCGGGAATAGCCGAAAATGCAAGGGAGAGGATAAAGTTTTACGAAGTCCCCCCACAAAAAGAAAATCAATCTATCCCGCTGAGATTAATTAAGATCGGTGACACTTGTCATGCCCGAGTACGAATGGACGTACAAAGATCTAGTGGATATTGAAGGAAAGCCCCGGCCAAAGGGACTGAAATCAGGGATAATGAGCACATGGGCGGGTTACAAACTCGCAAGGATACGTAGGCAGCTGGGCAAAGGGAAAATATCAGGAACAACTGCTGAATCGCGTTTGCTTCGTACCAAGCCTAAATACTATGAACGGGAGCACGCAAAGGCCCTATCCAAATTGCCAGGATTCCACTCGGTCCAAAAGATGAAGGAAGAAATCGAGAAAGTAAAGAAGAAGTGTGGTCCTCAAGCCTGGCAGGAGGTGGAGGGAATCCGGACAAACAGCCGAGAGACAATAAGCCAAGTCGGCTTTACTGCCGAAATACGGGATAGGATCAAAAACGCCTTTATGAAACACGGGTTTTCAAGAAGGCAAGCACGAATGGGGTATTTAGCGATTGTCAACGCCCAGATGCTGGATATTGTCGAGTTTTATCGCGGCATCCGGATATTGCATAGGGTGGCAAAATATATGAAAAGCGCAAGGGATTGAAGATTCTTGCTCATATTTCCAACCCTCTTGAAATCTTGAGGCGCATCGCTTCCCTTGGCAAATAGGTCCAGACCACCCCCTTAGATGTGTCAAGGACCATTCCCCTTTCCTCAAGATAGGAAATGATTAGGTCCAGGGTGGGCTTCATTACCTTGTTGCCGAGCCTTTTCAATATCGCATAACGGCTCAGCGGCTCTTTTGCCTTCTTCAGCTCATCCTCCACTAGCAGCACCGTCTTCAGCGTAGGGTAATGGAGGACTTGGATCTGCCTTTGCATTTTCATCACTATATATGTTTATTGAGTAATAAGTTTATATAGGTTACGCTTGCGGGCCCACCTGCTTAACCTGCTATTTGCCAGAACAAGTTTCATACCAAGGTAAAGATTGCATCCGAAAAACAAGGGTTCGATACTTCCAGCCTGATGATTACAAAAGCAGTTGTTGCTAACCCTGACGGCAAGGCGATTTCGGTTAAAATTATTCCCCAAAGGACTAGCCCAATAAAGCCTAAACTCCTACCGGTGGAGGTTGTCTAATACTCCTCCGCCAGCATCAGCGTATACCCCCCTTCCCCATTATCGGCTGCGAAAACCTTCCCCTTCAAAAGCGAATAGAACCAGTCCTCCTTCTGCCTGGATTTCGCCCAGAACTCAACCAATGCGCTCTTCTGGTCAAACTCAGAAAGCGAAAGGAACCCCCTTGTTACCACATTTACCTTTTTTTCGCTCATTTCAATCACCTGTTTTTCAAACAAAGCTCACGCTAAAACAAAAACATCAAAAATTTCGATTCCGGAAATTCCGATATATATATATATATATATATTTGAGGTCAAGTCCTTTCGAGGTTGATTCCTATGGTATCAGTTTCAGATTTGCGATATCATGCAAGAAACAAAATGCACGATCAAATGACGCAGGCATTCGAAGGTGGAAAATGGCTAGAAGCTTCAGACGTTGCAAAATCATTATTGCGTTCCAATCCTCCTTGGAAAGACGAATACGGTCTATTAGCTACTGGTTTTGAAACATTGCATAGACTTGAAGCAAGCAGGGAGCAACGGGCGGAAATTACAAAAGACATTTTACAGCAACATGCTGCAGAGATCAGACAGGCGGTAAGGGAACATTTGGAGAAAAGCGGGGGGCGCTTTGAAGGCGGCGGTTGGTCGTAACTTAGACGGACTTGTTTCAGAATTCATTACTGCCCGTGCTTATTCTGCCGAACTTGAAAATGCTAGGGAACCGCACAAGATTGCTCTTCAAAAAGCCTTGGAAGCTCGCAACCCTAAAAAAGCAATAGGCGCTTTGAATAGATTAATCCGAACCTATTCCGTTGAAGGTAGCGAATATACAAATCTAGTGAATCTATTGGAAGCCCAAAAAATTGAAAGGCGAGCGCAATTCAGGACTGGAGTAAAGAGAGTTCTTTCCCTTGGGCTGTGGAAAACTAAAAAATGAAAAAAAAGAGGGCGCTCCCATCATCTAGTCGTGGAGGCCTATTTATCCGGAAGTGCCCTCGAAAAAAATCAGCCCAAACATTCCGGAAACTCCTTCCTTGGGGTCAAATAGAGCACCGATCAGGCGGGAATGCTCATTCGAGGAGCCACTTCCAGACTGGCTTTACCTGGATCTTCCGACCTTCAAAAACTAGTTCTTCCTCTTGGTCGTAAGTCAGGACAAGCCCGTGCTTGATTTTTAGCGCATCCATGCAGGAGAAGAGCCCTTTAAGCTCGCGATCCCGGTTCTCTTCCGTGAGTTCCCAGCACACCTGAACCGCCAGTTGAAGATCATTCTTCTCAACGGTTACGAAATCACACTCCGAGCCGTTGCCGAAGTAGAAGACATTTGCCTTTTCGCTTAGCACGTTTTGGACGAGGTTTTCCAGCATCCGCCCGTCATCCTTCGTGGTCTTGGCTGAAAGCAAAGGGATGAAGGCGTTGTCTGCAACATAGAGCTTCTTGTCGTTTACCAGCTGCTTTTTTAGGCTGTAATCGAACTTGCTTGCCACGGACACAAAATACGCCTGCTCGAGATACGAAACAAATGCCTTTACCGTGTTCATGCTCCCAAAATTCAAAAGCTTCTTAAGGGAATTTAGGCTGAATTTGTTTCCGAAATTTGCAACGAGATACCGGTACAAATCCCGCAGCTGCGCAACGTTCTCCACGCCATGCCTAACCGCAATATCCTTGATCACAATATCATCATACACCCGCGTGAGAACCTCCGGGTCGTCATACACCAAATATTCCGGCATGCCGCCAAGCTCTAAATATTCCCCAAACAGCTTCTTTAGTGCCGCCCGGCTCTCCGTCTTGTAAAGCAGAGCCTTCTCAAAATGGAACTTGCGGAGGACAAGAAACTCATTGAACGAAAACGGCCGCACTACGATATCAACGTGCCTTCCAGTAAGCTTTGTTCCCAGCTCCTTGCTAAGAAGCCTTGCGTTTGAGCCGCTTATGAAGAACTTGAAGCCATTGTCGTAAAACCTGCGCACGAACGATTCGAACTTGTCCACATTCTGGATCTCATCTATGAAAAACGCCTTTTTCTCGCCGAACAACTCGACGAGCGCCTCGTAAATATCGTTGAACTGCGACGCATCAAAGCCGTTGAGCCGCTCGTCCTCGAAACTCACGTAATAGAACGAGTCGTCCGAGTAAAATTTCCTCACGATTTGCCGCATCAGCGTGGACTTGCCGCTGCGCCTAAGCCCGGTTATTACTATCACATGCGGGAGCTTCAGCTTCGCTGCAGCTATGGAAAGCGCTTCCCGCTCAACCCCCAAATCTTTCTTAAGAAAATTCGCCCGCTGCTCGGCAAGCACCTGCTTTAATTGCTCTTTTTGTAACATACCATTCATATGCAAAACCACCTATTTAAATCTTTTCATTCGCATTGAACAAAAATAGCCTAAAGTTCTCAATTAGGATGAGAAGAAGCCGGATGCCTCATTCCTGCGTTTCCGCAATCCGGCCATTCCCCAATTTCTTGCATCCAAATGCCCCTTACCCGAGGCATTCCGGAAACTCCTTTCTAGGGGATAAGTAAAGCACCGCCCCGGCCGGCACATCCGCGTTTATCAGGACGCTGACGTATTTCCCTCCGTTGAACTTGGAGGGGTTGACCCATGCGCTCCCTACAAATCCATCCGAACCCTTCACTTTGACCGAAAGGTGCGGCTTCGTGTTCTTCTCCGGCTCTTCCGCCGCATTTGCCGCGTTGCCGTTTCCATTGCCGTTACCGGCCGGAGCGGCGGGAGGCCTGCGGTCCTTTTCCATAACCCAACTGCCTTTCGCTTGCATTCAAACCACCTCATATTTACACAGCTGACGCTCGACCAAAATTACGAAAACAAAGCGCGTGAATGAGCCTTCTTTTGCGCCGCCCCCTCAAATTATCACTGGAGGCTGCCTGCCCGACTTTAGCGTTCTTGTCTTCGGACAGGCTTTGCTCAATTGAATCTACAACTAAGCGATCTTCCGTCAAGTAGCGAGCGGAAGTTCCTACAAAGCCGGATGCGATGGCACCCGGCCCGAGCGAACGTAAAGGCAAACCGCTTTTATGGGTTTAGGCTCTGCGAGCCGACCCGTAGGGGAAACACTTAAATTGCGGTTCGCCGGTGAGTGCAGGGCTAGGGTGAAGGAGCAAAAGGATTGGGGAACTGAAGCGATTTATGGAACCCGATAAGTATTAAGGATAGGGGAGATTGCATCGAATGAATGCTGGTTTTAAAAATTCGACGGCATATGATTATCCAATAAGAAAATGATTTTGGTGATTAAATGGCAATTGATATTGAAGGAATTCACCGTGAACTGGGCGTCCGTTTTGATAATGCCCGGAAGCTCCCACGATTTGTAGGAAAACTTGCCATATTAAATCGGGATGCAATTGCAATTGATCTGCCCAAAGAATTACCGGCGGGGGTTGTAACTAGTGTATTTTCGATGGGTAAAACTGAACCGGTAATCGGAGCTAGAACGCCGATTGTAGACGTAAAACCTCTGGAAGGGAGGCATCCGTTGCCGAATGGTTTGGCTTTTATCCATATATTCGGCGGGCAGAAGGGGGTTGGAATTTCTTATGCGGGAAAATTAATTGGCAAGGAAAAATTCCTCCTAACACATATTGGGGATAGGAGATCGGAAGTGGTAAACCTTTTTCATAAGATGGAGGAGCCGCGAGTACTTGACCTCGGCCACAATCGCGGAAAATGGATGAAGGTACTTGCCATAGGCATGGAAGTATCAAGACAGCGAAAATTAAGAGAAAAACGGAATAAATAATATTCGCGAATTGCGCGGGAGATCAAATATAATTAACAATCAACGCTAGCTATGCGAAGGCGAACGACACAGCGGCCCCGATAGGGGAAAAGGCTTAAGTAGGAACCCGCGAGAGCTTGAAAAGGAGAAGAAGCGAGATCCGGTGAGATAGTACCCTCGTAAAGCCACAACTTGCTGGTTTTTATATAATTAGATGCTCTTTTCCTTCGGTGGTAATATGGGAATAGGCGGATTTAGGCGCGCTGAGCCGACAATTCTCGGTCGAGCTGTAGAAACAGTTGCCCCTAAAGTTTACATTGCAGGCCATGCCAGAATATTAAAAGCAGAAGAAAGCGTATTGCAGAAACTGGTAGAACATAGGGGCACTCTAATTATTGATCCAAATAATCGGACCACCGAACAGAAGGAAATAGTTGCTAATGTGAATAAGCATATGCGGGATCAAATCTCAGCCGCCCACAGAAAATTATCTCCATGGATTAAAGAACCTATTGGAGTTACGGGGATGTCTGCAGTACTTCTATCTGCAACTACCCCCGATTTGCACCCTCTTGCAACGGGTCTGGGTCTTGGGATTGGGGGACTCGCTACTCTGGTAGGGTTGTTTCCGCTAAAAATAAGGTCAAGATTCCGCAGCAAATTTCAGAAAGCTCAAAGGTTCGAAACGCCGATAGATAGGACGAGTGCAATCGATGCCCTAATATCTTCCTTGAAGCTGAGCATCGCAAATAGGCGAAGGCTGGTTGACTCGGCTGTTTAGGCCAGAATCAAATATCCGCGCATTATCCCTACTTTTCGCCCTATTGCTTCATTAGATACTGCGAGTATCACCACAATTGCCTTCCGTTATATGATATTTCCAGCAGTTCGCGGCCCGGCTAGGGAAACGCTTAAATTGAGGTTTGGCGGTGAGCTATAGGGCTAGGGTGAAGGAGCGGAGGATTGGGGAACTGGAGCATATGTCGGTAAGCTTAGCTATTTATTCATTGCCGGGAAAAACAACCTATGGCCAAGGAACGCCCAGATTGGCTGAACCATACGAGTGTTTTGTGCAGGGTGGATCACGTTTTTGATAGGGAAGCCCTGAATTACATGGCCGAGCATCACATAATTACTCCGTGCGATAAGGTCATCCCGCAAGATGAGCGAACCGTAAAATATGGCTCCGAAGCAGGAAGTCTATTTTTTTATGTGAAAGTTAGGAATCCTACAACCTTTGCTCTTCAAATTGAACCCGAATACCATAACCGCGTTGCCTACCACGAACCGGTTACCGCTGGGCCCCGCGACCGTCTTTTCGCCTTTAAGGGAATAGGCTCTTCAGTTACCAAATGGTTCGCCCACGGTAATGAGCTTCTGGGCACACATTGGTGGGAAGACCCCAAACAGCAATCGATGGAGCGCAAATTTTGGGGCGCAGCCCGAAAAGGAACAGTCCTAAATTCAGCTACGGCTGCGATGGACTTGGCCAAGGAATTCGAGAAGGCCAAGGCGGAAGGGGACCTGGCAGTTAGGAAAGCGGAGCGCTATGGTGTAAAAAGCCTCAATTTGACATCACCTATCGCCACTTTCATACCATTGGAGCTTCCGGTTTTGATAGTGCATGGCAAAACGGCAGAGAATATAATTGCCGATTTACCCAAAAAACTCCCTGAAACCAAAGGCCTGCCAATAGATAAAACTAAAAGTTACCCGTTTTATTCTCGGCCGGATCACGATCTGCTTCAGATTGATCAGGAGACTATACTTAGCAATTTCGGGGTAAGCGGGCATTTTATCAGGGATCAAAGAATCTACGCATATTCACTGCCAATTAACGGCGCGGATCGGATTGGCCAGCTTGGGGAGGAACCCGATAAGGTATCGCCTATTAGCACTCAATATAGGCAATCGCCAGGCATAAATCGCAAAGCGAGGGTGAATCTTCGCGAGAATATGGGCAGATTCGCGGCAAGCACCGCACTACTAATCTATATAATGCACCATAGGCTAGGAAAAGCAGGCACTACAAATGAGGGCAGCATGTTTTCCGGTCAAAATATAGCCATCGGCTCCGCTCAAACAGGGCCGGTTTTCCATGATTATGATACCATCCACCCAATAACCGCTAACGATAAAAGCGGAATTGCGGGCGATCTCCTAAATGCCCGGCATAGCATGATTGCTTTCGGTTTGGAAATAGGGGCTCCAAGATCTCTTATCAAAAAAGCGGATAGGACTTTCTTTTCTGTTTATCGCACAGCTGAAAAGGGCAAATACCCAAGGCTAGCCGGGGAGCAGTTCGATCAAATGTACGGTAAAGAGAGGGAGCTGATTGAAACCCGCAATAAGCTTAAGCTCCAATCATTGCGACGGCTCTTGTGAAAACGCTTAAGCTGGGGGTTTGCGGAAGCGTGGAAGGAGAAGAAGCGAGATTAGGTGCTGGAAAACTTTGGTTAATGCAAAAAGGAAGAATATATAAACTACAATTTGAACTGTTTATTTTGTGATGAATATGGACGACAAATGCCCTTACTGCGGTCAGGCGATACCAAAAACGGATTTTGAAGGGACTTGGAAACGGATTCATTCAGAGGAGCATAAACTAGAGGAGGATGCAAAGAAGGAATTGGAGCGGACTATTTCAATAAGAAAAAACGAATTGGAGAAAGAATATGAGGGAAAAATGGTTGAAATGCAGGCAGAGGTCAAACAGAAAATTGGCGCTGATTTTGAGCGGCGCAAGGGTATTATGGTTGGAACAATTCGGAAGTTAAGTCAGGAAGCTAAACGTGCAAAGAGTGAGGGGGAAAAGATTGAGAAAAAAATGCGAAAACAGTATGAAGTTGAATATAAAAAAATGCAGTCAAAGGTCAAACAAGACTTAGGTACTGAATTCGAAAGGCGCAAGAGAACAATGCTTGAAACCATTCAGAGGTTAAGCCAGGAATCTAAACGGGCTAAGGTTAATGAGAAAAAAATAGAGAAAACTCTCAGAAAACAGTACGCATTGGAATTTAAGGAAAAACGGAGAACCGAAACAGCCAATTTAAGGCAGAAATTAGCCAGTCAATTTGAGAAAAAATCAATTAAGACCATTCAAAAGGAAAGAAGGGAAGCTGAGAAGTTGAAAAGAAACTATACTTCATTAGCCTATAAATTTCAGGCAATGGAACGTGATAAGGTAAAACAATACCAGAAAGGAAAGGAGGAGGGCAGGTTCGAAAATCAAAGGGAGAAAGTTCAACTCCAGACAAAATTGCAGGAAATGCAAAGAAAACTCGAGCATCAAACGTCAGAGGAACGAGGTTCGAAATCAGAGGAAGAAATTTTCTCACTGCTGCAAACGAGTTTCCCCGGAGATATAATCGAGCGGGTGGCAAAAGGCCGCGAGGGCTGCGATATAGTCCAAACTGTAAAATATAATGGCAAACCACTTTCAAGCATAGTCTACGAGATTAAAAATGTTCAGAATTGGGCCGCATCCTTCATAAAAAGAGCAAAGGAGTATAGAGGCATGTACCATACCCGGCACATCCTAATTGTAACGACAGCGTTTCCGGTGAATCAGAAGCACTTTTGCATAAAAGATGGTATATGCATCGTTTCACCACTGAATTTCATTTACCTTGCTGAGTTAATCCGGAATAGCATAATTGAGATCGCTAAATTAAAAGGATCGGAGGAAGAAAAGGAATTCAAAATGAAGATCCTCTATGAGTATTTGCGCGAAGGGGAGTTTAAGGAGAAAATAGGCGATATATCGGAAAAGGTTGCATTTTTGGAGGATATTCTTAGGAAGGAAGAGGACTATCACAACAAAAAATGGGAGCAAGAGCGGGAGGCCCAGCGTAAAATAAGGGAAGGCGCAACTAAAATCGGTTCGAGAGTCGAAAGCCTATTGGTAGATAAACCACTTGTTGTTATCAATGAACTGATTAGAAAGAAGAAACAGCAAAGCCAGCGCAATGAGTCGGTATAGGAAGATGTGCCATGGACGAACAGATGGAGATAATTGAAGCTATCGAGCCGGTTTTTAGTGCTATCCACTATTTTTCAGAAACGGATACACCTTCAGAAGAAAAGAAGCAGACCTATTTGAATTTTTTTAATGCGTTCAAGAAACGCTACCCTAAGGTTCGAGATAAAGAGTCCAAGGAACTTTTTAAATTATATGTTTCTGCTCATCGCCAGCAGCAAATTTTAGAAGAAATATCGGCTCTTATCGGGGGTCATAAAAACAATTTGGGTTATTATTCCCTCACCTCAGAAATCTCATTAACTTCAAGAGAAGTTATGCCGTGGCTTTTCAGTAATCTGCATATGAGATCGCATAAAATAATTATGAGAAGCCTGCTTGAAACCATTTTGATGTATAAATATTTTGAAGTTTATCCTGAAGCTTCCTACAAATGGTTAACCGGAAAATCATCTCCGAATGTCCATGCTCCAGTCAGAAATGGTGGTCCGCGCGAGTCTAAAAAAATTATTAATGGCGAAAAGCTCACCTTAATAGTATTCGATACAGGGATGATAGAATGGATAAAAACACTTGAAAATGGAAAAAAAACTCGAAATGGAACAGAACAAAAATTAACCAAAATCGCAAATTGGGCAAAAATCAACCCACACGATTTGCTTTCAGCATATTCAAAAGCACTTGATGGTGTTTCTGAGGGTTATTCCAAATTAAACCGAGCCGTTCATGTATATTTTCCCGAAACTATCGCCGCAGTTGAAGAGGAATGGTACGAAAATGATGAAAACCCCGAAGATTATCTCCGCCTTCTTAAGGAGTGGTTTGTATTATCCCGGGACTCCCTTTTCTTCGCTTCAATATTGCTGTTACCCTGTGTTAATCTTCCTTTAAATGAACCTTTTCCTATTGGCATATGATTCTCCTGGGAGTCCGCGCGCATCTACCGCCGGTTGATAAAAGAAAAATGTGATTCAATTCTTCCACTTACCTTCAATTATGAGCTAATCAACCGAAAACTTTATATATAATTAATGTTAATTAATATTGTTAATATTTAATATTGGTGGGTTTATGGACGATATTCAATCGCTTCTAGGCAGGAACGAAGACTTAACGTTTGACCGCGTTAGGAACCTTTCAGATAAAACCGACAAGGATTCAGTGGGTGAAAAAATTGCCTCATTTGCAACATCGAGGGGAGGCACCATCCTGTTTGGGCAGGATAATGATAAAAAAATCGCCGGAATAGGGATGCGGGAGGATGAGTTCATACACCGGCTTGGGGAGCTGTCCGAAATGCTCGACCCAAGGCCGACACTCGATGGGCCTTATTTTTATGAAGTGAATGGGAAAAGGTTAGCTGTTTTAAAGGTCATTTCTCTAGGAAAGGGCGGCCCGTGCTGCTATCGCGATACCGCCTACAGGAGAAATATGGATCGAAGCGAAAAAATTCCCCCAAAGGAGCTGCATCGCATTTGGAGCTCAATTGGGCAGCTTCATTTTGAGGAGCGGCCATCAGAAGCGCCTTTAAGCGCCATAGATACGGAAAGCCTTGACATTTATTCCAAGCAGGCAAAAGCACTTGGAAGCTTTACCGAGCTGGGCTTTCTTCTTCCAAGGAAATTGGCATCAAAAGAGGGGGATTTGCTAAATCTTACGAACCTTGGCATTATTGTACTGGCAAGTAGGCCAAGCGACTGGCTGCCAAATGCAAAGGTTCACCTGATCCGGTTTAAGGGAATAGTGCCGGGCGAGCGCCTAGGGTCCACAACTTTTTCGCAGCCCCTGCATAAACTGATAACGACTTGCATCTCATACATCCATAGCTTTCAACCCATAACTGAACGGCGGGAGGGCGTTCGCAGGATAGAGGAGCCGCTGATTCCCGATTACGTTATCCGTGAGGCGCTAGTTAATGCAGTAGCCCACAGGGACTACGAACATCCCGGAGAGATTCTAGTGCGCATTTTCAATGACCGGATTGAAATTTCAAATCCCGGTGCGCCGACGCCAGAGGAGTGGAAGAGCATCCTTGTAAGCGGCATACCGGTCCACAGGAACCCGATGATTTACGATTACCTTAGGGAAGTTAACCTTGGCGAAGGTGCGGGGCAGGGAATTCCGGAGATGAAAAAATTGATGGCGCGCTCAAACCTTCCAGAGCCCATATTTGCGCAGATCAATGAAACCTTCAATATAGTCCTTTACAACAAGCCAATTGAGGATTCTGCAAACTCCCTAACTCAGCAGATAATGCGGGTTATTCATCAGGAGCGCATTATTTCCTCAACAAGGATAGTTGAGAAATTCAAAATCTCCCGGCCCTACGCCCTGCAACTATTGGATTCGCTCGTTTCAAAGGGATATTTGAGGCATACCGGCGGCGGGCGCACTAGTAGGTATGAAATTGCCGAGTAGGATTTCAATCAATGGTTTGCTCATCAAGTAACTGTCGGTCAGCCTATTCCATGGTTAAACTAACTGAAAGGAAAACGCTAAAGTTGGGGGTTTGCGGAAGCGTGGAAGGAGAAGAAGCGAGATTGGCTAGTAAGTGGACCGCTACATTCTGTCAACGACTAGCTATAGATAAGTTTATTAATACTAAATACATATATATTAACATGTACAAAATGGAAGTCCTGCATTATCCAAGGTTGGATACAATACTGCTAGTCGAAGACATGCTCCGCAGCGCCCCCAATGAAATGACCAGAACTGCGCTTTACCGGGCGTTGGAAGGGCGGGTCATGTACCAAACCCTGAAAGTAATCCTTAACTACCTGGAAAAGTCCAACAAAATTACATTTGTGGAAGGAAAAATCGTCTGGATATTTACAAATCAAAAACTTGATAAGGCCGTCAAGCGGGGGCGAAAATACTGATGGAATACAAAGTTCAGGGAACCAAAGAATTTGACCAGCAATACCAGCAGCTTAAGCAATCGGCGGAGAATGGCAATGGCGCAAGCCAAATCCTGCTCAAAAAGCTCGATAAGGCAATTGCCAAGCTCAAATACAATTTCCGCTCCGGCGAACATATTCCGCGTGACCAAATTCCCGATTACTATACGGCACGCTTCGGAGTAGAAAACTTATGGAAGATAAACATCGACCCAGACTACCGCCTCATTTACACCATACGGGGAACCGAAATAGAGGTAATGTCAGTTCTCCTTGAATTCTTTGACCATAAAGACTACAACAAACGCTTCAAATACAAAACCTAAACTGCCCCACCGAGAGCTGTTCCGCAGTAATGAATGGGGTTTTGCGGAAGCGTGGAAGGAGAAGAAGCGAGATTGGGCTAAGAAATAAGATGAGTGTGGTCATCTAAGGGAATTATAACGCCGCTGGGGCGATTTGCGCGAAAACGAAGAAAACGGGTGACACAAACCAAAAAAATAGCCACACACTCGCCAAAGGACCACACTTATAAAGATTTTTACCTCAGTTCTATTATGTTTGAAAGACCATTGCCCTTCCAAAGATTGCAGGAAAGGATGAATTCAAGCTATTATTCGAAACGTGAGCCTTCTGCAGCAACTCCAGAAGATAGATTGGGGTTTGGCACTCCTTCACACGATTTAAAATATATCGAAGCACATGCAAGAGAATTTATCGATTACGCAACAAGGAAAACTGGAGAATTGCACGTACACGAATTCGGCATAGCTGACGGGACATTTGCAAAGGGCTTTTTGGATTATTTGCGAAAGCACAGCCCGGAGGTATACAGCAGAACACATTACCATGCCTGGGATAAGGCGCCAGCGCTATTGAAAGCAGCAAAAAAAGTTCTTGGAGACCACGAACAAGCTTTTGTCGGAGAAGCGGACGTTGAAAAATTGGGGTCTGAGTTTAACCCAAATTCTGCCGACTTTGTTTATTGCCACGAGCTCTTTGATGATCTGCCCACTAGAATCGTAAGCAGAAAGAACGATAAAATCAAGGAATTGTGGTTCAAACCCATGGAATTAAGGATGGGCGAAATTAGGGGCATTTCTATTGAAGCAATACATAGAGATCTCGAATTCGATGAACACGTTAAACACACACGTGCCCTAATGAAAAGAATCCCGGAAAGTATTCGAGTGCCAATTCCATTAGGCGCAACAACTGCTTTGAAGA
The DNA here is from genome assembly GCA_043820675.1 of Microcaldota archaeon. Lineage (GTDB taxonomy): Archaea > Micrarchaeota > Micrarchaeia > Norongarragalinales > SBBD01 > JACRGC01. The sequence continues at coordinate 26,677 of JBDRDM010000075.1, forward strand.
ACATACATAGGATACTAAAAAGTGGGGGAGTACTAAGAGCGCAAGATTATGGATTTCTAAATTATGGCATACTGCCTTCCTATGCAAGAATGTCCTCGGGAACCGTTGGCAGCCCTTATGGGAATATGCTGAAGGACGGATATGCCTTCGTAGGCACTATAATCAATGATAGAAAGGATGGAAGGGGGGGAGTGGGTGGAAACCTTGATGATATGCAAGCAAGCGCAATGGTGAACTTTCCTTTCCTTCGAAGAGAGGCAAAAAGGATGGGAATGAAAGTCAGGGCAGAACCTTTGACCCTTTGGGTGGAGAGAACTTTGGGGAGGGGCCATGCCTTTGGATCTTATCACGGCGTAGGACTGGCATATAAGGTTAGAGGATTGTCAGAAAGTTCATACGAGAAAAGCCTGCCCCCCCAGGCCTTTAGTTTGATTGGCGAACATCCGGCCCTTAAGGAAAATAGCCCTTTGTTAAAAGGGATTTTGAGAATAATTGATGAAGAGGGGGATACCTCATTGGCACTTCAGAAATCCTTAAATCATTTAGAGGAAAACGGAATAAAATTAAAATTTGACAACCTTCCACCGAAGAAGCCCAATGAAACAAAATACGTCATTTCAGCAATCGCTAACTTCATTGTAAAACATCTCGCAGGAACAAACGGGCTAGTTGCAAGAATCAAGGCCAAAGCGGAAATTGTCGACCCTACAGCAAGTATTGGTAAAATTGATTCAAGCCATGAAAGAAAATTTCAAAAAGAAATTGGGGAATTGGAGGCGCTAGGTTTCGGTAAACGAAGCATCAGATGGGTACTCTTCCAACAGCCCTACAGCCACAGGGTTTCAGGAGCTCTTGCAAGAGTCTCCTTTACAGCTATTAAGCGCTAACAATTGAAAAAATCCCACAAGTTCAAAATAAAACCATGCCGCTGGGGAGAATCCCGAAAAAACGAGAAAAAGGGGGTGAACAAAGAATTAAGTATAAGAATAAGCCTATAGCCCATATGGAAGAAAATGAAATTAGCCTCATTCTTAGTTTGATTGTAGCAATCACGGGAGTTGCAGTTCTCATTCGGCAATATCTCCGAGATAGGAACGAAAAGCCGAAGATAAAACTCGATTTGGAAATGGCCGAGGATGAAGATGGTTTTTTTAAACTAATAATGACAATTATGAATCAAGGCGGAAAACCAGTATCGGTTAATTCCATTAAATGCATTATTCCGGCAACCTCTAATTCTATGACTCAACAAATCGTAGCGACAGCTTACCCAACTAATCGTAATTTGCCTCCTATTCAATTGCCAAAAAATTTTGAACCGGGGGGCAGTCATAGATGGAAGCTTTATTTTGAACACAATATCCCTAAACAGGTGATAAAAGAAGGATTGAGGGGAGAATTCAATTTCGATTTATCTAATAGTACCAATATTAAAGTACCGTTCGAGATTGACAAAGAACATTTTTTTATATTTTCAAGCCTAAGGAGAGGTTTTGGAGGTGTAAGATCTATTGAATTTAAACGAACTGGAGGTACCATTGATGCCATTATCGGACCCCCAGATTCCGTCTAACCGTTCACCTGAGAGGTCTTTGAAATACGCGATTGTATCCGGTTCTTTTCTTCTTGAAATTTCTTGATAGTCAATTGAAACACGACCCATCTCTGAATATCGAAAAGTGTGGCAATGAAAATATTAAAAAAAGAAAAAGGTTGACCTTCAAATTATAGGTTGGCAACCTGCAATCAAATATCTCCAAATCCTCACATCAATAATCCTTTCCATGGGAGGTTGGCATCCTGCTACCAAGAAAATATATTCGTCCATTTTTTCACCTCTTTTACCTAAATGTCGAATCTACCTAAGCCTATATAAATACTTTTCGACCGGGTAGAAAAAGCGTTCCTTTTTCAATCCCTTAAGTTTCCTAGGACCTGTTTGATACTTCCCCCTTTTTTCCAAGCCACAACCGCAACAGTCAACAATATCAATGCCGGAATCCCGAGGTTGAACAGAGCTATCAAATTCCATACCAGGACAAAAGCAAAAAGCCATTTGAGAAAATCGAAGAGCCGGCTCAACCTGCTCTTGCTGAATATAAACACCCTTACTTCTTTAGCCGTTGCAGTTGAGAAATTATACGCCTGATCTGCGGTAACCCTCATAACCCTCCAGCCTCTCTTCCGGCAAATGCGATCGCGGTTCTTGTCAATTTTTCGCTGGCGGTGCGTATCGTGGGAAGGGCCGTCAACTTCCACAACAACCATATTCTCCGGATCCGTGAAGTCCACGTGCATCTCGCTGATCGGGTATTGCGGGGTGAAACTGAGCCCTTCCTGCTGCAAAGCAATACCTAGCCGCTTCTCCGCTTCTGAAATCTCCATATGATCGTAGCTATGCCTATGGGTTGCTTATAACGTTTCCAGGGGGTTGCTTCCGGCTGGAGTCCGCTTTCGCGCGCAGCCGGTTTGACAGAAATGAGGATAAATATCAGCCGTAACTTACCCGGGTATTCCTATACAGGATACCAAAATCAGCTATAAGGATTATGATTGGAAAGAAAGACGATGCCAATAGCTGTATCGTTTTACCATAAGTAGGGATAGAAATTGTTGTAAAGTAAAAGGTCACAAATAGACTGATTATAAGCAGCACTGAAAAAACAGTTGCGTCGTTTCTTGTATCATCAAAGGAGCTGTATTCTCCCTGAATCGAAAAATTGTTCAATGGATAAAAGAGCCTGACCCCCGCTTTGCTTATGGAGTCCTGCAATAGATGCACCACTCCCCCAATGAAGAACCCGATCCCGATTACCAATAAAGAGCTAAACGGATTGAAATTGAATACGAAACCTAAAAGCATATTCAAAAGGATAAGGCAAATAATCAACACCGGTACTGATATGATTATTCCCGGAATCGTATGTGAAATGCCCCGGTGCTCATCGGAAACTTCGTATTCCTTTGCCAGTTTTTTACTAAGCAATTTGACAATATAGAGTGTCGGGTAATAGACCATGTACCTAAGAATATTTGCAAATAACATTAGAATTGACGAATAGATGAAAAGGAACATATTGACTACGGATTTAGTGTTTTGCAGCTCCTGGTATTCTTTGTACGTCCTTTGCCAGGGGATTTTGCGGTTGATCTGCTTCATTCGGAATATCCTTGATTCGGTAACATCGGTGTCCGGGTAGAATGAGCCCAGGAAGATGCCGAAAAGGAATTGCATGAACGAAGCGCCAATGATGGAAAGCTTGAAGATTGAGCTATCCAGGGTGAAAATAGGGGATATCAGTAGCGCAATTAGTATCGCCTGGAATACGTGCGTATCTGCTCTCATGGGAAAATAATTACTTTAAGGGATTAATTTACTTATTGGGGGAGGGTTTCGGGTGCTTTGATGGTCTGAGACCGCTCTTGATGGGGAGCCCGATCATTGAAAGGAAGCTAAAAAAGGCATGCTTAATAAATTCAAGAAGACCTATTTTCCTGATTCTGATGCCAAAAAAGGAAGCAGTCGCCTATCAAAAGAGGCTGCTTGAACTATTGGCCGAGAACGGCGACAACCACGGCGGTGAAATCGAGAGGAAAGGAACCGTCGTATCTCTAACATTCAACCCATTCCATGATGAAAAAATGGATGCCAAAACCGATATGCTATTGGCAAAGGCGCGAGAGGAAGCAGAACGGGTCGGGGGCAAG
>JBDRDM010000076.1:0-11942 GCA_043820675.1 Microcaldota archaeon
CATATGCTCTCCTGGGATTTAAACTCGGCTACGCCTATTTTCATTGGCCATAAAAAGCCAACACTGAAGATAAGATCGGCATTGCGTGCGATCACCCAAGGGAAACTTACGCATCTAACCCCCCGCAACGGCCACAGTCCCGATCTTATTAAAGTTGCCAAAACTGCAATAATGGAATGGGGGAAATGAGCGGCATATCCTCCCGTGCATAATGCTGTTTATGCCTTCTCTAAATTCCTTTTTCTCTTCTTATGCCTGGCAATTCCTATCCTAATTGGGGCGCCAAAGAAGACGCCTTCCGCAATACCTTTAAAATCGTAGCAAGCATAATCCTTGAGGTAGGCATGAATGATCTCGAGCACAGGGCCTTGAAGTTCCTCTCGGAGCATACCGGCTATGCGGATGCGGAGCAGATCGCGGAGGAAGCGGAGATGGGCTATAGCTCCTTGATGTCCGTCCTGAATAAATTGGCACAGGAACGGAGGATCGACCTTAAAAAAACTAAAAAAAATTACGCGGAATTGACCCCCGAAGGAGCCGCCTATGCTGAGGGGGGATTGCCTGAGCGCAAATTAGCGTCTGCATTAAAAAAAGGGCCACTTGAATTTGTTAATATCCCGGCCGCTTCCAAACTATCTCCCATTGAATCCCAGCTGGCTGTGCAATGGGCAAAAAAGAACGGCTGGATTTCGATCATGAAAAAGGATGGGCGCACCCTCGTATCCCTAATTTCGGGAGCATCCGGATCCTCTGAGGAAAAATTGCTCTCAAAATTAAAATCCGAGAAATTAGAATTCTCCCAAAGCCCGGAATTTGAGAACCTCAAAACCCGCCATCTTATTTCCCTCATGGAAGAAAAACTCTTCGCGGCAAAAATAACCCCCGAAGGCAAGAAAACCCTCTTGGAACCCGTTGCCGATTCGATTAGCCAATTGACCCCCGAAATGATAAAATCCGGCAAATGGAAGGATGCAAATTTCCGGGAATACGATCTTGCGAACATGATGCTCCCATCCATCCATGCCATTGGGAAAAAGCATTTTTACCTCCAATTCATCCGCGACCTTAAAGAGCAGCTCATTTCACTTGGATTCGAGGAGTCGGAAGGCCCCCTCACTGAGCTGGAGTTTTGGAATATGGACGCGCTATTCATGCCCCAGGACCATCCCGCAAGGGACATCCATGATGTATTCCAATTGGACCTGGGGCCCGGTCAATTGCCTTCCGCTAATCTGGTAAAGGGGGTTAGGGACTCTCATGAAAAAGGGATCGGCGGATCCAAGGGCTGGGGCTATTCCTGGGATCCGGCCATGGCTTCAAAAATCGTGCTTCGTTCACAAACAACGACCGTTTCTGCGCGCACTCTAGCAAAAGGGGTTGTTCCCCCACTAAAAATGTTTTGCATTGGCAAGGTCTTCCGGCCCGATGAAATAGACTGGAAGCATTTCATTGAATTCAACCAGTGCGAGGGCATCGTCGTGGATGAGAACATGAGCTTTAGGGAGCTTCTTGGCTATTTGCGCACTTTTGCCGTAGATATTTTTGGAGCAAAACCCGCCGAGGTTAAATTCGCCCCTTCATATTTCCCATTCACGGAGCCTTCGGTTGAGATGATGGTCAAGATCAACAACAAATGGACCGAGGTAGGCGGCGCTGGCATCTTCAGGCCCGAAATGACCCTTCCTTTGCATTGCAAGGAGCCCGTGCTCGCATGGGGGCTTGGCCTAGATAGGCTGGCGATGATCAGGCTTGGCTTAAATGACATCCGCGACCTTTTCTCGCAGGATATTGAATTTCTACGGGGCAAATGATCATATGGCAACAACCGAAATTCGGAAAGGGTACCTATTGAAGCTTCTTGGAAGGAAGGTTAGCGATCAGCATTTGGAAGAGGCTCTCCACCAAATCAAGGCACCGATTAATTCCTCAGATGGCGATATGCTCGCAATCGAGGTCACGGGCGATAGGCCCGATCTGCTTTCAGCTGAGGGCATTGCACGTTCCTTGAAGGGCTATTTTGGATTCGAAAAGGGGTTGCCGGAAGAGAAATTCCAAAAAGGGGATTGCATCGTCCATGTGGACCAATCGGTGAAGGGAATTCGTGGGCATATCGTTGGCGCCGTAATTGAAAACGTCAAAATAACGGCTGAGGATTTAACGGACCTTATACAAATTCAAGAAAAGCTCACGCTCACCCATGGAAGGAAGCGCAAAAAGGTGGCAATTGGACTCCATGATATGAAATCATTGTCTGCGCCATTCAATTACAAAGCGGTCGACCCGGATTCCGTTTCCTTTATTCCCCTTGGCAAGACGCAGAAAATGACGATGCGTGAAATCGTTGATTCCCATGAGAAGGGCATTGAGTATGGGGGCATAGTTTCAAATTTCAAGAAATGGCCCCTGATAACGGATTCTAAAAATCAGGTTCTTTCCTTCCCTCCGGTCATCAACGGGGCGCTTACCGGGCTTTCTACTTCAACCAAATCGATATTCGTGGATATTACCGGCACGGATTTCCATGCGTGCAATATCGCGCTAAACATCATTTGCCAGGATTTCTACGGTAGGGGGGCGGTTGTGAAAACCGTCGAAGTGAAAAGCGGCCCCAAACCAATTATTACCCCGCAAACCGCGCCTGAAAGGATGGAGCTTGATGTCGGGAATGCGAACAGGCTCCTTGGAACCGACCTTTCCCCCAAGCAAATTATCGATTCTCTTGGAAAACAGCGCATTTCAGCAACCATAAAAAATATCGAAACTCTGGATTGCCTCATTCCAAGGTATCGCGCCGACTTCTTGCATCCTGTTGATCTGGTGGAGGAAATTGCACTTGGCTTTGGCTATAATAATTTCGTTCCCAAGCCCCCATCCGTTTTCACAAAGGGAAGCTTGCTATTCCGCACAACTTTTGTAGGCAAGATTGAGGATTTGATGGCGGGCGATGGCTACCTCCAGGTAAATTCGCCAATATTGACGAATGCGCGGGTTTCCAACAAGGTGAATTCCGAAAATGGATTGATAAAAATAAGCAATCCCGTTTCTGAGGAATATGAGAATGTGCGATCCTCGCTTCTTCCCCAATTGCTTGAGGCACTTTCAAAAAATTCCCACAATCCCTACCCCCAACGGCTTTTCGAGGTGGGCTTCGTGTCAGTTGGCAACCCCAAGAATGCAACGCGTGCAAGCAACGATCTCCACCTGGCGGCAGTTGTCGCGGACTCCAAGGCCAACCTCGCGGATATCACCCGGACCCTTATGGAATTGCTGAAATCCCTAGGTTCCAGCTATGGGATCTCGAAATCAGAATTGAAAATGTTCATTCCCGGCAGGCAGGCCAAATTCAAAGTCCAAACAGCGAAATTCAAAAACCTTGGGAACGGCCATTTCGGCGAAATCCATCCATCGGTTCTTGAAAATCTCAAGCTCGAGGTTCCGGTGGCTGCATTTGAAATTGATGTTGAAGGGTTTGCGAGCCGCTAATCAGCCGTGATACTTTCTCCTTAGATTCTTGTTTATGACTACGTTGTTTTCTTGACCGGGAGGGCCGCTGCCTTCCCTTCGGACAACTTTTCCTTCGCTTACAAGTCGGTCCATTACTCTGCGCGCTTCGTACTGTAAATGGTCGGGTAAGTATTTGTCCGTAACATTGCGCCTCTTTATCCTGTATTTGGCTCCCCTTTTCGATCCATGCGCCAAGTTGTGGAGTATTAGGTGCTCTAATATCTCATCCTGCAGATTAGCGGGCACTCTTCCGCTGATCAGCATATTCCTCAACGTCACAAAATCAGTCTTCCTGCCTTCGGCATCCCCTCTAAGCCTCGCCAATATTTCCGTATGTGTTTCGGGTTTATTCTTTTCTTTGGGTAATATTGTGGGTTTAGGACTGGGATTTGGAGTTGCCGTTACGGCAAAATAATTGCGGTCAAGGTGGCTGATGGGATCATCCTGGTTGGCTGCAATTTCCTCAATAAGCGTTCTTCCTGAATGACCGCTCCCCATAAGAGTAAGTAATCTCCTGCTTATTTCGCCCAGCTCCTGTTCGCCTTTATTTGGGAACCTGCTCGCAAGTTCATTTCTTAGCCCTTTCCTTGTCCATGCAATATCTGGTGCTTTGATAACGGGGTTGATAGGCGCCGGTTTATGAGATGTTTGGGCTGCTTGATTCATTTGACTTTTTAGCCATTCGATTGTTGCAGTCGCCGGGTCACCTTTCTTGGTTTTCATATATATGCCGTAGGCAGTAATCCGTACATCTATGGGAACCTTTAATTCGCGGAAAACTGGCGTTAAATGGTTTTGGGCGTTTAGTGCCTTTGCCACTATCGGATGCTGGTGGATGCGCCAATGCGAATCCGTTGTACGCACAATTGCAAGTTTTGTCTTTTCGGGAATAATGCCATCCGATATTTCATTTGCGGTAAAAATATCCTCCAATATCGTTGAGTTGAGGATCATCCTGTTTGCCCGCCCTAATAATCTCGTTGATTTTTCAACAAAATCCTCCGGGAGCCTTAGATCAATAGGCAATCGTGACTTTCCATCGATTTTCAAACCCGCCATTGAATGTGTAAATGACACTAAGGGAGTGTGGCGAGGGCCAAATTCCTCATACTCAAATCTACCGCCTTCTTTGGTAGTAACCGTCAGCTTTTTGAGCGCATTCCTTAAGTAAGATGGCATATCGTTAGGATGTAATTGGCGCCTTTCCTCATAGCGCCTGCGTGCATCCATATCGCCTGCTAGTCCGCTAAAAAGGTCCCTATGTATGACGTCCCTTGAGTAAATTTTTACCATGCGGTTATCCCTAAAAAATCAAACCAACTTAGCCTGCCTCTTGCAGAGCAGCAATATTCCCAGCGCTTCCGGCACATCCATTTCCTCCCCGTGCTTCAAGTGATATTGCTGGCCCCCGAAATCGAACTCAATTGCATCCGTGTTCCTTATTCTAAGCGGCTTTCCCTTGAAGGCAATTGCATCCTTTGATGGCTCGAATTCCCTAAGTTCCCCGCGAGTGAGGGATTTGGCAATATAGCCCGTATCCCCGTGTAGAGAATCCGCAAGCCTGATAAGTCTTGCCAAATCGAACGTCACGTTCCTGTCGATATTTACGCTTCTAAGTGAGACGGTTTGCTGCAAAATGTTCTCCCAGAGCGTATCTAGCCCCTTTAGAAGGTCCCAGTTCCCCTGCGCCATTTTTTTTAATATGTACTCCTTCCTTTCAAATACAATTGCCGCATCCTTTTTCCGAAGCCCGAAATAGGCAAGGTCTTCGGGCTTTGCATTCCTTATGAAATCGGTAGCGGCGCGGTAAAGCTTGCCTGCCCATCCGGCACTATTTTCGCTTGGGCCCCTGAGGATGAACCTTCCATGCCCCAATTTTTGCTTGAGCAGTATTCTGCCCATATCCAGATCCTTTGCGGTAATGAAATTCAAAAGCTGCTTTCTGCCCTCCTGGCTCAATTCCCAAAACTTCTTTTCCTCGAGATGTACGTGGTAGCCTTTCTGGCCAGAGAAGTTGATGCCGATTTCGGATGCCAAAAAGCCGAAATCCTCCATCAGGAATTCCTCCACCAGGCGTATGGTATCCGCCTTTACGGTTTCCAGGCAATAGCCGCAATGGATTTTATTGTGGTTTGCATGGGTTGGGTCCGCATCCAAATCAAAAATAAGATCCGCGCCCAAATACTCCTTCTTTTGCATGGGCTGTGCGCCCGGATAGCGGTAATGCGCCGCCGAATAGGACATGAAAAGCGGCGCTTCCTTTTCCACGAATGCCTTCAAATCCAGCTCGCTTTTGAATTCCTTGTGCCTGAAATCGATCTTCCTTTCAAACCCGAAGCCGAATTCGCGCATGTGCAGGGATGATGGCGGTTTGAGCCCGTGGCGGTAGTATTCCTTGAATTTTTGCTTCACGAACGCTGCTTCCTTCCCCTGGGAGAATTGCTCATGCATGGAAACATTAGGAAAAAGGGTTATTAAAGAGGTTTTGCGCGTGCCTCCCTTCAGGCTTTTCTTCTGGCAATCTCCAAAAACCTTTCCATCGAATGGCCCCTGCGCAGTTTTTCCATTCCGCGGTTGAAAGTCCGAAATACGACCTTTTGGGTTGTTTTGTCCAAACGTGCAATTGCGCGCTGTGATTGAATATTTCGGTTGATGCCCAGCACCCTGTGGATCGTTTCAAGTTCGGGTTTGTTCAACCGGTTCAATATGTGTGGGTGTTCAAAGGCTATCCTCCTAAAATCGTAGTACGCATCATAATACCTCGAATCCATGCCTGCAGGGGGGCCCACCAAAGCGCCTAACGCGCGTTTCAAGGTCCGGCCTTAATTTCACGATGGCACTAGGAATTCCTAGCCACTTAAGGGCGAGCCATAATGTTTCGCTGCTGGCCGTGCGTTTAATTCCGTATTTCGCCTTAAACCCCCCCCAGCTCAATCTCTTCCTGCCAAGTATTCCATAAAAATGCGTAACCGTATCGTACCGCACTTGGCCTTTGCGTCCACTCTTTCTTAGCCTTGAAAAATCATCTCGATTTTGTTCGAGGTGATGGATTATTTCATAATAGATCGGAATATGGGTGGCGGGAATGGTGGAGTGAGGGGGTTTTACCACATTGGCGGCTTTTGGCACATAATCGAGTGCATATCTGACATCCCTTTCCGTAACCATTTTTTGGCGGGTCCTTTTTTCAAAAAATGCCGCTTTAGGGCCATATCTAAACGGCCTTCCCAATTCCTCTTTTTTCGCATGCCTGCGCACTGCCTCCAAAATCAGCTCCTTTTCTAAAAGGCTTTGCGGGTCAAGTGGGCGTACTTTTTTCCTTCTTTGTTCCTCATGGCCTTGGATTTCCCTCAATCGTCGCATCAGGAATGGCATTCCAAATTCCCTAATTGCTAATAAGGAATGGTCTAAATCCGAATTGGCCATGCCCCCAATTTTTACGCGGGCGCGCGTTTCTTCGATGACTGAAGGAAATTCACTTGGATCGCGAATCTTTCGGGCCATATCACTCTTGCTCATTTGGCCGGGAACATTAAGCGTATATTTCCTCCCGGATCGATATTCGAGGGCCAAACTCCGATCTTCCTCACTTGTACCTTAAAAACGCCCCCAGGCCGTGGAAAGTCCCAAAAAATTGCTCACCCTCAGCTGTTTCCTGTGAAATTACCTCGATTTCCACCCCCTTCGCAGCCGCCGCATCCTGCAATTCTGTAACCAGGTCGCGCACATCCTTATCCTTATCGATTTTCAAGGCCGCTGCGCATTTAGAACAGGCCTCGCGTTCAAGGTCGAGTTTTCCCTCAGTCATTTTTTCTTCGGTGTTCCCGCATTGATTGCAGTTTTGCTTGATGGTATGTAATTCGAGGCCCTCCGAAACCAGCAATTTCGAAACCTGGTTTTTATCAATGGCCGCCTTGATTTCGAAATAGCCGTATGTTGCAAGCCCCCCGGTCGATACCTGTTTCATGAATTCGTTGACCAGCTTCTTTTCCTTGATCGCCTCCTGCTCCTGGATTATGTCCGATCCCTTTTCCAGGAGCTCCCTTATGCCTGTTTCATCCGTATATCCCGTATCGACAACACCCAGCACATTCAATTGGTAATTGAATGGCTTTAGCTTCATGAAATCCTCCTTAGCAGGCCCCGGGCCGCCAACGATAACGCCCTTGAAATTCTTTTGCGTCAGGAATGAATCCATGGCTTCCCCTATGCGCTTGTAGTAAACCTCCACGACCTCCTCGTGGATGCGCTGGTACCGTGCAGCGCTTTGGCCCCCCTTCATCACCTTTTGATGGGCGGTTGAATTGAGCTGCCTTATGATCTTGAACGACTTGCCCTTCAAAACTGCGATCGTTGCTTCTTTTCCATCGAGCACAACCAGCCCATACGAGCCGGTCTTTTCCAGCATCTCCTCGAGTGCTTCTATTTGGAAAGTGGACTCGCACCTATAGAAGGATGTGTTCATGGGCGAGGGCGGTATTATCGAAAAGAGCCGTATGTCGCTTTTCCCCTCATGCCTTGAGACATTCCCGCAAAATACCGCAATCCCGTTTGGAGGCGCCTTGTGGCCTATTGCCTTCAGGTATTGCAGGACCCGCTCTATTGCTCCCTGCACGTTCTGCTGCGTTGCCTTGCTTTTGATGTTGCTTGCCTGGCCGTATTCGTCCCTCAATTTGGAGGTGAAGTCCGATATCTGCATGGCGGGGCCGATATAGAGCGAAATCAGCTCCGTCCCCCTTCCCCGGAATTCCGCTAGCGCCTTCACCTGCTTTTTGAACTCGTACATTTCCTTGCTTTGCTGGCTCATTTATTGATCAACTTTTCCTAAATGAATCCCTTTGGTTTGTATTCCATTAATTGCCCCCTGCTTTTTACCATTATTGTGTTCGTCAAACCTTTATCATTAACCGATTCCCCTAATGCTCCCGCCTTCTTTCCTCAAGTTTCCGTGTTTCGAAAGCGAGATGGTTGCGATGTTCATTTATGAACTCTTTCATCGCCGTCAATCGCTCGATCTGTTCCTCGCGTGCCCTTGGTGAGTCTGCAACGGATATCCTATCCTGCAGGAAATCGCCTACCGGGAGTTTAGATATTATTTTGACCCTCTCGGAAATATCTCTTAATGCTTCGTCAACGGTCTGGAATTGCTTTTCATTGGCCAACCTAAATAGCTCCACATATGCCGGCCCCACTCTATGATCCCTGGAAAGCCCGCGCAATGCAATTGCAAGGTTTGCGAAATTCCTCTTTCCGGTGGAAGGTTTCTTCCTTTGCGAATTATTCGCATCGTCCCATTCGAGGGTCATGCACTAATTAGAAATTCATCCAATTTTAAACCGTTCGAAGGGGGTCCTTCGAGCATGTTTTCAGCTTGGTGAAGCAGGGTTTAGGGATGCGGGATATCTGAACCGTTCCAATAACCGATAAATAGGGGATAATCTACACATTATTTTGATGTTTTGTTTTGAGCATGTTTGCCGTTGCGGAATTTAATCCGTTATTTCGTGCCGCCCCTACCCTCCTTTGGTGATCTTTTCCATCGTGACCTTGAATGTCAAAGCCTGCCCCGCAAGGAAATGGTTGAAATCGATCGTGGCATTCTGGGAATCGATCTCCCGGACAACTCCCCTTGCTCCTGAGCCGGTTGCGATCACTTGGCCGGGTTTTGGGTCGATTCCGGCTGCCTTGAGTGTGGCGATTGGCACTTTTTGAATTAGATCTGCACGAAGCTCGCCATAAGCATCCTTGGGGGCCATGGTAATGGTCTTGGTTTCACCCTCTTTCATTCCTATTACTCCCGCATCGAATCCCTTTATCATTTCCCCTGCGCCAACAGTGAATTCCAGGGGCGTGTAGGGCCTTGCCGAATCGTAAGTATTGGCGGCCTTTGCCATTTCTACGATGTTGGTATCAAAAAGCGTCCCATCCTCGAGCGTTCCTGCATAATACACTGAAACCTTATCGCCATTCTGTGCGCCTGACATGCTATCACCTTGGGTTGCTGTGGGGGCAGTGCTGGCTGAAGGAAGCAAGCTTTCAAGCTGATCCGTAGGTGTTGGGCTCGTCTGTGGTTGGCCCCCTATGCACCCAAAAAGCAGTGCCATAATTGCCAATAAGATGATTTTTCCCATCATTTTCTCCCCCCTTTTTTCATGATTGAAAAGCCCAATGTTAATAAATCGATGCTTGAATTAAACCCAAGTTTTTTTAGGGGGAAAGTACTTATATTGGACGGAGCAGGTTCTTGGGTTGAGGTATTGATGAATAGGATCGGGACTTGGCCGCTTTTAGGGGGTTTTAATGACGTTATACTTGGAAGAAGGCGTTTTTCGCAAGGTATTTATATTGGTTATACCATAATATACTGCTGCTTAGTAGTTACAAAAGGGGTCCATACCACTATTATGCGGTGCGCAACGAGGTGGGCACATGAACGATTCCGTCAAACTCTATATTGTCAATTGCGGCGGCTGCAATTCCAAGCAGGTGTGGGATTCGGGAATGAAATTTCGGCCCTGTGCTGAATGCAATTCTACTGTTGTCCTAAAAACCGCCTCCCCCGAGGACCTATTGGAGGTCAAAGCGGCAGTTGGCCCATCGGTTATAAGGTTCTCCAATTATTTTGTTTATTCCTTCGGGGTCGAGGACGTCGAGGAGGCCGTTGCCATCAAGCGCGAACGCGTCAAGAAGATGAAAACTGACGTTGAGGATAGGAAGAAATTTGCCCAGATGGAACGGATGAATTTTTCACTAAATGGCAATGGCGAGCGCAGGCTGAATGGAAATAATGGCGCAGGTCCGTTAGACGGGAAAGTCGGCAATGGCCTTAGGGGCGGCGTATATGGCATGCAAAAGCCCAAAAGCGCCCAGGGCATAAAAAGGAAATCCGGCAAGCGGAGCCGCTGATGCTGATTTTCTGCCCTTGTTCTTGTTAATAAGTAATGAATTTTCTACCCTAAAAGTGCGGGTTTCCGCCCCCATTAGGTTGGTCATTTAAATTCCTTGTTTCCCTACTTCCAGTTATATGTGTTGTCCGGGGATTGTGAGCATTGCATGAGGCAATATTTTATCCCTACTTTGTGGTCGATTGAATTATGGATCTAATTGCCCCATTTGTCGTGATAATCGGACTTGCGCTATTCGAATCCATAACCAGTTTCGACAATGCCGTCATCAATGCCGAAATCCTAAGGAAGATGTCGCCATGGGCGCGTAGATGGTTCCTTACTTGGGGGTTGCTGGCCGCCGTTTTCCTTTTAAGGGGCCTTTTGCCATTGCTCATAGTATATATTTCAAACCCATCCCTGGGGCTGATGGGTACCGCTCTTGCCGTATTCAACGGCGATCCGGCAGTTTCTTCGCAGATTGAGGCATCCGCACCCGTGCTCCTGATGATGGGCGGCGTGTTCATGATTTTCCTTTTCTTTCATTGGCTCTTTTTGCAGCCGAAAAATTTCGGGCTGGGGCATGAGCGGATTCTTTTAAAGCACGGCGTTTGGTTCTATGCGATTGTTTCCATCTTGCTCGCAATCATCACCTGGTATTCCCTCCAAATAAATCCGATGATGGCCTTTGGGGCTGTTATTGGCTCCACGCTCTTTTTCATAGTCCACGGCTTTAGGGAAAATGCGGAAAAAGTCGAACGCGAAATGCTCGAGGGCAAGAGCAAAATGTCCAATTGGAGCATGATTTTCTACCTGGAGGCAATCGACGCATCGTTTTCCATCGACGGGGTGATTGGCGCCTTTGCTTTCACGCTTTCGGTCCCCCTGATCCTCATAGGCAATGGGGTAGGCGCCCTTATCGTGCGCGAGATGACCATCCGGAACATCGAGAATGTGAAAAAATACAAATACCTCAAGAACGGCGCCATGTATGCGATCCTTGTGCTCGGTGTTGTAATGGTCCTGGATGCATTCGGAGCTCACATTCCCTTCTGGCTCTCACCTCTTGCGACGGTTGGCATAATAGGGTACTTTTTTGGGAAATCCGTTCGGGAGCTTAAGGCGATGCCATCGTCGAATTGATGTTAGGGTTTGCGTTGAATTTATGCGCCACATTATTGAAATCAGTCTTACTCTTGTTCTTTTTGCTTCTTTTCACTTCGGACCGGGCTTCTCTTTTTTCATTTGGCTTTCTTTTGAGGCGCGCTTATTTGCTTCATCAATTATTGTTCCTACATGAGTGTAAAATTTCTCCCTTGTTAACTTGACCAGCCTTTGCTGGCCCATCCTAATTCCGTAATTTTTGAGCAGTCTCCTCATTGCCATAAGTTCATCCGCACGTCTTTGGACCCTATCGCTTAAGGGTTCCTTTGGGGGCAATTTCGATCGTTCCTCTTTTTCTTTCAATTTTGCAAGTCGCAATTTCTCCAATGCAGCATTTTTCGGGTCTAGTTTTATTGCTCGCTGCCTCATTTTTTCCGCAATCCGCTCAGT
>JBDRDM010000077.1:0-13222 GCA_043820675.1 Microcaldota archaeon
GCCGATTATTCCATGCGGACTGCGGCCCTTGAAATGCGCGGCATGGGCATCGATGTTTACCTTATTACGGATGCCTCGCGCTCCTACAATGTGAAACCCAACGACGGTGAAATATCCATCAGGCAGATGCGGGCGGCCGGAGTCCATATGGTAACTGCCGAAAAAGTCCTGCGCACGCTTCCTATTTCGTAATGCGCCCCTCCTTCCGGGTTCCATTTAAACGCTAATTTGGATCCAGCGTGCAAATACGAATGCAAGTTGAAAAGGGCGTGTTTTTTTACCCCAATTCCAACCCTTCCTTCCCTTAGGCAAGTAGCACCCTTAGGTAGAACAATGGGGAGGAAAGCTCCTGCCTTGCGTGCTGGTCAAGCAAAGTGGTGGAAAGCTCCTTCCTTAGCCATTCGCTTCTCTTGGCCTTATGTATCATCAGGTTAAGCAGCCATTTTATCCGGCCGTATCTTTGCATTTTGTGGCTGTTGTGAAGCTCCCTTCCCAGGGCCTTCCAAAGGTTCACGTCGTACTCGCTTAGCATCTTTTCGGAAAAATCATTTGCCAAAAGCGCCTTGTGCATGGTGGCCGCGGCAATCTTTCCCGAGGTCATCGCATTCCCGATTCCCTCCCCGGAAAACGGGTCGATTAGGCTAGCAGCATCCCCGAGGAGCACGAATCCATTCCCCGCCGCTTTCCTGTGGATGGAACCCATGGGGAGGTTCCAGCCCTTAAAGCTCCCCTCCACGAGGGTGGCGCCTTCGAACCTTGCCTTGAATTTTGGGTTCTCATTGATTATCCTGAGCATCTCATCCCTCAGGTTGACGTGCTTTTTTTGCATGTCCGATGTGAGCATTCCCGCGCCAACATTTGCCATGCCATCGGCCTCGGGAAAAATCCAGAAATAGCCAGGGACCAACGACTCCACGAAATGAAGCTCTATGCTTTTTGTGAGTCCTTTTACGCCCTTGTAGTAAGCCCTGATCCCGCCGCATATGTGCTCGGGCTGCGGCTCTGCAAGCCCCAATTTCCTTGCCACAACCGATGTTGCGCCATCTGCGCCCGTGACTACTTTTGCCCGGAATTCCTTTTCCGTTTTTGTGGCCTTGTCGATCCCCTTCACGCCAACAACCATATCTCCCTCCTTGATAATGTCCGTGACCTCGAACTCCTCGATTACGGTTGCGAATTTTTTCGCATGCTGGAATAGGAGGTTGTCATACACGTACCTTGGCAGGCAATACCCGTAGTCTATTCCCCTATTCTGTGGGATCGGTATATCCACTTCGGAGCCGTCGGGTGTGCTGAATGTCACACCAAAGACCTTGAAATGCGGCACGCTCTCAACGATATCTGTTATCCCAAGGTCCCTTAGGACGGTCCTGGACTTTCCCGATACCGCATCCCCGCAGGTCTTGTCCCGCGGGAATTTCTGCTTCTCCAAAAGCAGTACTTTATGCCCCATCTTGCCCAAATACATAGAGCAAGTAGAGCCGCTTGGGCCTCCGCCCACAATGATTACATCGAATGTTTGGTCATCCATAATCTTATCTCCCCCATGAAAAAAGATAATACGTTATGAAAGAAAAATTTATAAGAACACTCCTGCCCGAAAAGCCGTTGCCTATCCCACGATCTCGAGTTCGGCAATGGATTGGTCGATCCCGTCATGAAGGAACGATTCGGGTATGTTCGCTGTTGGGAGGGGTGTTGCCGAGGGGGAAACGCTTGCACCAAGAGCAGGGGATGCACTCGCTTTCTGCCCTCCCGGGACATCCTGCGTGCTGCAGCCAACGATGGCAATCGAAACTGCCATGATCGCAAACAGCACAAGTGCGTTGTATTTCATCCCATTCCACCATCCTTTGACTGGGCAGGCCAAGCTTTTGCATCTAGCGATTCCACCGCATCCCTCTTGAAATCCCCCCATATTTTTTTTACGTCCCAGAGCACCTGCTTTTTATTCTCAAGGCCTCCTGCGGTATTGAACTGCGCTATCTTTTCCTCTATTTGCCCAATCAGCCCTATGACGTTCCCCTCGTCCACCCCCATTTCGGAGAGCCTTTCCGCCTGCAGGGAAAGGCTGTTGATCCTGAATTTGATGAGGGCATACGTCCGCCTCCTAAGGTCCTGATAGCATGCGAGCTTTTCGTTTCCCTCCTTCATCTTGTTGCATTTCAATTTTTCCCCGGAAATATTGCCGATCCCGAGCACCTTGTGGGCGCATTCCTCCCTGCTCACAAAATTGGATGCCGCATTGCAAGCATTTAGCTTATTGTATGTGGAAATGCAATCTGATTGGGTCGAATTTTCGCTTTCGCGGCACTCCTCCGGAATATACGGGAGTTTTTCCTGCTTCCTTCCATCGGGCAGGTTGATCCTGCACTTGATCCTCTCCCAATGCTCCGGGTATTCGCACTCCCATTCCGTTGTCAGGGGCATGTGGGTTGGCGAAGGGAGGATTATTGCCGTTGGCAATGGCATTGCCGGAAAATCCACGAAAACGAATTCGCTTGATCCGTCGCGCACTTCGTAGTAGTTCGAGTATTCGGGGTATCCGGTTGCGTTTACCGTGATTTTATACACTCCCGGCTTCATCCCAATTTTCAGGGGGGTAAATCCAGCCCTTACCCTTCTTAACGAATTATCGTACCATACGGTAGCCCCTGCAGGATAGGAGCTTATATCCAAAATGCCTGTTGCGATTACCGTTGGGGCAGGGGGCATTTGGTCAATGGGGTCGTTGCCGTTCCCAACAGTGCCTGGGGATGGGGTAATGCCAAAAGCTATGCCTGGCAGGAATGCAACGAATGCCAACCCAATTAAGAGGATCAGGATGGTCTTTGCCATGTGTTCCATATTCAATACGTAATGGGCTATCCGGTTATATTATTTGTGTTTATTGTGCGTACGCTGCCATGGAAATAAATTCTCCCGAAAATTCTTCTGCCCATTAACCATATTTTTTTTCAGTTTCAGTTCTGAAAGAAGCTGCACTATCGGCAATGCTTTTTTCTTCCCGTTCACCGCCATAGCCTAAAAATATCCTTAATTTGCCATTGAATTCCAACTCCCCCTAAAAGGCCCCCTGGGCGCTTTGTATCGTTAAGCGTTTTTGTCCCGAAACCCTCCCCTTTTATATACCTTTTAGGTATATTGTGTGTGAAAAAGGCCAATTTTGGCATTTTTATGGCAAAAAAACGGCCTTCAACGGCCCTTCCAAAAATCGAAGGTTTTGAGCGGATAAAATACCAGGGCCCTGCGCTCTCAGGCCTAAGTTCTCGCGTGTATTCCTCATACATGGGCAAACCTAGGCGGATCATTGATGCGTATAATTTGCTTTATTGCCGTGGAAAACAAAAGATGCCAAGCACCGGCAGGATTTCAAATGCAACCCGCGAGCTCCTTGAGGCGAATTTTTTGGATCTATACCAAACCGAGGGCTCGAACTGGCCCCTTTATTCCGCCAACCTTGAGCCCCTGTTCGGGCTTTTCCAGGCACGCAAGATCCGCCTTGATGATAAGGAACGAAAAAAGCTCTCGAAAGCTCTTGTGCCCGATTATGAATCCGCAGAGCGCTTTGGCATTTCGGAAGATGAAGCGCAGGGCAAATCCGAATACGTGCCCTCCCCGCTCAAAATGCTAAGATACCTCAACTCCGCATCAATGCTTGCACTTTTAAGCCTGGCAAGGCAGCAGCAGCCCGACTTCAAGGAGGAGCGCGAACTCCTATCCAGGATAAAGAGCCGTACCATGGGCCTGACGGAAAAAAAGGACGAAATCAGGGAGGAAGATCTGAGCACCATAGGCGCCTTTTCTGACGATCTTGCACTCAAGGCGCGCGTTGGCCTTAAAAGCGGCGAGGATCCCCGCAGCCTCCTGTTCTTCAAACTGCTCCGGCTCGAACACGAACCCACGGAAGCGGACGCAATTGAGGCGGAAATACTGGCATTATTCGAATAGGTGGATTGCGATTAAAATTGCTTAAGTGGTCATTCCTTTTATGCGATAGCCAGCATGACGCCCTTAATCGGAGATCGTATGCTGCATGTATATCCCCGCAGCAAGCGGGAGCACGAATTTGAATGCGATCCCAAGCCAAACGCCGATGTTGAAAAAATATTCGATCCCAAGGCCGAAAAATATCCCGAAGACCGCGATTTCAAGCCCGAGCGATTCCAGCAGCCATGCAATCGAGAGCTCAAGGCCTTCCTGCTCATATTGGGCATGTATCTCCCTTAGGTATTCGAGCGCCGCTACAACGATTATGATGACGGATGCCGGCAGCATGAGCAGCCTTGATTCGGCCTGCGAAATTATGCCTGGCAAAGGCAAGAGCCATTCGAGTATTGCGATCGAAAACCAGACGGCAGCGCCGAAAACCAATGCCTTGACAAGTGAAACCATCTTGCTCCCAAGAATTAGAGAGTGCATCCTTGTATTTAATGATATTCGAGCCTTATTTCCTCAAAAGAAGCCACGGGCCTTACTTCTTTTCGCACTCAACTAGCGGCTTTCCTTCCATGCTGCAGCCAGTCGTTTCGCAGTTCTTGGCCGTCGGGGAAACTCCTCCGCACCCAGGACAGAAATATTCGTGTTCTTCCATATTGTTCACCTTCTTTTGCTTCTTATCCAGCAAATGCGCGCCCCAATTAAATGCCTGGGTTTAACCAAATGCGCATTCGCGTTGCCTCCACCCCCTTTAATTTGCCTTTCCGTATTTTTTGTTTAAATCCTCCGTTTTCCTATCGATTTTCTTTTCGGATTCGAGCCTTTCAAGGCCGTATTCCTTGGTATCGACGAATTTCATATATTCCGCAAACTGGGGATGCACGCGGCCAATTTCGCCGTGAATTTTTTTGGCGACCCTCCTATAGTCCGGATGGCCCTGCTGCATCGACCGCAATTCCGTAAGATGGAACGCCTCCCTCAAATTCATGGTGATGTACCATCTGAGCCTGTATGCCAGCGGTACGGCGTATTGCGCCCCTGCCGGCGAATCCACCCTCATTGCCAACCAGGCATTTTTTGCGGCTTCCATCGCCTCTTTGAATTCATCCTCATACCCGGCGTCCACGATCTCTTTAGGTAGGTCATATCCGTGCAGGCAACTTAGCTTTTGCCTTTCCTGGGTTAGGATGCGGTGCCTTTGCAGGTCACGGAACTGCCCGAAATTTGCAAGCAGGTCGAATGTGTAATTCGCATTCTCAAGCGCGCGCCCGGGCTTATGCCTGCGGTTTTGCCTCCTCCCAAGATATTCCCGAATCGCTTTTTTCCTCAGCGACGGATCAAGTGTTCCAATTTTGCTCCGAATCTGGTCAAGCGGCAGGTCGGAATGGGGATAAAGCATTGCCGCGATGGCCTTTTCCTCTGCCTTTTCATCAAAGTCGATCAAAGTGACCTCCTCGGAAAATGCGATTTTTTCATCCCCGAGCAATTCCGATGCAAAGTTTCCAATTCCTGACCGCGTCTCCCCGAGATATTTTTGCGTTGCCTTTCCATAGGCGTCATTTGCCCTTTTCACGAATGAGGGGATAACCTTCGAGAGCTCTTTTTGCATAGATTCGGCAAGGCTTGGCATTTCCCGCAGTTCATGCGCAAACATTTTCAGGATTAGGTATTCGAATGCGCGGCCGTTTCCGAACAGGCCCACGTTTGTTTTTGCCGAAGCGGGCAAGAGGCCCCGGAGCGAATCGCACACCTTTGCTCGTATCGTGCTTTGGTATGCTCGATCCGAAATGGTTTCCTCCCTTGGGAACCTTTCCATCTCGAATTTGGTCATTTTCTCAAGAAGGCCCGAGTAGGTATCGAAAAGGAAGTCGCACGCCTGGATGTATTGGTCCGCGGCCTTCAATTCAAGCAGGTCCCCTCCCCGATAATATTGGTATTTTCCATCCACCTTATGGTTGAAATAAACGTACCTTGTGGACTTTTCGAGGGGAGAGATCCCAATTCTTGCATCTTCCAGGACTTTTGAGGCGATGTTGCTGACCCCCTCACAGGCGATATGCGCCCCACCCAATTCGGCAACGGAATCATCGCCATACCCCACCAGCACCCGATCATAGAATTCCTCCGCTTTTTGCGTTGCGATTATCTGGTTCTTTTCTTCCTTCCCAACATGCCCAACGATTTCCGAAAACCCCATCTCCTTGTTCAGGATGAACTCGTCCAGCAGCACTTTGCGCAGGCTCTTCGTTGTCCTGCTGTACCTCGAGAAAAGCGCGCCCATGACGACCTGCGGCATGTTCCTTAGCGCAAAAACGGGCCCCTCTAGATTTGTGACGAAGGGCTGAAGTATCTTACGCTCCCCATCGGTGAATTCCTCTCCTTCCATGCAATCCCACGGCTAAACCTAAACAAGCAAAATTATAAAAGGACAACGAGCCAGTTGGGCTCATGCATCCGCATTTCCCCTTTTATTCGCAAGCAACCTCAGGCCGGGAATATGTTTACGTTGTATTCCGCCACCCCTCCCCTGCCGTCCGAGAGCCTTGCCGCAGCTCCTGGCGCATATTCGAAAGTCTGGCAATAGAAGTCATCTTCGGTAGTTCCCGGGCAAATAGTCACCGAATTCAAATCCGGATCATATGCCATGTCGTAAATGCGCATGCTGATCGCATGACCGTCCTTGACCATGCTTGCGCTCCCAATCCAAGTATCTGGGGTGAGCAGGGTCGCGGTGACCTGAAGGCTTTCGGGCCCAGTATATTGCAAGCCGATGTATTCGCTCTTGAAGAGTTCCGCATCTATCGCAACCAAAAGCAGTAGCGCCGGAAGAAGAAGCAAATATGCCTTCATTTAAGATCAATATTATTATCGGCTGGGCATTTTTATTAGTGATGTGGAGGGGATAGCTAGATGGGGCGGCGGATTAATGAAAGGTACTTGGGGTCTAATATCGCAAATGCAGCCGGATCTCCCTACTATGATAATAATAAACTGGCGAATTTTCCTGGTATATCAATTAAAACCTTCCCTGCCCATCCATACTTATCCAAAGTTCCTACCGCAAGGAGGCCTCGTTTTCCCGTGTGATATGAAATGTTCGACGATGAGATTGAAGCGACAGCAGCTGATCACCTAGCTAAGCTCGTGCGCTTCCGCACCTCCCTGGATCACGATAAAAAAATGGAGTGGCATTCGAAATGCGCCGATTACCTGAAAGGGGAGTTGCGCAGCAACGGCCTTGCCGTAAAAGTTCTCCGCAAGGACGGTAGGCGCGTTGTCGTCGGCTACAAGGGCAACCCCGATGGCGAAACCTTCGTCTACAACGGCCACTATGATGTCGTAAAGGATTCCGAGGATTGGAACCATTTCTATCTTGAGAGGAAGACCGTGAAGGGGCGCAAATGCTTCGTTGGCAAGGGCACATCCGACATGAAGGGCAGCATCGCGGCGATGATCACGGCACTTGACCTCTCCTCTTTGAAATTCGCAGAGGAGCGCTCCATGACAAGGCGGGTTGTTTTGATGTTCGTTCCCGATGAGGAAACAGGAGGCCTGAAGGGAACGGGATTTGCCTTGAAAAAACTCATTTCGAGCGGCTTTCTAAAGCCTGAAAAGACCCGTGCCATCGTAGGGGAGGCCTCAAACCTGGATACGGTCACGCGCAGGCGCGCAAGGTATATTTTCAGGGTCAGGGTGGCCCGGCCAACAAAAGCGGTGATGCCGGATTGCAAGGTGATCCGCTTCCATGGGCATTCGTTCCATTCCGGCTTCTTTTCCCTCCACCGCTATAATTCCGGAGACCGCAGTCATCCCCTATATGACATGGCAAACAAGTATGTCCACGGCGAAATCAAGGGCATACAGCGAATCGAGGTTGGAAACTTCGAGGACGGAAAGTTTTCACCGGTTCCCCCAAACGTCATACCGGCCTATGGGGTTGCGTTCTATAACCCGAAGCTTCCGGCCCTGAAATGGATCGACGGTTTCCTGAGGCTGGCAGCAAACCTTTCAAAAAGCGAAATACCCTCGCGATTTTCATCATTTGGCATCTCCCTATCCTGCAACCGACTCTCGTTCTCCAAAAAGCATGCGAAGTTGTACGTAGATCTTAGGATAATGAACGATAACCTGCCGGATATATTGAAACGGGTAAGGAAATATGCGGTGGTTTCGGGCCTTCCTGCGAATAGCGTTGAGCTCGTCTCACAGCGCAGGACTCTTTATTCCGACGGCAAATGGCCCTCTGAAATTGCCGCACTCGTCGAAAAGGCAATCGGAAGGCCCATCCACAGGCTGCGCGAAAACGTCGGCCAATCGGACGCATTTTTATTTTCCTCCGCAGGCATATCCGTCCTGGAGCTTGGGGTTGACGGTGGCAATGAGCATGCCCCGCAGGAATATGTGACGATAAGAAGCCTTGGGGAACTTTCCCGCGTATACTTGAGCATCCTTAACCGTTTCAGCTATTGAAGGGTTTCAAAATCTGTTTCAAGCAACCGCTGTGCGAGCTCGGTTTCCTCATGGAAATTGGATGACATCTTCAATGCAAGCTCCCCTTGCCTTTCTGGAGGTATTAGCTTCATTCCCCCTGCCGCATCAATGATCTCATCCGATTTCGATTTCCTAAGGGCCAGCATTTCCTTCATGGTGGAGAGCAGGTACGCATCATCCGAATCAAGCTTTGTTGCAGCATTATAGAGCGCCTTGCAATATGCGTGTATTTCGGGGCTTTCAAAGCCATCGAGTGCGGACTTGTATTGGAGCTTGTTCCTCACGTACGAATAAGGCGGAATGTAAATCCGGTCGCCCTCGATTTTGAAGGGCGTTTTCATTGCAAATTCCTCGACCCTCACTTTTAGGTTTCCAAGGAATATCTCGCCCAATATGCGCTTCAAAATGCTTGAAACGCCAATGAGGTTCAGGGGCGTGTTCATGTCCATGCCGCGCTGTTCCAATGTCCCTATCTTGTTTGTTCTCAAGGGCCCCCATTGGAATGTCAGGGGCGATCTGTCCCTTACTTCCGCTGGAATCTTCGCTCCCTTCTTTTTCAACAGAGCAAGCAGCATTTCCTTGCGGCTCTCGCTCATTTCCTTCAAATCCGAAATCGAGGTCGCATAAGGCGGCAATCCTCCGAGCTGGGATAGCCCCTTGTACATGCCATCTATTGGCGAACCCCTCTCCTTTTCGAGGTCGCGGTATGCAAGGATGCGCGCATCCTTTCCCAGCAGCCTGCCCTCGTAATATGGGGAGGATTGCATGAATGTTGCAATCGCCGGATCCGCCGCGACAAGGAAATTGAACTGGTTCAGGTATATTTCCCGTCCCCGCCTTTCCCTCCCAAAGATCTCCCCGCTCCTCTTATCCACAATGCCCTTGGGGGTATTGAAATGGAAATGGAAACCCGAGATGCGGCATGCGGTTTCCATGAATTTATTTCCCAATGCCTGCGCCTGCGCCCTGTACCACGCCTTTTTCCGTATCTCCGGCTTGGATTTTCCGGGATATGTTCCGAAAGGATAGAGGTATATGTCGAACTTCTCTGCAGTTTCGATGATCTTGATCAGGTTCGAGAAAAAATTCTTGGTGAGCCCCCTCACGCTCCCATGGGGCCTTGAGCCAACCTCAATCATGGAGTTGCTCACCTCGTAGATGAAAGGCGCTGCACCCTTCTTCAAGGATTCGCGCATAAGCAAATCCGACTTGTTTACAATATGCCCGTTGGTATCCAGAAGGAATGCTTCCATTTCCAAGCCTAGCAATGCCCTCTTCCCGACCATTTTGCCCCCTCCAAGTTTACTGTATGTGAATGCTACTTTGGGAAATTTAAAAAAGGAAACGGAGCTAGCAGAATTATCGGTGCAAGGTAATTACTTGCCCCAAGCTTAAGCCCGCAGTTTATAATCACCTTTCGTCCAATTAATGGATCTTCCTTAGGGGGCAATATGGGTTTCAAGGAACTGATTGGAAATGCTTCCATACGTAGCATCCTTTTCACGCAGATGCTAACCGCCGTAGGCTTTGGCATCATCCTGCCTATAGTGCCCTTCTACTCCGAGGAATTCGGGGCCTCGGCATTCCAAATCGGCCTTCTCACGGCGGTTTTTGCCCTCCTAAATCTGCTCCTTGCTCCCTTCGTTGGAAGGCTCGCCGATAGGATCGGCCGCAAGAAGGTGCTGCTTGCAGGAACTATAGGGTTTGCAGTTGCATACTTAATTTTTGCTTTCGCACAAAATCTTGAAACCCTCTTCATTGCAAGGGGTGTAGAAGCAATAGCAGCGGCTGGGATTTTTCCCGCCTGCACCTCCCTGATTTCCGACCTTACAAACGAACAGCAGCGCGGAAAGGCAATGGCCCTTATCGGCATGACGTTTTCCATGGGATTCATTCTGGGGCCTGCAATTGGCGGCCTTGCAGCTTCCATCTCAATCCAATTCGCATTCCTTCTGGCAGCAAGCTTATCCGTCCTCAATTTCCTATCCGTGAATTTCCAAATAACCGAACCTAAAGAAAAACCCGAAAGCCGCGACATCGTCGGGAAGGAAATTTCGCTGCTCTCGCACCTCTCCTCTCCCCTCATCTTGATTTTTGCTTCGAGCATGACTGTTTCTTTCATAATAGGCGGCCTTCAGGCTGTTCTTGCTCTGTACTCGCAAGCAAAGCTTGGCTTTGGTGAAGCAGAAATAGGCATCGTCTTTACATTCATTGGCATACTGATCATGATCTTCCAATTCATTTCCGGAAGCCTAATGGGCAGGTTTGGCGAGGTAAACTTAATCAAACTTGGCCTCTTTTTATCCGCACTTGGCTATACGCTCCTCGTATTCTTCGATAGTTGGCTTACTTTGCTAGTTCCCCTATCCATCATGGTTATGGGCAATGCGTTCGTTTTTCCATCGGTTGCTAGCCTTGTGAGCAAGCGCTCCTCCGGAAAAAGAGGAGCGGTAATGGGGCTTGTTGCAAGCTTCCAGTCATTCGGGCAGTTCATCGGGCCTCTCCTTGCTGGCCTTCTCTATGGCATAGAGCCGCATCTGGCGTTCCTTGGCCTTGGCGGGATAGGGTTCATTTATTTCATAGTGTTCCTGATTGTTGAGAAATAGCACTTCCTCAAGCGCGCAATTCATTTAAGTGCCCTGTGCCCTTCCTTGCCTTCCATCTCCTGCAATATGACGGCGGTATTGGTCTTGTCTATTCCCTTGATTGCGCGCAGCTTTTTTGTCAGGAACTCGTTCAATTCATCGGTGCTGGAAACATGTGCCTTGATGATAAGGTCCGTCCCGCCCGTGACGATTGCGACTTCATCCACCTCCGGTAGCGCGGCAATCTTCCTTGCGATTTCCTGCTGCGAAAAGTCCGGCGTTAGGTAATTCACGCTCACGTCTATTATCGCGCCAACGGATTTGCCCACCTTTCCCTTGTCGATAACCGCCCTGTACCTTCGGATCACGCCCATCTTCTCGAGTTTTGAAATACGATTGTGAACCGTCGTCAATGGCAGCCCCAATTTTTTTGCAAGTCTCCATCTGGTCCTTCCCGAGTCCCTTTCCAATTCGGCAATTATGCATAGATCCTTCTCGTCAAGCGGGTTCATAATGGAAATATTTTCCAATATATGCTTATAAACGTTGTTATTTTGCAAGAAAAATGGTTTTTTTCGGAATAAAATTATATACTGCAACTTGTTCAATGGAGTGAGTGTCCGTTCCGCGGCATTTGACCGTGGGTGATACGAGGTAGATTTCCATGGTAAAAACAGAAATGCAAATTGCCGTATCGAAGCTTGGAAGCAGCAAGCTTACGGCCATCCTGAGGGTGCAAAGCGCCGTGATGCAAGAAGTCCACGATTACATGCACGAAAACGGCATGCTGCAGCTAATGCCGGTGATGATATCCCCAATTACGGACCCTCTTAACCATTCGGTGCTGGATGGGGAAATCAGTTACTACGGAGAAAAATTGCAATTAACCAAGAGCATGATCCTCCACAAGCAATTATCCCTTTTGGGGGCTAGGGATGGCATTTACGTAGTTTCCCCGAACGTGAGATTGGAAAAAAAGGAAAGAGGATCTACCGGAAGACACCTTCTGGAATTCACGCAGGTGGATTTTGAGCTCAAGGGCAAGAAGGTTGCCGATGTGATGGCATTCGTGGAGAGGCTCTTGGGGAGAATTTATGCGAGGGTCAGCAAGGATTGCGCTTCTGATCTTTCGATTCTTGGAAGATCGCTCAAATCGCCCGTTTTCCCCCTCAAGGTTTATGATTCAATTGCTTTGAAGCGGATGCTAGGCCCGGATTGGGAAGGGTCGATCTCCAAATCCGCATCGGATCCCATCTGGGTAACGAACCATGAGCGCGAATTCTACGACAAGGAGGATCCTAGCAGACCCAACACCTACCTCAACTATGACCTCATATACCCTGAAGGCTTTGGCGAAGCGCTTTCGGGAGCGGAGCGCGAGCATGGGCATGGGCAAATTTTGGAAAGGATGCGAAGGAACAGGATGGACCTAAGGCCATACTGTGCATATTTGGATGTGGCCAAAGCGGGCCTTCTTCCACCATCCGCCGGCGCGGGCTTTGGGGTTGAAAGGCTGGTTAGGTATTTATGCGGGGCGAGGCATATTGAGGAAGTTGCGCCGTTTGCGAAGGTTCCGGGCGGGAAATTTGTTTTTTAGTTTGTGGCGCTGTTGGGTTGCCCGCTTCTTTGCCAATCCCCGCAGCGAACTCAGATTCTGATCAGACCCATTTCCAGCTTCAGCTTCCCTTCCTGATGCAAAACCAGCGCCGCGGAAATCACTGCCGGCATTGGAAGCGGCGTGAACAGCGGGTTTATTCGGGAGACGTACTTGGGGTCGTTCACAACCATCCGCGCCTCCTCGAAGCTCAAATCGTGCTTTCCGTGCTGGCTGCGGAAATTATTGACCGCCTGCAGCATCATACCAAGCGCGTACTCGGGCGGGATGTGGTTGTGCTTCTTTAGGGGTGCGTAATAATGGTGATTTGCCGAAGCGGGATAATTCTCCGTGCACTCCAAACATAATGTGAGCAAGTTATGGATGCTATTCGTCCCCCCTGCAGTCCGCGGAACCATGTGCGCGACCTCCAATGAGGCGCCATCCTGCGCCCTCTTCTTGCAACTGATGCACTGGTTTTGGTCGCGCAGGTAGATTTTGAAGCGCAATGGGGCCGGAAGCGTGATCATTTGTATCCGATATCTAGTTTGCATAGGAAATATATTAATGTGAGCGGGCCTTCTTTCCCCATCCGCCGGCGCGGGCTTTGGGG
>JBDRDM010000078.1:0-2301 GCA_043820675.1 Microcaldota archaeon
GACATTGAAAAAACCTCCTACGCTGGTTCCATGGGCTGGGAGAATTATTATGCGGATTCGAAAATTTCGTTTTCATCGCTTCCCGCTTCGGCTCCTGCTCTTCTTGGGGGCATTTCAGCTAGAGTCAACAAGAACACGGGCGGCAGGTATTCGTGCATCCTAAAACTCACCTCCTCAACGGATCCCAAGCAGGGCGAAATGGCCCTCTACAGGTTCACCGATTGGCAAAACTCTGCCCTCCTGGATTTAGGCCCCACCATCCCAATCGATTCGGGTGTCCATTACATTGGCATTCGAGTGAACGGCAATAACGTGCTTTGCTATTTTGATGGCGAGCTGCAGCTTAACTATTCTGATGACACCCCCTTCAAGTACGGCCTTTTATCCCTGGAGCAGCGCCTTGCAGGCTCCCACTTCGACAACGTCCGCGCAAAATACCAAGCCGGCCCCAAACCTACCGGCCCAAACCCAACCGCAATTCCCGTTCCTTCGGTTTCGCCTTCGCCCTCACCATCAAGCTCTCCTTCAATAGCTCCTGAGCCATCCGTTTCGTTATCCCCAAGCGGCCTTCCCGGCGGAACATGCTCGGATGGTACCCCGTGGGGTGAATGCAGTGTTGATAAGCCAAGCTACTGCTTCAAAGGCACCCTCCAGGACAAATGCTCCCTTTGCGGCTGCCCGGTTGGAGAGCCCTTTTGCCATCCCGATGAAACCTGCAGTTCGAGTGACCTCATTTCGAATGTGTTTGCGTACAATATTACGAATAATTCCGCCCAAATCAACTGGACCACTGATTTTCCATCGGACAGCCTGGTGGAATACGGCCTCACCCCCGCTTACGGCGATTCGGCCAGTGATGCCGGGCTTGAAACCGGCCATTCGTTGGCACTTTCCAGCCTAGTGCAGGACACCGGCTACCATTACCGGGTGACTAGCTGCATTGGCGCGATATGCAACTCTTCCGATGATTACCTATTCAACACGACCGCCCCCTACCTGAAAATCTTCAATGTCAAGAACTTCTCGGATTATAATTCTGTGAACATCACCTTCGATTCCAATTACTATTCGAACATGATCGTATGGTACGGCACGAGCCAGCCGCCATCTACTGGCAAATCCAACACCACCTATGCGCTCTCGCATTTCCTGAGGATTGGCAGCCTACTATCCGCTACCACCTATTATTATCACATTAACAGCAGCAATGGCACTTTATCGAATTACACAATCGATTATAGCTTCCGGACCGCCCCGCCCCTATACTGCTTCGATAGCGACAATGAAACCTATTCCGGCCGCGCTCCCGCCGTTTACGGCGAGGTCAACTCCACATATGGAATCTACCAGGACAGCTGCGGTGCGGATACTGGCAGCTATACGGAACAAACCGAGTATATCTGCTACAACGACCTGGTCCGTTTCTTCACAGCGAACTGTGAAAACTGCGCAGGGGGCGTGTGCTCCGGGGCATATTGCATTGAAATATTCGGCAATCAGGTGATTTCGGACGCTGGCTCGTTTTCCGATAGCCCGTGCCTGCCGTGCGAATTTGGCGATGAATATGGCACTGCTATCAATTATTTCTGCACTGGTGTTGCGGTGGATAGCGTTGTCGAAGCCTGCAGTTGCAGCGGCGCTTTGGGCTGACCTGCGCAGCATTATTAAAACTCAACAGCAATTTCCTAATGGTATTTGCATGCGCACATTCAAGCATGGCGAAAGCCTTGCCATCGTCATTCCGGAAAAAGTGAGGCAGGCCCTGGCCATTTCCGAGAACGAAGAATTCGAATTCTTTGAAGTGGATAAGGGGACCTTGATCCTGATCAGCAAAAAAAACCTAAAGGATCGCACAATAAAAAGCGTAATTTCGGATTTGGTTAAAATCAGCGGTGAAGGCCGGAGTGGAACGGATTCGATAAACCAAGCCCTTCCTTCCGCATCTGAAAACGAGCCCGCTTCAAAGGCCGGGGGGTTCCTCGAAAAGGGGTTCCTTGTTGTTGCAATTGAAGAGGAGGCGCGGCGCCTCTCAAAGCAATATGAGAAGGAAATTAAGACAAACGAAATTATGGGCGTACGCGGCTTTGACAAGAAGTTCTACATCGTTTCCGCTCCATACTTCAAGCAGAACTACCCTAAAATAATGAAAGCGATCGGCAGCCGCGAGCTTGCGTTGCGAGACATTTCCCTTGCAACCAAGATGGAGGAAGCCGGATGCAATGCGTGCCTCCAGGTCATGAAGGAGGCCGGCGAGGTCATTGAAAAACGCAGGGGCGTATTCAAGGCAATAAAATAGCCCAA
>JBDRDM010000079.1:0-36394 GCA_043820675.1 Microcaldota archaeon
AGCCAGGAAAGCAGCGGCTCTTTGATTTGGAAAATTACTGCCGTCAATATTGCAGCGGTTAGCATATGCCCAAAAGCCCAGCTAATTCCAAGCTTCATTGCCGCCATGACGCTTTTTGCCCTTGCGAGCAAATTGGATACGGCAACCAGGTGGTCCGCATCGAAAGTGTGTTTTATCCCAAGGAACAGCGCCAGCGGAAGGAATTCGGGCATTTCCCATAACCCAAAATAACCGGTAATTTAATCGGATTAATTAGTAGCAAATATTCTGCATTTTTCCCTTTAAAATACCTGCGCATTCCTTTTGGTGCCAATCAAATTATCCTATGAAAAAAGGCCATATTCGGGATGCGGCATTTTGGTTCATTCCCCTGCGAAAGCATTCATGCCCCCTCCTTTAATTCATTTGCCGCCAATATCTTGGCGAACATATGAAAAAAATCTTCATCAAGACCTACGGATGCACCCTCAACAGGTCGGATTCCGATCTCATCGAGGGCATGCTTGTCGGGAAGGGCTATTTGCAGGCAAACTCGGAGGAGGAGGCGGATGCCGTCATAGTCAACACCTGCGCTGTCAAGGAAACAACGGAAAACAAGATATTGTGGCACTTGAAGGAACTGGAAAGGAAAGGGAAACCTACGATCGTTGCCGGCTGCCTTCCGCCCGTTAGCATTAATGCCGTGAAGCGTGCGATCCCCTCGGCACTTGGGATTCTTGGCCCGAATTCGATAGGTAGGATCCCTGAACTGCTGGAGGATAAATTTAGCCAGAGTTCAAAAAATAATGGGGATGGCCGTTTGGCAATTATTGGCCCCCCAACTTCAACTCCAGAAGCTTTGATTGACCTGAAATCGGATTTCTCAACGAAATTCCCCCTCACAAAACTGTACGGTTCCGTAATTGCAAGAATCCAGACCTCCTCCGGCTGCCTTAGCAATTGCACCTTTTGCGCGACCAAGATCGCCCGCGGGGGCTTCAAGAGCAAGCCGCCCTCCTTGATTTTAAACGAGGCCCGGATGGCGATCAAGAACCATGCTAAAGAGATCCAGCTCGCCTCGCAGGACAACGGTTGCTATGGCTTTGATCTGCGCACGGACATGCCCGAACTTCTCGTACAACTGAGCGATTTGGAGGGCCGATTCCGGATAAGGGTCGGCATGGCAAACCCGCAGCATTTTTTGAAGAGCTTGGATGAATGGGTTGAAGCCTTCCGGCTTGCGAAGGTTTACAAATTCCTGCATCTTCCGTTCCAATCCGGCAGTGAAAAGGTCCTTTTGGATATGCGAAGGGGCCATACCGTTGAGGATGCCGTTTTTGTCGTGCAGGAATTCAAAAGGAAAATCCCTTCTCTGACCCTTGCAACGGACATGATCGTGGGCTTTCCAGGAGAAACCCCCGAGGAATTCGGGCAAAGCCTTGAAATTTGCCGCAAACTCAAATTCGATGTCGTGAATTTCGCCAAATATTCCAAGCGCAGGGGCACAAAAGCCGCAAAAATGAGGCAGTTCCACAGCAGGATACTAAAGGAAAGGGCCGAAATCATGAACAAGGTCGTGAAGGAAATTGCCCTTGAGCAAAACCTTCAATATGTTGGCGCAACCTATCCGGATGTGCTGATTACCGAAAAAGCCAGGAACGGCTATTTCCAGGGACGGAACATCAACTACAAGGCGGTGCTGCTGAAAGGGGATGGGCTGGAGGTC
Organism: Microcaldota archaeon; assembly: GCA_043820675.1. Taxonomy (GTDB): domain Archaea; phylum Micrarchaeota; class Micrarchaeia; order Norongarragalinales; family SBBD01; genus JACRGC01. The sequence continues at coordinate 1,706 of JBDRDM010000079.1, forward strand.
GGGCAGTTTGCGGATGTTAAGATTGCCGGTGCTTCCGTTACGTCCCTGATTGCGGGATGATGCTAGTGGTTCACGAGAAGGAATCGCCTAATTATTTTCGTGCTTTTATTTCCGAAGCCGATCCCCATTATTCGTCCTTTGTCGAATCAGTTAAGCTTTAATATCGCCAATACGTGAGCTTGCTACTAAAATTTGAAGGTGATTGGATGGACTACAATCTTTGGATAGAGGTGTTGACAAAGCCCAAGGAGGTATTTGCCGCGCAGAAGACAAAAGGCGACCTAATGGCGGGTGTCATGAATCTTGGCATCGCATATTTTGTTGTTGGCTTGGTTAGCGCAATATTCCTTCTTGCAGATCCGGTGGTAGCAATTTCCAGCCTTATCGGGACGGTAGTTATTGGCATTATCCTGTCGATTATCGGCGTAGGGATACTTTACCTGATAGCGATGCTCCTTGGCGGCAAGGGTACGTTCACACAGCAATACTATCTGATGTCCATATTTTCGGTTCCGATAGTGGTGCTGAGCCTGATTCCCATAGTGGGAATACTCGTATCATTGTATGGTTTGTACCTCCTGACGCTTGCGCTTAAGGAAGTGCATGCCTTTGATACGATGAAGGCGGTGCTGGTGTGGCTAATACCTGTGATATTGATGGTGATCCTGGCAGCAATATTTGCAGCAACCATCTTTGCTGCTCTTATGGGCGCAGCTGGCACAGGTGGAACGGGACTTCCCTTCTGATTTTTTCTTTTTTTTATTTTCTTTTTTCCGCATTCCTAGTCATACGCCAATCGTCTAAACGACTACCCTAAATAGCGATTTTGAAACAATTTAGCACTATCCTCTTATTTGCTCTGCGAATTGATGGAGGAAGTTTCTTGCTGCAGCTGCTCCTTTTTCCCTTATTAAATTATTTTTCTATACCTGCTGTTATTCCTTATTTGAGCCTGCGTATCACTCCATGATTGGCATCCAGCTCAACAAGCTCTCCATCCTTGAACACCTTGCTTGCAATCTTTGTGCCAACAAGGCATGGGATCCCCAGCTCCCGGCTCACAATTGCCGCATGGGACGTAATGCCCCCCTCATCAGTCACAATTGCCGCCGCCTTCTTCATTGCAACAACGTATTCTGGATCCGTGGATGGCGCAACCATAATGTCTCCCCCCATAAGCTTGGATATGTCCTTTGAGCTTGTCAGGATGGCCACCCTTCCTATTACCCTTCCTGCGCTTGCGCAGATTCCGTGTATTTCGGCAAAATCCTCGATCCCCTTTTCATCCCCAAAAATTTCCACATATTTTGTCCTAGCCTCTTTTCCAACAAATATTAGGGGGGTTTTATGCTTGAAGATTATAAGCGAGTAACCGGTCCGTTCCCTTAAGTTGGGCCCATTTAGCTTTTTTCCCTTCATGATCTCCGCAATTTCCCATGGGAAGGCGTTTTTCAGCTGAATTGCCGTTATGTCCAAACGTTTTGTCATTTCATTGAAAAGTAAATCGAAATAATGCATAGTCCTAATCCAGTACATCTTCCTGATATCCTGGAAATTGCCGAATTCGTCCATGATGGCAATAAATGGGAGCATTTCCGTACCTAGGTGTAATTTTTTTAGAATCGCGATTTTTTCCCTTTGTGTGATCGGTGTCTCCTTTGCCTTTTCCATTCGGTCATTTGCCTTTCCATCCGGCGCTTCTTGCCTAATTATCTCCCAAAAATACGCTCCGTCTAGCACTTTTGATTCGAGGGAGTTGTTTTCCATCCAAAACCATTTGCGGGAATGTGCTTCAATCAATTTCTGGTGGTTGATTTGCAATTTCTCATAGGGCAATCCGACCATTTTTACTGGTATGGCCCTATTAATTTTTTCACGTTCGTATTCCTCCTGTGCAAGGAATGATTTTTTGGTTGGAGACAGGAGCCTTGAGAGAATTGTTGCCTTATCCGAAGGCAATTTCCCTTTCCCGCCGGTGATTTTTTCCAAAATCGCTTCCTCACCGGCAATTGGGACGCTATCTACGAAAATGCTGTTTCTCCACATCGAATAATAAGCGCTAGAGAGGGCAGAGTACAATTTAAGCAGTAGGGAATTTTCAATTTTTCTCAAATCCGCCCTTTCGATTTTCATGTACGCTGATTCGAGCTCTTTCAAATCCTTCCGGAATGCCTTCCAGACCTTAATCTTGAATTTCACATCGTTCAATTTAGTGAATGCAATTTTCCCAATTTCCAGCAATTTCCTTCTTGGGGAGCTCCACCTGGCTTTCCCATTTTCTATCGCAACAATTGTTATGCCGTAATCAACCCCCCAATCCTTGCTCATCATCACGGAAGATTGGGCAATTGCGTAGGTGGAATGCACTCCTGAGGCATAAAACCAATCCGACCATACTTCATCTTTCATGCCAGCCCACTTTTTATCCCAAAATAGGAAGAAAAATTGCCCTCCCATTTGTGTTTTTCCTTCAGGCGGGAAAATTCCCTCTCGAAAGCCCTTAATTCATCTGTTGGCCCATTCCGCTTCCCTTCCCTAGCTATCCAGATTATCTTGAATGGCAAAGAGCGCAATTTCAACTTTATGGCGAGTGCGAAATTGCAAATCAGCATTCCTTCAATATTCTTCCACTCATCCTCGTAGCTTTTCGTGATTTGGATTCCCTTTCCTAGCATTGCATGATAGAATTTGTAATAGCATTCTGCCGTCTTTTCCCCTCCATAGGGTATTGTCGAGTACATTTTATCGATTATTTTTTCAGTTCCACTGGCTTCGATGCTTTTTTTCAGAATGGAATCGGTCCCACGGGATAGTGAAATAATTGAAAGCCCTTCCCGCCTGTCGCTATCTATTCGATTCCCCTTCGCAACCACATCCGGAAACGGTTTGATCCCAATTTCTTCCCTCTCAACTGCAAGTTCCACGAAATCATAATATATTTCCCTTGCTTTCGTGCCCCTCCTTGGTGTTTTAATCAGGGCAATGATCGATTCGGCAAGCGGATTTGCTAAATTGAATCCCTTCTTTATATTTCCTCCAATTTCAATTCCATTTTTCCCAAGTTCCTGAATTATTTTCTCATCTTCGATTTCCATAAGTGGCCCAAATGCCTGCCGGAGCCTTTTTTCATAAAGCTCCATTCCCGAACCCTTCATATCCGAAACGAGCGTGCCGTTGAAATCGTAAAGGGCGGCTTTTTGATATCCGGATTTTGGCGGTTTACGGATTTTGATGCTATTTTTCAATAGTGCTTCAAGCATCCCTTTGATTCCCCCTTCCTTTTCATTAAGCATTGTTCATTCCTCTAATTTATAGACGGCGCCATGGTTTGCCCGAACTTCTAGCAAATCATTATCCTTGAAAACCTTTGAAGCAATGGATGTACCGATGACGCAGGGTTTTCCAAGCTCCCTACTGACTATTGCAGCGTGCGAGGTTATACCGCCCTCATCTGTTACTATTGCGCAGGCAAGTTTCATTGCCGGCACAATTTCGGGCCTTGTTGCCTTTGCTACAAGAACATCGCCCTTTTTTATTTTCCAAATGTCCTTTGATGAGTTGATGATTTTTGCCCTCCCCACTGCATAACCCAGTGATGCACAAACCCCGAGCAGGTTTGTTGGATTTTTCATTTTGACCCTAGGCTTTAATTTTAAAATTCCCCTTTCCTTTTGAATTGCTTCCAAACCATGGTAAATATTGGCACCATCAAAATCGTATGCCAATAGGCAGTTCTTTGCCCTTACCTTCAGTTGGGCCTTAAATGCTGGATCCAGTATAGTTTCGAGCTCGATTTCCTTTGGAAGGGCGTACACGATTTGAGCCTCGCTGATTCCCACCCTTCTTGCTATTTCCTTTGCAATCAATTGGGAGTAATATACTGATCTAAGCATGAGCGTTTTCCTGAAATCCTGGTAGTATGCAATTTTGCCTATTAGGTCAAAAAGCTTCTGCAATTCCCCCGAAATGCCGAGCTCTTTTATTGCCCGCCTTTTGCGCTTCCTCCAATCCGCCCTTTTAGCCCTTGAATTTGCGAGTTGCCTTTCTGCTTTCTTTCCCGTTTGCATTTTCTCCTTGATGGAATTCAGGAAATAATCTAGCCCCAATTTAGACGTGGATGCATACGAGTTGCTGATCCAATGGTATTTCTTTGCATGTTCTTCAAGCATTCCAAGGATGATTGGGTGTTTTTCCAATTCCTTCATTATTTTGCCCGAATCCTTGGAAAAGATCTTCTTGTACTTTGGGATTTTTTCAATCTCCAACAATATTCCCAGCAATTCCCTTTCCTCCTTGCCATGGAAGGGCTCTTTGTATATGGGGGTTAGGTCCACGAAATATTCGGAATAGTTTTTTTCCAGGTTGTTTTTTGCTAGCAGCGCCATCAGGAGGCCAATTGCCTTTTGCTCCAGGTAAAAGTAGGATGGTTCGACAAGATACCCTGCGGCATAGCTGTTTGTATAGCGGCGGTTTATCTCGTTTTCAATCTCTATTAGTTTTTCTAGGGGTGTGGATGCCAGGTCCATTTTTTCGATCCTTTTAAATACCCTCATTATGCCGGATAAATGTTCCTTGAAATCTTTTAGCGCCCTTTCAAAAAGCCCCTTTTCCTTGAGAAGCCGGGAAACCATGAATTTGCCGACCCCAAGGGTTTCCTTTCTCCTGATGTAATAGCGCGCATGTATCCTTGTAATTGCCATCAGTTGTAGGTGGATCCCCCTACCCCAGTATTTTTCGGTTGGCCTGCCAAACGGTTCCAAAGGCGGTGAAACTAGTAGTGGTGTGCATTCCGCAAAGTATTCGTAGAATTCGGGCTTTTCCAATTGTTTATTGTTCATGTCGGATTCCTTAAATTAAATTGGTTTCAGTCCTGATGTTATTTTATTTTCCTGACAATCCCATGTGCCGCCCTAACTTCGAGCATATCGCCATCCTTGAATGCCTTCGAGCCGACCTTGGTACCGACAACACATGGTGTTCCAAGCTCCCTGCTCACGATTGCCGCATGAGATGTGAGCCCTCCTTCATCCGTCACTATGGCAGCTGCAATTTTCATGCCCCGTACAAAATCCGGGGTGGTTGCAAGCGTCACCAGGATGTCTCCTTTTTGGAGCTTTGAAAGTTCGGATGCCTTGCGGACGATTTTTGCAGGTCCAGTTACGTTGCCCCCACATGCGCAGGTACCCTTAACTTCTGAGGGCGCTTTCATTGCTAGCAAATCCAATCCTTCCCGCCTAACGAAAACTTTCGCCTTTTCCCCCTCATAAACCTTTTCGCCCTTGGCGTCAACATAGAGCACGCAAAGCCTCATCCGTTCCCTGATTTTTTGAAGGGGCACCTTTCTTCCTTTGGTGCACCAATCCACGATTTCCGGAGGGGTCAGGTAGCAGGATTCGAGCCATGTTAAACCGATCCTCCTTGCGATCTCCACCTGGATGGATTTTAAGAGAAAGTGGCATTTAGTGAATTCTTCCTTTTTCAAATCAATCAAATACGAGCCTTCCTGCAATATTTTGAACAATGTGAAGTGCGCCTTATCCATTTCCAGCTCCCTTGCAAGGCGCTTTTGCCTATCTGCCAATCCCACAAAATAGCGCCTCATTTCCCGCAACCTTTTTTTTGCATCAAATCCGGTCTCGATGTAATCCCTTATGGTTTTGAGGAAATGCCTGCGGCTCCAAGTGCGCCCCGCATAATCGAACGGCACCCAGAAGAATTCAGTCGAATGCTTACCTAGCATTTTTTTTATTTTGGGATATTTGCCTATTCGATCCAATGCCTGATCCAATGAGCGTTCAAGCAATGCCGCATACTCATTGTTTTTACCAATCTCCAATGTGAGTCCAAGGAGGCTTTCTTCCTCCCTTGTTGAGAATGGTTTATTTTGTGAAGCAGATAGCAATGCGAAATATTCGCCAAACTTACCTGTCCGCCCCTTCTTTTCGAGCAGCGCTTTCAAATATCCTTCGAGCCTGCGCGCGAGCTCATCTCCTATTACGAAGGGAAGTGGCTCGCTGTATTGGTAAATTTCAAGGTAGGTTTCAAAGTATTTTTTGTAAATTTCACCCAATTCCGGCGTTGTTTTTCCCTTTATGGAGCCGTCTGCAAAACTTGCACAAAATTTCTTGAATAGCGCGATTTCCCTCCGGAACCTTTTTGAGAAATCGAAAATCAGTTCCGGTTTCCTGCTTACTAGCTCATATGCCTTCCTTCCTACTATTGCGCTTTCCTTTGCCGGACCATATACCGCAAACCCCCCAGCATCGTGGAATATTGTGATCATCCTTCTATAATCGAACCCGAGCGTCCTCCCCATCCGGTAGGTGTAAGAGCCAGCCGGCAGGTAGAGTTGGTTCAAATGCCAGTTCTCCGCCCTTTCCTGCAAAGCGACCCATTTATGTTTCATTTTTTTCACTTTCTCAATATTTTGACTATTCCTCTCGTCGCATCAACCTCCACTTCCATCCCGTCCTTCAGCACATCCGTTGCAATCTTGGTGCCTACGATGCAAGGAGTCCCAAGCTCCCGGCTAACAATTGCCGCATGGCAAGTGATCCCGCCCGTGTTCGTGACGATCGCAGCCGCCTTCCTCATCGCGGGCACAACGTCCGGATTTGTTGCCTGCGCCACCAGGATGTCCCCCTTCTTCATTTTGGGCAAATCGGAAGGCGAGAGGATCTGCCTGACAATCCCCCTTGCAAATCCGGGGTTGGCGCACTTGCCCTTAAGTTCGCTGACATCTGTTTTCACATTTTCCTTTTCCACATCCTCATCCAATATGTGCCTTGCCTCCAATCCCACAAATACCCTCGTCGAATTGTTTTCGCTTATTGCCACGCAAAAACGGCCCCGCTCATCGAGCAATTCCCTATTGGCATTCCCATCAAATAGCGCCCCCTTCACCTCTTCTGGAAGCATCATCCGCATCCGTGCAAGCGTTATTCTTGTCCTTTTTCCTATTTCAACAAGAAGCGGATTGATCTGGAAATAGCTTTTTTGGTAAAGGTCCTTCCGTTCCGCCTTGAAGTGCAGGATTTCGGATGCGATTTCAAATAAGTTCCGCTCATGCGCGGTTAACGGAATTTCTGAGAATGCCATTTGCCTTGCCTCTTTTTCCCGTTTTCGCCTTTCCTCGATTTTCCCAAGTTCCGCTTTCGGATCCTCTCCTGCTTTGAGCATCCCCGATATCGCCGATACGAAATATTCCTTTTTCCAGGGCTCTCCCTCGAAAATAACCGGCAGCCAAGTGTAGTTTTCATGATGTGCACTTAGCATATTGAAGAACTGTGGGTGATTTTTCTTCAAAACCGAAATAATTTCAGCCTCCCGTTTTGTCCTAAACAATTCCTCCAATTCCTTTTTTCCCGCCGCTTCGCATGCCAATTCCAGCAGCTCCATTTCCTCCTTGCGCATGGTCGTGATTTTATCCGGCGTGGTGAGGGCATTGAAGTATTTGGGGGTTTCGCCTTCCCTTCCCTTGAGGTATTTTCCCAATATTGCCTCCAATTTGGAACTCAAGAAGCCGGTCATATCGAGCGCGGGCGCAATCCAGCCGTATCCGCGTGCGATTTTCAGGCGTTTGCAGTATTCCAGGTAATAGTCTAGCAGCTCAGCATTCGTTTTTTTCCCAAGGTCCGCTCCGCAAACCTCTTCCGTGATCCTGAAGACTTGATCCATTGATTCGTAGGTTTTCTTGATTGCCTTCTCCACGAAATAGGGGTCCTTCTCGATTTTTTTTACCAATTCCTTCGCAACTTTCTCAAATTCCCCCCTCCTCTCGTAGTAAATCCAGTTTTTCCCATGGAAAGATACCATCAGGCCCGATAGTCCAGTTCCGAGCGCTTTTTCCATCGGAACGGTTGCGGATTCCAGCATCAGGAAGATCGGGAACAAGCTGGCATCGCTTCTGCTATCTCCCTTAGCCCATTTTTCCACATCAATCCCCCAATAACTAGAGCGATACCCTTTAGGAACCCCGAACCTATATAAATTTACCCCCTATGTAGGGGTTAATCTACCTAACAGGAGCCTTTTTTTATATCGGTTTTCAATTAGGTGGTTATGCCAATTGCGCGTATGGATGAATGGGCGGAGGGAGCTGGCCAAAATAGGAAAAACCATTTCAGCATCAAGATAGGCTATGGTGTGGCGCATCCGGATGTTCGGAAGGAACTACTCGCGATATCGACTGGTAGGCGGAAAAAATACACTTTAAGGGCAATTGAGAAGGCGGCAATGTTTGCATCCCTTGGTATGCCCGCTGCGGCCATTGCGGGCACGGGGATGCGGCATAGGGCGAATGAAAAAAATTCCCAAATAATGGTTTCCCTCAATACAATTGCTCAAAGGCTCAAAACCGGAGAACTCCTAAATCCCAAACTGCATGGGCGGGAGGCCGAGGAGGGAAGGATATTTGCCCTCCTGAAAAAGCACAGCCTTCTTCACCCCCACTTTTATGTGCGCACCTTGGGTAAAAAATTGATAATCACTTCGAAACCCTCCGAAAAACGGCTGCAGGCTCTCACCCATTTGAGGGGGATAGCAAGGCCCCAAAGGCCTGTTTTATGATTATTTGCATGCCCGAAAATTTTTAGTCATTTTGTTAAACACCAATCCGTCCCTAATATTCTTATATTCTCCCGTTGTTCATTGGTGCATGGCCAAGGAATTGGTGAGTATACGCTCTTCTGAGGCACGTGGCCAAGCCGGTTTCGAGGCACGTTTCCACAAGGACGCTCTTGCGAAGCACCTTCAAGAGAAAATAACAGAATTCGAGCGCTTGAAACATAAAAAAACCGCGGCAAATGCCTCCTCTATAGCCCTGGGTTCGTCTGCTGTTTTGGCATCGGCAATTCATCTGGCGCTGGGAACTGGCACGCTAGCATTGGCGCTTTCCCAAAGGAAAAGGGCGAGAACATTGGCTGAAAAGATGCATGAGAATATGGGTTTATTCCCAGCGCGTATTCACAATAGTTCGAATTTTTTTGGCCGCAATTACCCAAATCGCCACAGGGATTGGAAGGAGTTCGAAAAGGCAATAAGGTCGCTTCCATCGGGGACCCAGCTGTATGTGGGCATAGTTGGCAAGGAATTAGTCATTTCGAACAAACCGCCCCATTGGCGATTTTTCACTAATTTTGGCCAGGTGCGTGTTAGCTAATCAAAATCTTTGCCGTAGGGCGGCCTTGATGATCCGTGCTTCCGCTTTCCGGATGTGCTCTCGAAAAGTGCTCTCATCCACGCCTTCCTTTCCAGCAATTTGCTCCGCGGAGATTTTCCTTGGGAATTCGTAGTAGCCAAGCAAGGCCGCTTTCTTGATTGCCGCCCTTTGCTTTTCCGAAAGGTGCTCGAACACATTGGGAAGGAACATGTCAACCGGCTCTTCATGAAGAGAAATCAGCCAGATTTTAACGCCACTCATTTTTGCAATGCGCTTTTCCAAATCATGCAAGTTTTTCTTGCTCCATGAGGCGATCGTCCAAAACTCAAAGCCGCCTTTTCCGATGATGGGCTTAATGAAAATCACTTCCGAATTCATGACCTGCGCGTTGAAGGCGTCCATCCCCTCGTGCTGGTAAAACACCTGGTTTCCCTCGACAGTCCGGACCTTGCTTCCCATGTGAGAGACCAATAATTTAATGTAACCCTCCTTATCGGCCCCCTGTACCAGCGAAACCTTGTTCACGAATGCCTTGCCTTTGTGGCTGTAAACATTTAGGTAATAGGAGGCGACCACTACATCGAACTTTGCGGTTGCCGCTATCAGGACGGATTTTTCCCTCTTGATTTTGAGCTCTGCGATCCACATATTTACGCGCCAAGCAGTCTGATTTACCGATCAAACCTCAATTATCCTAACTTGCCCCTTTTTTGAATCGACCTCCAACAATTCCCCATCGTGGAATGTTACGGTTGCAATTTCCGTTCCTACGATGCAGGGTATTTTAAGTTCCCGGCAGGTTATTGCCGCATGGGAGGTTATGCCGCCTTCGTCCGTTACGAGCGCTGCGCATCTCCGCAGGTAAGGCACGAAGTCCTGCCTTGTCATGGATGTCACCATCACATCCCCCCGCCTAATTTTCATAAGGTCCTTGTTGGTGTTGACAATCCTTGCCGGGCCCGTCGCGGCGCCCTTGGATCCGGCCCTGCCCATAAGGCATCCGGTTCCTTGGCGATTACTATTGCCAAGTTCAAGGCGCGCAATCCTTGCCGCTTCCGTTCCCCCGAAAATTTTCACCTCCTCGCCATCCTGGATTATCAGCCATTCCTTCCTGCGGTTGCGGATTACTTTTATTGTTGGCGCCTTACCGTTTTCCAGGAATTTTACAATCTCATCGTTTGTTAGCAGATTCGTTTCCTCAATGCCAAGATGCGCCCTCCTCCCAATTTCCAGGTACAGTCTGCGCGCATGGAAATTGACCTTTTGCCTTAGCATGTCGCGGTAATCCCTCAAGTGGATCATTTCTGAATAAAATTCAAGAAGAGCAGCCAAGCTCCGTGTGGGCCTTAATTCCAAAATCGCCCGTTCATATTTCCCTTTCCTGCTTTCGTATGCGGCAGCCAGTTCCCTTAATTCCTTCCTTGGCTCCCTGATTCTCGAAATTTCCCCTTGAAAATGCGCTTTCGAAAAAGGTTCATGGTCGAAACCGTACATCGGCATATGGGTGAATTTTTCCGTGTGGGCTTCAATTAGCTCTTCGAATTCCCCCTTTCCGACCTTCCCCCTCAGGGATGCAATTTTCAAGGCATCCATTCTCTCCTCCTGAATATTGCTTAATCCCAAGGGGAAGGAGAAGATATTCAATAACCGGGCCGTTTTACCTTTGTTGTTTGTGGTTTCCTGCAGCTTTTTTTCAATTGCGGCCTCAAGCGGGTGGCTGATGCGGTAAACCATCCACATCCTTGCATAAAAAGAGGGCTGCATTTCCAGCACGAATTTCCTGAACAGTTTGGAGAGTCCGCGGTTGCTAATCCCTTGCAGATCGCCTGAAAATGACCTTTCACTCCATGTTTCCGCCATCTCCAGGAATTGCCTGGCCTTTGGGCATGCGGTCTTTAAGAAACCCCCTCTATTGATCAGCCTTTCCAATTGGGCATTGAACTTCCCGTATTCCTTCGCATCGACAAAGTAGTCGGTTGATTTTCCATTGAAATGCTGGAGCGTCCTGGAAATTGAGGTGCCGAAGTGCTTTTCGAAGGGATTCCCAAAACCCAAATTCCATGCAATAGCCATCTGGGGTGCGAGCCTGCGCGTGTTGATTTTTATCCACATCTCATCCACTTGAGCAATTCGGCAAAATCCATCCGCTTTCTTCACAAAAAGCAAATTGATGTAATTTCATTCCTTGATCCTTCATCCGGTAATTTAACAACCATGCTTCCCCCTGACAAACAGCCCGATCACTTCCGGCAAAAGCAGGTGCTCTTCTTTTAGGACCCTATCCGCGAGCCTCTCGGGAGTGTCCCCTTCAAAAACCGGCACCTTCCGCTGGCCGATGATTGGCCCGCCGTCCACTTCCTCGGTGACGGTGTGCACGGTGCACCCGGATTCCTTCTCGCCGGCCCTTATCACTTCCTCGTGGCACTTAAGGCCCATGCAACCCTTGAATTTTGGCAGCAGAGTCGGGTGGATGTTGATTATGCGGTCCTTGTAAGCATCGAGAAGCGTTTTTCCGACAATGCGCATATAGCCGGCAAGAACTATCAAATCAACGTTCCGCTCGTGCAAATGCCTAAGGATTTCCGCCTCATATGCTTCCTTGCAATGGAATTTCCCAGGATCGATGTGCGCGAATTCGATGCCGTGCTTTTCCGCCCTCCTCAATGCCTGTGCATCCTGCCTGTCGCTGATTACGATCCCGACCCGTGCCCCCAATTTTTTATTCTCGATGTTATCGATGATGCTCTGCAGGTTGCTGCCCCTCCCGGAAGCGAGAACCGCAATCGTGAAGGTTTTCCGATCCCCGTCGGTTTTCCTGCGCTGGGCATACTCGTGGATTTTCGTGGTCGGGTAGACGCCGGTTAGGCATGCCATGCAGTTGTCGTTTTCCGGAAGCGCCAGGGCGCTCTGCAAGGCATCGGTATCGTTGTATGTGATGGAATCCGCTCCTATCTCGGAAGTGATCTGGGAGATGTTCCTATCGGCGGCAATGAGCTCTTTATATGTCGGGAAATCAATGCCCATAAAGCACGGGGATATGACCGGCGGGCAGCTGACGAGCACGTGCACTTCCTTTGCGCCAGCTTCCCGGAGCATTTTCACGATCCTTTTCATCGTGTTGCCCCTGATGATGCTATCGTCGACGATTGCGATCCGCTTCCCGGAAATGACGGATTTCACGGGGTTAAGTTTCAGTTTCAACAGGGCCTTGCGCTGCTCGTTGGCCGGCATGATGAACGTGCGGTGGATGTAGCGGTTCTTGATTAGGCCCTCCTCGTAGAGGGCGCCAGTAGCCCTGGCAAATCCCTTCGCGGTGGACCTTCCGGAATCGGGAATCGGGATGATCACGTCGACCTCGTGCTTGAATACCTTGGCAAGCTCCTCCCCCAGCCTCACCCTTACATCGTAAACCGGCCTTCCCTCGATCACCGAGTCCGTCCTTGAAAAATAAACCCATTCGAACATGCAGTGGGCGTTCCTTTCATGGAATGGCTGGCGTGATTCAATCCGGTTGTTCCGAATGACGACGATTTCGCCGGGCATGATGTCGCGGTCGAATTGCGCATCCAGCGCATCAAGGGCGCACGTCTCGCTTGCAACGAATATCAGGTCGCTTACCAGTGTCTTTTTCCTTCCGATGCAAAAGGGCTTGAAGCCCTTGGGATCCCTTGCGGCAACGATGGTCCCATCGCTTACAAGGAGGGCGACCGAATACGCGCCTTCGAGCCTGCGCATGACGCTTTCCATTGCCTTGAAATACGTATCTGTTGAGAAATCATGAGGCAATGCTTCGATCCCCCCCAAGGCCGTTTTATCCGGTCTGCTGCGCTTCCCGCTTGCCCCTGAATTTTTCAATTTGCCGTTTTCCCTTTTCTCATGCTGCATGAGCGCCTTGAGCTCTTTGGTGAACATCTTGACGATGAGCTCGGTGTCCGCCGAACAGCTAAAGGGCATCTGGTGAAGGTTCTCAAAATGGTTTTTCAGTTCCTCGTAATTTACGATATTGCCGTTGAAAGAGATGGCAACCTGGAGGCCGCGCTCCTTGTGGATCAGCGGCTGCGCGTTATCGATGGTGGAGCTTCCAGTTGTCGAGTACCTTACGTGCCCTATGCCCGCATTTCCCGCAAGCCTTTCGATGTCTTCCGTAGTGAATATGTCTGAAACCAGCCCCATGTCCTTTTTTGTTGCGAGCTTGCCGTTTGCAACAACGGAAATTCCCGCGGATTCCTGGCCGCGGTGCTGCAGGGCGATAAGGCCATTGTAGATGTTGTATGGGACCTCTGCTGACTGGCCGCGTTCAGAATAGACGCCTATAACCCCACATTTCTCGCGGACGTCTTCCCCCATACGCTCAACCCGCAATATCCAAATAAATCAGTCGGATGATATCTTTCGGGAATGCGCCTATTTTAACCTTTTGAACGCATTAAACCCGATTTATTATTGCATCCTCCTTTCGATTTCCCCCTCGAAATCATCCTTCATCGATGTTATCGCAAGGTCCACGAGCCGGTGCCTGCTGTCTGGGGAATCCATTATGGTAAGGCGCCTTTCCAGCAACACCCTGCCAATATTGGTGATCTTTACGCCTTTTTCCTCCGCTAGCTTCGCGAGCTTTTGCGGCTCTTTTGTTGTCAGCACGAATCTCCCGTAGCTTTCTGAAAACAAGATGTCGTCGGGATCCATCCTTTTCCCCTTGGGGTGGAGCATGTTAAGGAACACCTGCGCGCCAAGGTTGCTGGCAATGCTCATCTCTGCAAGGGCAATTCCAAGTCCCCCCATGGATACGTCGTGGCATGCGCTTACGAGCTTGCGCCTGATGGCTTCATGCACAAGTGCCATGCCCGCCTTTTCGGCCTCGAAATTCGGGGCAGGAGGGATGCCGCCCTCAAGCCCGAAAATTGCCGAAAAATATTCGCTGCCACCTGTTTCGGGGGCGGTTTCGCCGATTACCATGATCGCATCGTCGGCGGATTTGAATTCCATCGTGCATATGTTGTCGAGGCTATCAAGAAGCCCCAGCATGACGACCACTGGTGCGGGCTTGATTGCCTTTCCCGACACATCATCCTCATTGTAAAATGACACGTTACCCCCTATAACCGGAATGCTTAGGGTTTTGAGCGCTTCTGCCATGCCCTTCACGCTCTCGCAAAATTGCCAATAGACTTCCGGGTTGTTCGGATTTCCGAAATTGAGGTTGTCGGAAATTGCAAGCGGAATTCCGCCTACCGCCGTAATATTCCTTGCCGCCTCGAATACGGAGCCCGCAGAGCCGTTATATGGGTCGAGGAAGCAGTGCCGGAAATTGGTGTCGGTCTTAATGGCAATGCCCTTCTTGTCGCTTATTCGAAGCACCGCGCTGTCTGCCTGGCCGTCCTTGATGACAGTGCGGTCGCCCACCTCCGTGTCATATTGCCTGTAAATCCAATGGCGGCTTGCGATGTTTTCGCTTTTGAGGAGGGCCATCATTATGTCGTTGAGGTTTTGGGGCAGGTATGGCTTTTTTTGCTTAAGAAGGGCTTCGATATAATGGGGTTTTGTTGCGGGCAGGGTTAGTGTTGGCACTTCCGTCAATATCTCAATTGGCATATCCGCCATGCTCCTTCCATTTTCCTTAACCGCCAGCTTCCTATCCTTCGTAAGTTTCCCTATTACTTTGTGCGCGAGGCCGTATTTTTCGAATATTTTCTCCAAGTGCTTGAGGTCCTTTGGCTGGCATGAAAACAGCATCCTTTCCTGGGACTCCGAAAGCATGATCTCAAATGCGGAAAGGGGTTCCCGCAAATGCACCTTGGCTACTTCGATTTCCGCCCCAAGGCCGCCCTTATAGGCCATTTCCGAAACTACGCACGTAAGGCCGCCCCCGCCAAAATCCTTGACGGCGCGGACCTTTCCGCTCTTTAGCGCTTCCAGGGTTGCCTCGATTATCATTTTTTTCAGGAACGGGTCTGGGATCTGCACCGCGGGCCTTTCATCCTCGCTTTTCCCATGCAGGTTCTTGCTTGCAAATGTCACGCCGTGGATGCCGTCCTTGCCTGTTGAGCTTCCAACCAGTACCAAAAGGTCCCCTGCCTCCTTGCCCTTGCCGTAGATGATTTTGTCGCGGTCGACAAGGCCAAAGCATGCGCAGTTGACAAGAACGTTGCGCTCATAGCAATGGTCAAAATTCGTCTCCCCGGCAACGGTGGCAATTCCCGTGCAGTTCCCGTAGTCCCCAATGCCCCTAACGACGTTATTCATGAGCCATCTCGAATGGGGTGAACTGAGCCTTCCAAAAAAGAGCGAATCCGTGAGTGCAATTGGCCTTGCCCCCACGGAAAGTATGTCCCGGATTATCCCCCCAATGCCGGTTGCGGCGCCAGAATACGGATCGATTGCGGAAGGGTGGTTGTGCGTTTCCACCTTGAATGCGATGCACTGGTTGTCCCCGATGTCCACGACTCCTGCGTCATATCCGGGGCCAAGGATAACCCGCTTGCCTTCTGTTGGGAGCAATTTGAGGAGATTCCGCGAACTCTTGTAGCTGCAGTGCTCGCTCCACATGATGTCGAGCATCCCCGCCTCCACTGCAGTTGGATCGCGGCCGAGCTTGCCAGTGATGTGCTTCATTTCCTCCTTAGTGAGGTCCACTTCAACTCCTGCGACTTTCATATTTCCTCATCATATTGCAGGGATCCTTGCTATCCAACCCTCCTTCCCGTCAGGAATTCCCTCATGCTCTCAAACACAATTTGCGCCTTCTCGTTCCGGAATGGGCTAAGGATCCTTTCGGATGCCCTTTCCGGATGGGGCATAAGCCCAACGACGTTTCCCTCGAGGTTGCAGATTCCTGCGATGTTATCCAAAGAGCCGTTGGGATTCGCATCGGGCGATTCCCTGCCGTTTGGATCGCAGTACTTGAATACTACCTGGTCGTTGTCGTAAAGGGCCCTAAGGCCCGTTTGGCCTATGAAGTAATTCCCCTCCCCGTGGGCGGTTGGGGATTGGAAAATATCCCCGCGTGCGAATTTCTTGGAAAAAGCGCTCCTCGCACTTATTACCTTCATGCTGATCCATTTGCAGATGAAGCGCGTGGATTCGTTCCTTAGAAGTGCGCCTGGCAGCAATTCCGCCTCTGTCAAAATCTGGAAGCCGTTGCAAATCCCAAGGATGGGCTTTTGCTCCCTGGCCATTTTCTTGATTTCGCGCATTGCGGGCGAATAGGCCGCGATTATGCCTGCGCGCAGCGCATCACCGTACGAGAAACCCCCTGGCAATATTGCCGCCTCAAACCTGTTTTCCTTAAATTCCGTGTGCCAGACGAGCTCAGCATTAAGATGCATCACGTCTTTTAGTACGTGGTGGGCATCGAAATCGCAATTGCTCCCGGGGAATTGGATTATTGCTATTCTGGGCATATGCTTATCCCATCGTCCTACCATGTTGCCGTAACGTCCAAATAGGCTTTACGTATGCTTCACTTCAATCGTGTGATTCTGCGCAACCGGATTTGCAAGCCGCAGCTCCTTGACCATCTTTTCCGCGGTTTCAAGGGCCTTCTTCTCGCTTGCGGCATTCAGTTTTACGCGCAGCACTTTGGCCATGCGCACTCCGCTGACCATTTCGAAGCCATGCCTTCTCATAAGGTCGGCTGCAATCACGCCGCCCTCCGGGTCCTTCAATACAGGCTTGCTTTCGATCGTGATCTCCACCAGGTATTCCTTGTCCGGCATGTCGCTCCCCCCGAAATATCAGAAAACTAGCAATGGTATAACAAAATGCGGGGTTAAATATCTTGCCCGGAAAGCAAAGGTATAAATATTGGAATTGAGAAAATGGGGGAAAATCAGGGGATCAGCTTCAAGTGCATCCCAATGGGCCTGCTTCTCATCACGAGATGGCTCAGGCTTACGAAATCCGCACCGGCCTTCAAGTAATCCTGCGCATTTTCAGGCGTGATCCCGCCGCTTGCCTCGATTAGGATATTTTTGTTTATTTTGCGGATGGATAGGGCGATGTGGGCGAATCTTCTTGGAGTTTGATTATCCACAAGAATTGCGTCCGCTCCCGTTATTGCGGCGGCGAGCGCTTCATCCATGCCCGTTACCTCCACCTCAACGAAATAATGCTTCTTCGTTTTTTTGCGATGGCATATTGCCTTTTCAACAGCATATTTGACCGCTTCTTCCGACCTCATTTTGCCCCTTTCCCTTAGCCATTCCAGGTGTGTATTTTTTATGAGATACCCATCCGAAAGATTCAACCTGTGTGCGAGCCCACCGCCGACCTGCACCGCCCGCTTTTCCGATAATGCCAGCAGTGGATGATTTTTTCGTATGGCAGCTACATTTCCCCTGCCCACCCGTTCGGCAAGACTCCTTGTTTGGGTTGCAATTCCGCTGAGCAATTGCAAGTAGTTGAGCATCGTCCTTTCCCTGCGCAATATTTCCTTGATGTCCCCGCTCAAGAGCAATATTTCGGATCCTTTTGCAAAATTATCGCCTTCCTTGAGGCTGCAGGTGCATTGAAGTTTCCCCCTTGCGGCCATTGCTTCCACCAGCCCGCATAATATCCCTTGTTCCTCGGCAACAATTGCCGCCTTTGCACGTCCCTTCAATTCCAATGCCTTGGTTGTGATATCTGATTTGGAATCATCCTCCAATGCCAATAAGGCGCGCTTGCCCATCTGTGCTTCGCTACCTGATAGATCCCTTGCAAAAATCTTTTCCTTCCCCATTATTCCCCCTTTTTTAGATTAAATCGAAATCATTAATAAAGAAGCATGGATTCATCCTTCCATGCTGGATTTTGCATTCGATATGGCGGGATTTGTGAAATCATTCGCCCTCCTATTTGCAATCATGGATCCATTTGCATCCATTCCCGTATTTCTGACGCTGACAAAAAAGCTCTCCTCCGTAGACCGGATGAGGGCCGCAAACCAGGCGCTTTACGTAGCCACGCTTGTAATCTTGATTTTCCTTTTCTTCGGTACCTCTATTTTAGGCCTCTTTGGGATTAGATTATCGGATTTCATGATTGGAGGCGGTGCAGTGCTGTTGGTGCTTGGAAGCCAACTGGTGTTCGGGCAGGAAAAGCGGGAAAAAGCAACAAAGGATTATCATGTTGCTGCAACCATTATAGGCGTTCCCCTGATTACCGGTCCTGGAGTAATCACCACGACCATCGTGCTTGCAGCCTCGGAAGGGATATTCGTAACATTCCTTGCGGCTGCTGCCTCGCTGTTCCTTAACTGGGTGCTGCTCCTGAATTCGGGCCGTCTCCTGAAGCTGGTTGGCTCCAATTCCGTGGAAATTTCTTCCAGGGTAATGGGGCTTTTGCTTATCGCAGTTGCCGTAAGCTATATCCGAACAGGCCTTGGTTAGGCATCGGACACTTCGATCTTAATTCCTCCGATCTTATCCGCGGCAACATTGTAAATGAGTGCAATCAGTATGCCTATTACGAATCCCATTATGCCGTAAAATATGGGAATCCCGATGATGAATAGCAGGCTCATGAGGGGGTTTGCAATTGCCATAACTAATCCGAAAAATAACCCGAATATGAATCCTACTATTGCCATCAGCACCCCGTACAGCTTAGCCAGGGACATCGTATCAAAACTTTCCAGGACAAGCGCCCGCCTTTTTGCCATAAAACCACCTCTAAGAATAACGTTAGGAGGAATATTAAGTTTGGGGGAAGCCTGAAAGTGTGCGTAGTAGGTAAAAATGAGAGAGGGAATTTGGGAATTTTGTATCCATTGAATCAATAATTCCCTAATCCAAAATTAGCTTGAAAGTTCGTTTCTACGGAAGGAAATCCTTGTTACTGATCTTTTCGGGCAAATAGGTGTTTGAGATGTACTGGAGGTTCTTGCTGCTAAGGGATTGGATTTCCGCCTTTATTTTCTTTACCAGGAACTTGTCGATTTCCTTTTGCCATTCCTTTGACTTGAACCAGTCGTAGGCCTTCATTTCCGTTGCTCGCTTTATGTCGACCTCCTTTGCCTTGATTGTGACGGCCTTCAAATCATAGTGCTCGATGTCGGAAATGCTCATCCCCAGGAATTTCATTTCCTTGCATCCCAATCTTCCCGACTCATGCGCAAGCGCCATGGAGCCATATTTCATCGTGGAATAAATGTACCACCCATACGGGTCGGCGTCCGTATTTGAAACCAGAATTTGCCCAATTCCTGTCACAAATGAATGAGCCGGAGATACCTCTATATCGTAAACCATGCCCTTTGTCGGTTGTATTTCGATAATTCTTTTCGTTTTTAGTAGAACAAGTCCGTTCTCCACGATATTCTTCAATACCAGCAGCTTCCTGGCTCCTTCGGCATCAAGTGCAGGTTCTTTTGAGGCGCGGCGCCATCTCCAGTCTCCCTTCACTTTTAGACCCTTCACCAAGCCTTTTGCAGCCATCCTCTTAAGCGCTTTAAAAGCGGTGATGAATTTGCTCCCAGTTGCCTTCGCGATCTCTGACGTGGAGATGGATTTTTCGGGGTTTGATGGGAGTGTATCAAGCAAAGTGTCCTTTATTAACAGGCTTTCGGGTTTTTCACCAACAACTGTCAGTAAAGGTTCAAGCCTTTCAAAAGCAATCCGTTTCTGATTATTTACGAGGGGGGAAGTGCCCTTTTTCGAAATCTGGTATATTTCTTTCTGCACTTTTTTGATGATTTCGGAAGGCACGGATTTTCTGATCGAAAGTTTCGAAGTGGGCGCCTGCAAATATTTCCACACCTTTTCCCTTTCCCCCCCGGCCTTGTCCATGACTGTTTCTGAAAGGCTCGCAAGTGTCTTGTGGTCCTGGATCACTATGTTGTATCGGTCTTTTTCAGTTGTCACTTTTGTAACGATGTGATTTACCGAAGCCCAGCCCCCAAGCTGGTGAATAAGGAATACTAAATCAGATGCAAGCTTGCGGCTTATTGTTGTTGCCGAGAGCCTGCATCCCCTTCTTGAGAAAACAAGGGTGCCGTCGCCCCGGAAGTAGCCCCTAATGAACTCCTTTTTCAGGTCATTAGGCGCGTTAAAAACTATCCACGGAATCCTTTTGTTCCCTGCGCCTTCCCCCGCATCCAATAAATCCCGCAGGATTGCCTCGGTTAACATGCCCCCAAATTCTACCCGCAGGGAAGTTTTCCTGTCATGAACATGTGCCCTTACACCGAATGACCTCTCCGCGGCAACCGAGGCGTCCATTGCATATTCGTTTTCATGCGGACCGAATGTGAGGGCGACTTTCCCCCCCAAAGAGCCCTCGCTGGCATAATAGCCCAGCAACCTGAATAGATCTGGTGAAAACGGAATTTTAGATTTTACGCGCACTTCGGATTTGCCCCATCGGATTTCTTTTATTTGCGATTTATCGAGATTCTTTATTGGTACGAAGCCAGACGATGCTTCTGTCCTCGCCTGCACGTTTTGAGAAATTCCGTTATTCCCTAGAACCTCTCCTGCTATATCTATTTCCTTCATTTCTTGCACGTTAAGCGGATTTGATGCAGAAATGATGTAGTCGGCTTGCTTCAGTTCAACCGGCGGCCGTGAAACGATCTCAAATTTTTCAGAGTCAAACACCTTCAGGCTGTGGGATCGCGTTACCCTTGCGGAATATCCGCCCTCAGCTTCGATTTCAAGCAGGGGCTCGCTTATTTCGTGCCTCACTGCATTAACAATCATCCCGGTTTCAGCCTTCCCTTCTTTGCCGACTGCCAGTGAATCGCCGAGTGCAAACGACTTCTGGAAATAGCCCATGTCTGTAATGCCATAAACTTGCATTGCATTGTCAACGAATTTCCCTATTTCGGGGCGCTTTATCAACCCATCCTCCCCGATTATCATCAGTGGTTCGTTTGAATCAACGCTAAGGCAGTAGACCGGCAATTTGAGCTCATCGCTCATCCTTTGCAAAAGCCTCCTAGCGCCCCTTGCGGCCTGCCCAGCTGTCGTCATCAAAAGGCACTTGTTCTTCTTCCAGTATTCGTCCTCGTTCAAGCGGTCGAAGATGGCGTTCTTTTCCGCTACAAGGACGTATTCGATCTCGTGGTCCATGAATTCTATCTGTTCGACAATCGAGGGCACGGCAAGCCCGCCGCTCCCAAGCTTGCTCAGATCGATTATGGATTCCCTTTCGCGCACGTAATCCTTTATCTTCATGAGGCCCGCCATCCTTCCCTTGGGCTCTGCGCGCAGGTGGAGCATTTCCCTAAACGTATCCAAAGAGACCTCGAAATCAACTATTGCAAGGTCCGATTCCTTCTGCTCGTCGATCGTATCCTCCCTGGTTCCGGCAATGGTGCGCTTCTTTGCATAGTAAAGATCCCTAAGCGTTGCCGTAAGGTTATTTTCCAGGAGGTCCTTTTTCACATAGCTCGCAACGAGCATGGTCTGCATGAACCTCCTTGCATGGGACACATTGAACAAATACCTCTTGGCGACCTTGCTGCCGAGCACGATCTTCTTGTTCTTTTCATCGAAGGCGACATTGCTGCTGCCCCTCACGGGAATGTCTATGTGCGGATTGTCGCCCTTTTCGATCTCGGAAACGAGCTCGTCTGCGAATTTGCCGATCCTTCTTAGTGTCTCCTCGCGGTTCTTTTCGCGCTTCGCCATCCCGCCGATGTCCTTTTTTTCTGCCATAACGATTTACCTTGATACGCCATTTAATCGGAAAATGGGTTTCCCCAATTTGCCGCCTTTGCAAAACAATTGTTTATGTTCAATATGCCCCCAAATCCCGCTGCTATTATTCCTCGTCTTCCTCCTCCTTTTTCATGTCCTCGTCAATGCCAATTTCCTCAAGCGCTTCTTCCTTTTCCGCAAGCTTTGTCCGCTCCTCGGCAATCTTTCGGAGCATTTCTTGTATTTTGACCTTCTCAACCCCTCCCTTGATGTCATGGAGCGCTTCTGCAACTTCGCCAATATACCTGAAGAATATTTGCCTTCGCCTCTCCTGGTCTTCTGCCTTCTGGAGGGAGTGGAGGTAAATCGAGATGTCCCTTGCGCATTCCATGAGCGCATTGCGGATCTCCTCTATGATCTCTTCCTCCTGCGATATGGCAAGCTTACCTGCACCCGTATAAGGGACGTAAACGGAAACGAAATTGATGAAAATAGATATTGACATTTCCTCCCATTTGCGTAAATCATACCTTGACCAATCGATGCTCTTGACGGCATCCATTGTGGCGCAGCTTCCGGCATCGAACAACAAAGGCACGGAATTTGCATACCTTAATACCTCGCCGACCCTGTGCGTTCCCGGCGGCTTGTCGGATGCTTTTGCCGCAGCAACGGATGCTTCTACTCCAGCATTGCCCCCGTATGCAATTGCGGCCTCCACCATGAATGGGATGCCTCCCCGAAATACGCGCGGCTTTCGCACCGATATTTTCATTGCCTCTGGCTGCAATAGGTTCTTGAGGCTCTTTTCCAATTGCCCTTCGCCGATAGGGATTAGCACGTCCGTTTCCGGAGCAATCCATTTAACCTTCTGGAAGGCCTCAACAATCCTTTCCGCCTGGGGCCATTGGAGCGTCCTTGGCTGCCTTCCGAAATCGAGGTATTCGGCGCTTTTAGCATCGATGCCAGCATTGACCAGGGTCTCAAGCTCTTTTGTCTTATCTGAGCTTACCCTGGTGAATTCCTGCTGGAGGAATGATGAGATCTTGCGGTTTTGGGAAACCAGGGCCATGTCCATCAAATCCGAGGTCGAAATCCCAAGCGGGTGCGGAAGGGAATCCTTTGCCTTTGGGGGAATTGCCGTGCTCGCCCTTGGGAAAACAATTATCTCCTTTGTTGGCTCGATAAGCGTAATCTGGACGTGCGGGTTGGCAATTGCCGTGCGCCTCAGGTATTCGTAAACCGAATATTCCGACCGGTTGTATGCGACTTCCGCGAACTCGGCTTCGACCCTAAGGCCGCGGTAATTTCCGCTGTATTCCTTCTCGTTTGTGATGATGGGGCTGTTGTTCTTGACGTCAATGGATACTTCGCATTCGAATATTTTGTAATTGCCAAGGCTGGTTTTTACTTTGGTTGGCTTTCCGGTTGTAATTTGGGCAAAGAGCGTTGCTCCCTTCGCGCCAATTCCCTGCTGGCCCCTCCTTTGCCTCCTTTGGTGGAATTTTGTGCCGGAAAGGAGTTCCCCAAGGGCGTTCCCAACCTTTGATTTGGGTATGCCCGTTCCATTATCTTCCACAATTACCAGTAGGTGCCCGTTGACTTCCTGGATTTCCACCTTGATGTCGGGGAGGATTTTGGCATCCTCCGCGGAGTCGATCGAATTCGTGACGTACTCGTGGATGATAGTCGTAAGTGAGCGCACCTTGCCGGAATATCCCAGCATCTGCCGGTTCTTCTTGAAGAATTCCGCGACCGAATATTCCTTGTATTCCTTTGCAAGCTGGTGCTCAATGTCCTCTGCAGTCGGTTCCTTTTGGGTGGCGGATTTGGGAATCTCTGTACGCGAGGGCCCCTCTTCCATGGCCCTGCGCGTGTTGGAAGGCTTGTCCATGGCCGCCTTTTCCGCATCCCTCCTCTGGTCCGCCTTCGTTCCGACTAGTTTTGCCGCATTCCGGGCGACTTCGCGCTGATCGTGCCTTGTTTGAACCATATGGTGAATTCACTACTTGTTTTTCTGATGAATATTACGGTTGGCCAATTTGGCTTATTTTCCGAATCTCAATCACTTCAAATTATACTTCCTTTCCCTGTTCTTTTTCTCCATATAAGCGTAAACGCCCGTGTGGGGCGAACCTTCAAGGAGCCGCAAGATTCCCTCCTTAGCAAGCTGCAGGTCGTCAAATTCCCCAAGGACCGCAACCTTGTGCCCCGAAACCGCGACGAAAGCCCCTGTAATTTCTGTGATCGTCGCTTTCGCCTTGCCGCCCGCGCCGATGATGCGTCCCTTGTACCTTTCTATCGCTTTCTCATTTGGAAGGACTAGGGCAAGGTCGATGATCTCGAGGAAATAGTTATCGCTGAAAAGTTTAAAAGCATGTTGCGGCAGGAAGCCGTAATTGATGGCTTTAAGCACCTGTTCTGCCACCCAAACCTTTCCGCTCTCGCCATCCAGCTCGAGGTTGCCATCAGGATTCAGCTTTATTCTGACTTCGCCCTTCTTTTCGAGCTGCCTGCGGAGGCTTTCGCCATTCTTTGAAAGCGCATCTGCGGTTGATTTTGATATCGGAAGAAGTTCCATTTTTTCCACATTTTTAGGGGCTTATTTCCCTTTAAGGGTCGAGTAATCCTCTCTAAAACCAATAGGCAAGGCCCTGTTTTCCCTCATGAATTAGAAAAAGCAGCCTTTTAATGGCTTCTGGAGCGAACGCGCACGATTCCTTTTTTCCCATCCATTTCAACAAGATCGCCGTCATGCAGGGTGCGGGTGCCAAATTTCGTTCCGACTATGCACGGTATCCCAAGCTCCCGGCTTACAATTGCCGCATGCGAGGAAATCCCGCCTCCCCCCTGCTTTCTGGCAGAATTGCGAAATTATAGATGGGCGCGCACTTGTACCTTCCGGCATAATGATAATCGCGCTCATTTGGTTTCATTGTTTGATCCTCCTTACGGTGCCGTTGATTCCATCGACTTCAATCATATCCCCCGTCTTGAAAACCTTTGTCGCGTTCTTGGTTCCAACAATGCAAGGAAGCCTGAACTCCCTGCTAACTATTGCTGCATGCGAGGAAAGGCCGCCCTCATCAGTTACTATTGCGGCGACCTTCCTGAACAGGGGAGTGAATTCCATCGTCGTCATGTAGGTGACAAGTATTTCGCCTTCCTTCACCAGATCCCTCTCCGCAGGCGTTTTCACTACCCTTGCCTTTCCTGTTGCTAAGCCACCGCATCCCACAATTCCGTGCAGCAAAGAGGCCTTTCCGGAGCTGGCAAACTGCCAATAGATGCCCTCCTCCCTCAAAATGGTTTCCTTATTTCCCGAATAGATTTTGAATGGCCTTCCATGGGAGATTGCAATATAGCCCTTTTTCCTTTTTTCAATTTCAGCTGGCGGGACTATCTCCCCCTTCTGGAGGAATAATTCAATTTCATCCAGGGAATGGAATGTGGCCTCTTCCTTGCTGCAATCCATCCTACGAGCTAATTCGGCAATCAAAGGCTGCCAATTTAAGTAGGCTTCCGAATATTTCCCCTTCGCCCAGTCCCTTTGGTTGGTGAATTCTTCGAGGACATCGAGGATGCGAAGGATTTTTTTGGGGGGTTTTAGGCGACGGAGCAATTTGCGCTTTTTTGCCAAGGCGACCCTGTATCCAAGCAGCAAATCCGAAAGCTCCTCCTTGCAGTTCCTGCGCAAATCCCTCCTGAACGCCTCGATCCACTGGCTCCGGGTCCAGGGCACGCTCATGTACTCGCTAGTTGTCCAGGCGTAATCGGTGATATGTCTGTCGAATTCCCGCTTCAATTTGGGGTACTTCTCAAACGCTTGCTCGATGCGAATGGGGGAATCCAAGTAGAATGCCTTCTGGACCTCCCCGTTCATTTGTATGCGGGAGGCGATCCCAAGGAAGCTTTCGCGCTCCCTGAACGGCACCGATTTTTCCCTGCTGGCAGATAGGGTTTCAACGCATTCCTGGTACCTATCCGTTTCATTCCATTCGGAAAATTTCGCAGTCAGGAATTTTGAGAGCTCGAAACGGGGGTTCCAGCAGCATTCTATTCCCCATAGCTGGACTGTGATAATCGGACCTATTGCCATGGCCTTCCGGAAATCCCTGAATAGCCCAAGCAGTTCTGCACCCCCCAATTTGCGCAAATTCGCGCCTCCAAAGGCCAATGACGCGTTATTCACCTTTTTAAAGAATTTGTTGGAAAGGGCGCTTAGCTTTTTTTGCGTGCACCTGCCTGTCGATATGTCCTCTTGGAATGCCTTTGTGTTCCTCCTCAGCTCCTGTTCGTCATAGAAAATGTACGCGCCGTCGCCTGGGGTGAAAGCCGCAAGGTAGTTGTGCCTGCTGAACCGAACTGCCGGAAAGTAGCCTTCGCCTTTAAGGCCTTCGGAAAAAAGTTCAGCCTGCGTAAGTGCCATATTCCTTCTGTGCGCCCAAACCCATTTGATGCCCGTTGGCTTGTAGACTTCCATAGGATGATATATCTCTTTGCCTCTACGTTAAAAAAACCCTTCAGTTAGTAATACTAACCATGGGCCCGCTATCCCACTTCGTGCTGGCGTTCATCCTGGTTATGTGGACTGCCACGACCCTTGGCATTGAACTTACCCTTCCCGTATGGATACTTGCGATATTCGGCGGGCTCTTCCCCGATTTCACGCACGAGAAATGGGAGTTCGTAGGCTCCGCCCTTATTTCCTTTGGGGCCGCATATTTTTTCGGGTACTCCAATTCGGGCGATTTGGGCATGGGTTTCATCGCGGGAATAATTGCCATCGTGATACTCCTTTTTTTGCGCTCCCAATATTTTATGCCCCGGGAATACAAGCAGCATCCGCGCTACGAATTTCGGAAGGAATGGTATGCTAAGGGAAGGTGGCTTCTTTCCGTCGAATACATGATCCTGTTTGCGCTCTTCGCCTTCCTGTTCACTGGTTCCTTAGCAATTGCGCTCCTCGCTTTCATTGCATACGCATCCCATGCGTTCGCTGACTGGGTATGGTATGGGACGGATTTCGGAGTTAGGCACCTTGCCAAATACGATGTTTGAATCCGTTTTTAATTCGCAATCCCCTAAGCCTTGTGTGTTCAAGTTCCAACCCGAAGAATTCATCGTCGAGGAAATAACCTCCGGAGGGGAAGTGCTTGAAGTCGACAGGCAAATTACCAAGCTGGACGAAAAACTCGTTTCGAACAACAATTTCTTCTCCCATTTCGTTTTGCAAAAAAGGCTCTGGACGACTGGAAATGCGGTCCGGCAGATCGCGGATAGGCTGCACATCAATTCCGGCAGGATCAATTTTGCAGGGAACAAGGACCGCAATGCCCTCACGACGCAGCTTTGCAGTGCATTTGCAATTCAGCCAGAAAGGCTAAATTCCCTGAACATTAAGGACATCCGGATTTTGGGGGCGTGGCTTGCCAACGAAAAGGTGAAATTGGGGGGCCTTTCTGGAAACCGCTTTACCCTAACCCTTACGGAGGAGAACATCGGGAAAGAGGAATTTGGGAAATTAAGCGAAAAAAAGATCCTCTCCAAACTGAAAAAAAACAATTATACCCTCCCCAATTATTTCGGGGATCAAAGGTTCGGAAGCGCCAGGAAGAATACTGCAATTGTCGGGAAAATGCTTATCCTAGGGGCGTTCAAGGAAGCGGTCCTGAACTACCTCACCTGTACCGATGAAGGCGAAAGGGATGAAGTTGCGCGGGCCGCAAGGAAACGCCTTTCAAAGGAAATGGACTTCGGGCAGGCGCTTAATTACTTCCCCCATTTCCTAAGGATTGAAAAGCAGATGCTCTCGCACCTAGTGAATAATCCGAATGATTTTCTGGGCGCATTCCGAAGGCTTCACCGCCCGCTGCAGCTTCTATTCATCCATGCATACCAAAGCTACCTGTTCAACCTTCTTTTGGAAAAACGGGTGAAGGGGAAAAAATTGCTAATGCCGGAGATCGGAGGCCATTACTGCAAGCTGGACGAGTTCGGTTTCCCAGAGGATGAAAAAGCTGAGTTTATCAATTCCAAGCAGAAAGTGAAGGATGTCTCGAAACTGATCAAGGAACGGACGGCAGTTCTTCTTGGCCAGCTCATTGGCTATAATTCGGCGCTTTCCAAGGGGGAGGAAAAGCTGCTTGCCAAGGAGAAAATCAAGAAGGGGGAATTCGTGATGAAGAGCACACCAGAGCTCAACTCCAAGGGCGCACTTAGGCCCAATTTCGTATTTCTTAGGGATTTTTCCTGCGAGGAATTTAATGAAGGCGGGAAACGCAAGATCCGTCTCCGTTTTGCGCTCCCATCCGGAAGCTATGCGACGGTCGCATTGAAAGAGATATTAAGTTGAAGGATTCTAATTCGAGGGATATCTCCATGTTCGATCCATCCATCTGGAAAAAGCTCAAAAGGGGCCCGCAGATAATCACCCTAAAGGATGCCTCCTTAATTTCCGGTTTGACGGGCCTGCAAAGCGGGGATCTGGTAGTAGATGCCGGTGCGGGAAGCGGCTATCTGGCAGCATATTTGGGCTCGATTGTGGCGCCGGCTGGTAAGGTCATAACCTATGAAATCCGGCCCGAGTTCGCCGAGCTTGCAAGGAAAAATATAGCCCGGGCGGGCATGGATAAATTTGTTGAATTGAAGGAAAAGGATGCCTTTGCTGGGTTTGATGAGCATGATGCGGATCTTATAACCTTGGACATGGCCGAAAGCGAAAGGGTGCTAGGGCATGCAAAAACTTCCCTTAGGATGGGCGGCTGGATTGTGGGCTACCTCCCGAATGTGGAGCAGGCAGGCAAATTTGTCGCGGAAGCGGAGAAATTAAAGCTTAGGGTGGAACGGGTAACGGACGCTTTCCTTCGCGATTGGAAGGTACGCAGCTACGGGAGCCGGCCTGAAAATACCGGGTTAATTTTCACGGCCTTTTTGGTTTTTTTAAGGAAGATCAGCGAGGAGGAATTCGACAGGGCAAGGGAGGAAAACACCAAATCCAACCGGAGGGATAGGCGGATTAGGGGCAAATTGGATTCTCAAAGCAAATAGGGGGGAGGCGGCGACACGTGGTGGGGGGTTACCCCCCATTGGGTGTCGAGGAAAACACCAAATCCAACCGGAGGGATAGGCGGATTAGGGGCAGGCTCGGCTGATATTCATCTTCCCTCATCTTGGTCCTTTTTGATTTTTGCGCGAAGTGCCGCAAGGTCCATCTTATTGACATCGGACTTATCCGAAGCGGCCTGTTCTTTTGGTTTTTCCAGATCCTCAAATGGCGGAGTTGCGCTTCTATTTGACCCATCTTTTTCAGCTTCATTGGAAATTGGCTTTACCTCGAGTGTCGCAATTATTAGTCCCCCGGTATCCGGCAGCTCAATTGCGGGCGCATGGATCTCATTATTTTGGGGAGCCGCTCCGGGTTTATCGGGAAGCGTGATTTTGGGGGTATCGACCTTTACCGCTTTTATCGGGACGGCGTTTTCGCCATCATCATATCCCAATTCATAACTGGTGCCCTTCCCCTCGCTTTTTGCTTTGCCCTCTTCCCCTATTATCACCTTTTCCGGCTCGTCGCTTGCGCTTTCATTCGAACCGATCTTGTAGGCGAATGTGGGTTTTCCAATTGCGTTCTTGATTTCCTTTGCGGAGTTCCTATGCTCCCTGTTCATCCGAAATACGTATGTGATATATATGAAAATGCCAACGGCCAGGAAACTCGAAAATACCGCGATCATCCAATAGAAGCCCTCGCGCCGAAGAGCCGAGACTGCCGTCAAAATCAGCAAAAGAAGGAATATGGCAACAACTCTCCACATACTTACCGAAGCAATTAACTTCCTGCCATTAAAAAGTTATTCTATTAGGTATTTCACTGCCTCCTCGAGATTGCTAACGCGAATAATCCTAATGCCCATTGCGACTTCGCCCTCGTCCTTGATTTTCTGTCCGTTTGAAACCAGGAAAAAGGCCCTGTTGCCCTCTTTAGCCGCGATGATCTTTTCCTCGATGCCCCCGACTTCCCCAAGCTCCCCGCTTTCGGTGATTACGGCGCTGATTGCAACGTCCTGCCTAAGCGTCCTGCCGGTTTCAAGCGCGATGATGGCAAGTGCAAACATGCCCCCGGCGGATTCGCCAGAAACTTGGCTTGCCTCCCCTTTCACGGAAAGGATGATATCCACCTTTTCCGGGCTGATGCCAAGGTACTTTTCGGCGTTGAAACGCGCCTTCCTTAATGCGTATTCGACATCGTCCTTGAAGTTCGCATTCCCGATGCTGACAAGAGTGCGGCCCTCCCCCCTTGCAAGCTGCATTTCGAAATCAATCAGGTTGCCCTTCCCCGAATCCGTGATTGCGGGAGCCGAAAAAACAAGCTTCTTCCCCGACGGGAAGGCTGAATAACCCAAATTGAAGGCAATTCCCATAGCAATGAGCAGCAGCACCGTAGCTACTATTTTTGGTTCCATTGGTTTCACTTGAAAATAATAAATGCCTAGGGAGGGATTTTCCGTGCCTTCCCATATTCCATATATTTGAATTTAGAGGGGGAGAGGCGACACGAGTGGGGGAACTAGTTCCCCCCATAGGTGTCATTTGAACCCTCGACTTCCAGATGCCACGAATGCCTTAAATATTTCATAGCTTTTCCAAGCTCAAAACTCGTAAGGGTATTCCTTATGAGTCTGGCACTCTTACCAAGCTGAGTTACCTAGGCAGGGTAGAGATTAATGCGGTGAAGGAATAAAAAAGCGTGCAGGGGGGTTTTTCAGGTGGGCATGTTGCTGGGCCGCCTTCTGTGGGTGCTTTTTGCCTCCCATTCAGGGAGCGGCGGGTTATTGAAGGGATTGAAATGCTCATTTGGGCTAAATTTCTTGCTAATTCGATTATATGTTCCAACGATCCATTGGGGCGGCACCCTTCTGAACATTTGGGCAAAT
The DNA here is from genome assembly GCA_043820675.1 of Microcaldota archaeon. Lineage (GTDB taxonomy): Archaea > Micrarchaeota > Micrarchaeia > Norongarragalinales > SBBD01 > JACRGC01. The sequence goes on from JBDRDM010000079.1 coordinate 32,422, forward strand.
CGGTTTACATAGTCCGCTCTTGGATTAATGGTGCCGTGTGAGGCGTCCCTCACAAGTTCCCTTGCATGTTCTGGAACATATGCTACGACCACATTCCTTGAGCCCATGTGGCTAGTTCCAATCTCCCTTTCGAATTCCTTATCAATCCGGCTATGTTCCGTTGCTGTTGATTGCACAAGGGTCCTTATTATTAGCCCCGTCTTCAACGTCTCATCTGCTACCTCTTCCGAGCTCCTATGTAAAAGCAAGATGCCCTCAGGTGCGCCGCGGGAATTAAGATGGCTCCTTATCCGTTCGACTGCTTCGCTTGGCATAATTGAATTATTCCGCGCCGCTATTTTTATCATTAGCGCTTCAGCATACCCCTGCTAAAGTTTATAATAAACACCAACATTAAAGCTACCATGGACCTCCTCGAATCGCTGCTGGCAAATGTTTCCATCCTTCTAGATAAGGACTATTATCCCGTATTGATCATACTTGCATTCCTCGCACTTGCTTTTTCGAAGCACCGCCGAGTCCTGATCGTGAGCTTCCTCGTCGTAATTCTGCTTACGGCAACGCTAAAAACATTTTATCAGGAGGATCGGCCATGCAAGCTCTTTCCTGCCCTTGTCGATTGCAACGATTACGGCTTCCCTTCGGGCCATACCATAACCTCGATATTGCTGCCGGCCGCAACCCTTGGAAGCTGGGCCATGTTCATGTTTTTGCCTCTGGCATTCCTCATCGCCTTCTCCCGGATTTATGTGGGTGTGCATACCCTGAACCAGGTCGTTGCGGGTGTGTCGCTTGGGCTTTTCGTCTACTTTGCGCTTGAGCGCCTCCATGAGGGCCTTGAGCCCATTCGAAAGAAGGCAAGGAAGGGGATGGCCCTAATTGAGGGGGGCCGCCAGGTCATCCACATTCTTGCGGGGTTAATTGTCATTTGCCTTTTGCTTTGGTTCGGGTTGGATGAATCCGGGCTTGCATCGGTTGAAATGCTGCTTTTGGGCTTCCTGATATCCGGAATGATGCTAATCAACATGCGCATGCTTGGGATGTGGGTTGGGCCATTTGGGAAAGTGCTGGATATGTTCGACAGGAAGGGCGATATCTTCCCCGGCAGGGGCCCATTGATGTACCTCGTGGGGCTTTTGCTCATCATGGCCTATTCAAAGGATTTCAATTTCATGCTTGCGGCGATTTCGATATTTTCATTGGGTGATGGGCTCTCGACCCTTGTTGGCACGAGGTATGGCTCGCATAAGCTAAGTTGGAACCCCGGAAAATCGTGGGAGGGCATGGCGGCCTTCTTTATTTCCGGTTCTGTTGCCGCCTATCTTTTTATAGGCCCTATTGCCCTATTTTATTCGGGCATCCTTGCGCTTGTCGAGACGCTCGATTTCCACATCGATGACAATTTGCTCATACCATTCTTTGCGGTCGTTATCCATACATTCTTGTGATGGCCATGATAGGAAAACTCATAGTGATTGAAGGCACGGATGCCGTAGGCAAGGGCACCCAATCAAAGCTGCTCGCAAAGCGCCTGGAAGCTTGCGGGAAAGCCGCGGAAATAATCAATTTCCCAACGTATGGGAGCGAATTTGGAAAACTGATCAAGCGCTACCTTGCTGGGGATTTCGGGGACAAGGAAAGGTTTCCGCCGGAGGTTATTTCGATGCTTTATGCCCTCGACCGCTACCAATACTCGCAGACCCTGGGCAAAAAATTGCGGTCCGGTTCATACCTTATTTGCAACCGCTATTCCCAAAGCAATCTTTACCAGGCGGCGAAAATTCCCTCTGGAAAAGGAAGGGAAAGGTTCATAATATGGTTCGAATCCATGGAAAGCCGCCTTCCAAAGGCCGATGTTGTGGTTTTCCTCAACCTCCCGGGTAGGGCGTCAAGGAAGCTGCTCAAAGCGCGCGGGGAAAAAATCGACATACATGAGAAGGATTTGCACTACCAGGAAGCGGTGCGCAAGCTATACCTTTGGGAGGCCAGGAAGAGGAAGTGGATCGTGATAAACTGCTCAACCGGTGGCGCACTAAAATCAAAGGATGCGATTTCCCAGGAAATTTTTTCGGCGCTTAAAAGGAAGCTGAATTGCTAATCTTTTTTTCCGTATTTATTCGCGAATCTTACTTAGGCAGGGGAACGACCGGTTTGGTCAATGAGGGCGATAGATTTTTCAACCAAGACGAATTCACAGAAGTAATTAGGGGGGGAACGAAAACTTTTTTCAATGCCTTGCCCCTTTCTTTCCGGAAAGAAAGCGGCGATGGCTCCGCTGGAAAGAAAGCAATTTTGATTCGCGAATCTAATGTAGGAAGGGGAACGAACAATCGGTTCAAGGGGAAACCTGGGTTTCCCCGTCGCCGATACGGGCTCGAAGGGATTTGAACCCTTGACATTTCGGTTAAGAGCCGAACGCTCTGCCAAGCTGAGCTACGAGCCCCCCAATAAATCCCATTTGGCCGGCCGATTCCGCATTATTCGGACGCCCGATGAATCCAAACGGCATTAGCATCAGAGGTTATATTTTCTGCATTGTTTCCAATAAAAACGCTTCTATTCGGGAGGTTTTAGGGGCTGGGGTGCGCCTTCCTTTAGCGCATCCGGGGTTTTTTGTACTTCCGATCCCGTTGCTTTAACCGGCTTCCCCCTGCCTTCCATCCTGTTATCGAATTCTGCAATGCGGGTATTAACTTCAGTAAGTTCCTTTTGCTTTTGCGTCATGGCCATGTTGTATGTGTCGAAGGCAAGGTCGCGTTTGAGGTAATGTATCTTGAGGGTATTCATTTCTTCGAGGATGCTGCGCTTGCGCTGGTGGAGCATATCTCCCATTTTCTGCTCCCTTTCCAATTTAGAAAGCACATGGTATAGCGCATATGATATCAGCATCATTCCGATGAAGATCGCCGAATAGAATAGAAACTCGTTCTCCTTTACCTGCACGTAAAGCGGCTTTAGGCTTGCTTTTTTGCCTATCGGGAGGCTGAGTTCCTGCAGGCCGGATTCGTTCAAATCGTTTTCGAGCTCGATTGTATATTTGCCCGCAAGCAGCCTTGGGAACTTTGGCGTTATATCGCACCTGAACCTGGAAAAGTTGCCCCCGAAGGAAGCATGGCACTCGCATGCCGCGGCAGTTGCCCGCTTCGGGTCGCTTGGCGAAGGGTAGCAGACTGGATCCTTGAGGGGGTATTTGCTGTCGGTCAATGCGATTAGGATTACGCGCGATGATTCCCGTATGAGCTCTGGCTCGTATTCGGACTTGAGTACCTTGATGATGTTGAATATCGCCTTGTTGGTCGCGTTTTGTATCTTCGAGAGGGTTTCATCCGATACCTTGCCCCTAAGGTCCGCTACCGGGTCTTCCTCTAGGGGATTCAATTTCTGGAAGCCTGGAGTTGGCGATGGATATTCGCCTGCAAATGGGGATGGTTCCGGCGAGGGTGATGTTTCAGAACTGCCGCTTCCACCTGTTCCACCCAAATTTGTCGGTGCGGGACTGGATGCCTGCGCGCATTGTATGCCCTCAGTGCTCCAAATGAAATTGCCATTTTCCTCGATGCAATAGTATGTGGCCCCCCCGCAGTTGATGCCCCCCTTTAACTTGCATTTGTTGTCGCGGTCGCAGTTAAAGGTGGAGTACTCGCATATGCCCACTGCAAGGTTCGCGCCGCATCCAGTGCATGCGCCCCCTATCTTGAGCGACTTGCGTGTTGGATCGCTGCATACTTCGGGAATGCATGCTCCATCTTTGGGAAGGGTCGAGCAACCCGTTTGGTTGGAGCAGGAAGGGGCGCAGCAACCTCCCTGCCCGGCTGCGCAGGCAACCGTCTCACGAACCTCGCAAAGAAGGCTGTTAGGGTTGGGCGCGAATTTTTTATATGAAATATCGCCGCTATCCGCGCGCTGGCAGAAATTTCCAACCGAGCATTTGTTTGCGGGCGTGAACGCACCGGTTGGGGATCTTGAGCAGCCG
>JBDRDM010000080.1:0-11945 GCA_043820675.1 Microcaldota archaeon
AGGGGTCCAGTGATAGGGCCGCTTGTGTTATGCGCATATGCAATAGGGGAGGAGGATGAGGCGGGCCTACAGAAAATCGGCGTGAAGGATTCGAAAATGCTCTCCGGAAAGGAAAGGGAGCGAATCGCAAAAATACTGGCAAAACACCCCCATGAGATATGCGAAGTGTCAGCCAGGGAAATCACTGAATACATGAGGAGGAAAACGAGCCTCAACGAGATGGAAGCGGAAAAAATCGCATCCGCCGCATTGAGCTTATCAGCAAAGCTTGCCAAGGGCGTGGAGAGGCTTGAAGGACAGGCGTGTGCGGTCGTAGGGAAAATTTTCGTGGATTCACCCGATCCGGTGCCAAAAAAATTTGAGATGAGGATACGAAAGTACCTAAGGGGTACTCCGCTTGAAAAAACACATATCGTGAGCGAAAACAAGGCGGATTCCAAGTACCTATGCGTTGGGGCCGCATCGATCCTTGCAAAAAGCATGCGCGAGAGGCGGGTTGCGGAAATTGCCATTGAAGTTGGGGAGGATTTCGGGACGGGCTATCCAAGCGATGAAAGGACTGTCGGGTTCCTAAGGCGCCACCATAAGGATGAAAATTTGCAACAATACATAAGGCATAAGTGGGCGACGATGAAACACATCAAGATGACGGATATCAAGCTTAGGGAATTCTTTTGATATCGGAAATTAAGGGAAAAAACCAGATTGACGGAATCGGACAGCCGCAATAAGGAACATTGGTTACTCTAGCCAGAACAAGACTTGAATTAAACCATATCTCCTAACAACCCTGATTTAACATCAAACTATTCATTCCCGGCCTTTTCAAATTTCAATGCTGCCTCATGAATTCCATTCGCAGCTTTGTCGTACAACTCCTCTCTTTCTACGCGCACTGCTTCTTGACGGCCTGCACCTATTTGAAGCCTATCCCCTGATTGCTCATTACTCACCCGGACACTTAGTACATTCGAGGCAATATGCGGGAACCTACCGCTAAAGGAGTACTGTTTGTCAAGGAAGTAGTGGGGTAAATCCAAAGTTAGTGCATAAGGATGCCGGCCGTCGCGGTATGCCAGAATGCCATGATAATCATTTCCTTCAATAGGCCTATGATCCAACACAATATCAGCTACAGCTCGGTTAAGCTCGCCAACATCAATATGCACGAAGGGAATCTTCCCGACCTTGGGCAGCCTGTCAGCATGATCGGCAACGTAAACAGACGACACTATTCTTGCAATAAATATGCCTTTTGCCAGGGCCCTTCTTTGTATCCTTTCGACTGCCCCAGTATATTTGCGACCAACCTGAAATAGTGATTGAAATATTTTTTGCTTTTTTTCAACATTTCCCAAACCCTTAGTTTGCTCCAAAATCGACATTGCGGCTTCTTCGGGAGAAAGAATCGGGCCCGCCTTGCTTTCGCCTTTTTTTGCAGAAATTAGCTTTGGTTTGGCTTTTTGCATTTCAGATAGTGCCTTTTGAACCAAATGGCCATATTCTCCAGAATCATATGGGGCAGGCATTGTTTTTACCGAATTGCCAAGGGCCCTTAACCGTGCCTCGAGTATTTTCGAGCGCCCTTCGTCTCCTTTTCCATGCAGAAGCCAAATTTTAGACACGAATATAGATAGGTTATCAAGCTAATATATTTTGCTTTTTCGCATCAAACCCTCGCGCTAATGCTTCTCGATGAACTCAAAATACGGCTCCACCCACTGGCTCCAGAACTGGGCGGGGTTTTTTACCGGTACGGGCGAATACGATTCCGCCGAAGGATAGGGGTTTTGGCCCTCCGGGAGGGAAAAGAGCTCGTGGTTGAAGAACACCGCCCCCTCTGCCATCTGATGGTCCAGGTTGCTTATGAGTATTTCCTTTGCGCGGGGATCATTCATGCGCCGGAGCAGGCGGTAGAGCGGAATGCTCTCTCTTGGCCATATGACAGCGCCGTGGTATTGCGCATCTCCGTAGAAAACCCGGTCGGAAACGTTTCGTGCAAGGATCCCAAAGAGCAGGCGGTTCTTGTAGACGAATGAGGTCTCAAAAGCCATTACGATCTTTGCTATTTCATCATCGGAGAAAAGCTCTGGGAGAAGGGAAGCGGAATATAACGAGGCGCTTGAGAGGATTTCGGTTTTGCGAAGTTCGGGCCCAACGACGTCATGGAAGTCTCCGGGGAAGAAGAAGGACTTGAAGTTAAGGGAAGCGGCTTTTTGGAGGGTTTCGAATTCCTTGGAAGGGTATAGTGCATTGAAATCCGTAAGGAACCTTATCCAAAGGGCGTTTATTTCCGCGAGGTAGTAGTCTGGCGCGGCCATCCTTTTAGCAAACTCATCTCCGGTTTTGCACTCTTTGGCAATCCGGCTCGCCCATTCATTTGGAATCCTGCTCGAGACAAGGATGCTTTGGCCAAAATGGTCGTAGGGCAGCTTGGAATCCATCCAGGAATAATGCGCAGGCGTTCGGAGGAGGTAGTTTTCGAGCATTACGGGCCCGGTTGTGAGGGATTGCAAGAAGCGCTTAACCCCTTCCTTGAACGCCCTTTGGAGCGTGCGGTCATCAGAGCGTTCGAGGTATTTGAGGCAGCAGATGAAGCACAGGAGGGTTGCATCAACGGATGCATAGTCGCGGCCATTTTCCCTTCTTTCAGGAAGCTTGTTGGGGATGAGGCCCTCTTCCTGCATGGAAAGCGTCTTGAGCAAAAGAGCTTTCAAGTACGCTTTCCTCGACTTGAAAACTATTTCAAAATTCTCGCCAATTCCAAAAAGGGCGTCGCGGAACCATGCATTGCGGAACCAAAAGGCGCCCGCATCCGGCGCGCGGATTCCCTCCGAGACTATTTCGAAGGATTCAAGCAAATTGAAGAGCCGGCCGTGCAGCGCAAGGCTACTTTCCCCGAAATGATGATTGGCCCTCGAGAGCCTGGCTGCGAATTCCTTTTGCACGCGCATGAGTTTTGCGATGATCTTCCTTTCGTTGTGCACAGCAAGCTCAAGAGAGGGCTTGCTTTTCTGGCCGGAAGTGCAAATTGCCTGCAGCGATGTCGCGCTTTTCTGGAATGCCAGGCGCATTTCCCCTGGAACGAAAAGGGAGCGCTCATCGGGCACGAACCTAACGGCGCCATCGCGCAGCTCCCTGTTTCCGGACCCAAGCTTGTAATGCCAGGATTGGGTGCTTTGGGAATTTTCAAAACCTGCAAAAGATTTTCCCATTAAATATAGCCGTTTTTCTCCCCGCTCAACTAAAATGCCCCCGGGAACCTCCCTTGCGGAATGCTCGAAGGGAGAGGATTGGGAGCACATATGCCTGATATCTACAAGGGGCCGCAGCCGAATTTCAGTATCGTCATGGGGAAATTTCTCAAGCCGGAAGGTTATCCTAAGGGTCGGGTGCCGGCTTCCCCGCAAGAGGAAATATTCTACGTGCAGCTTGCCGCTTGCAATTTGCGATGTAATTGAATAAGAGTATTCCGCCTTCCATGGGAATATCCGCACGGAAGCGGCTTTCAGATCAATCCGCTTCCCTCCATGCAGGAGCGAAAACTGCGCGCCATCGAGGAATTTCCAATTCTCGCCCTCGATTATGGCAAAAAGGCCCTCATAGGGGTAGTCGCGATTCGGAATCGAAAACCCATCCATTGTGGCGGTAAATACGCTTTGGGAAAACTCAGAATCGGAACTCCTGAGTAGCGCCCTTCGGGTCCGGCCATGCCCCCAGTCATAGTTCTCCTCCGGCGGGACGTCTGTGAATATGTTTTTGGGGTTCATTGACAAACCATCAAATGCCTATGCAAAAATCCTCAAGTTTAGCCATGTTCACTTCAGCTTGTATTTGTAGAGAAGGGGAACCTCGCCCATGATCTCGACCTTTCCTTCCTTGCCAAGCCAGCCAAGCCCCGCATAGACCTCCGAATCCGTGAGCTTGGTCTTGCGCTTGAGCTGCGCAATTGTCAGCGGCCCGAACTCGTTCAGGCACTGCCAAACTATCCCGGCTTTCGAGCCGAAATATTCCTCCACCACCACCATTCCAACCACCTTTTTTTTAGAGTTTTTACTGCCGGATAACGGATGAACGCCTAGTCGCCGTCGTGTTTTTCAAAGCGCTCGTAGTTGCGCTCCGCATTAGAATAAATCTCGAAAACCTTCTGCAGGATGAAATTCCAGTCGAAATAGCGCTGCTGCACGCGCTCGGATGCGCCCTTCGAGATTTTACTCTTCAGGGAATCGTCCTGCAGGCATATTTTCAGTATCCTTGCAAGGAAGCTTGGATTCATGTCAAAACGGTCCTCCTCCATCGGGACCTTGAAGCCGTTTGCGCCGTTTTTAACAACTTCACTCATCCCGCCAGTATCGCCAACAACCGCAATCGGGCCCGATTGGCCCAGTTGCTCGCATGCCATATCGGATGCGAACACTTCCAAAGTGACAAGGCCGAAGGGTTCGTAAAGAGAGGGCAGGGCCACCACATCGGATGCACAAAAGAGCCCTTTCTTCAAATCCTCCCCGAGCCATCCGTTGTAGATGATCGCATCGTGCTCGAGGCCGAGTTTTGATATCATCCCAAAATAATGGCCATATTCCTCATTAGATAGGTTGCTTGAGATGACAAGGCCGGCATTTATCTTGGATGAATCCTTAAGTTCCCTAAATGCGCGTATCAGGGGATCGATCCCCTTGCGGTATTCTGCTCTGCCGACATAAAGAACGTACTTGTCCTTTTTCGGGAGGGCCTTTTGCAGGACTTTCCTTCCCGCATCAATTGTTTCCTTCTTCACGCTTTTCCAGCTGTCAAGAATGATGCCGTTGGTAAGGCCCGCAACCGCATCGGAAATGACCTCCAAATCCGAGCCCGGCTCATATAGCAGGAAATCCTCGAAGCGCTCTTCCTTCCAGAGCTGGTAATCAGTCCATTTCCTGCTCCTGAAGGGCGAGAGCTCCTTGCGTATGCGCTGCTTTGCAGGAAGAAGATTGTAGATCTCGAACTGCGCCTCATGCACGGATACGCCCTGCAGGTAATCCGCTTCCTGAAGCGCTGCCGCCTCGATGAGAACCGGAGGAGAATCGAAATCCGGACGGCCCATGCTCCTCCCATATTCGCCCGAATGGAACCTGCAGTTAAGGGGCCGCTTGATCCTCTCCCTTGCAAGGAAACCCGCCGGAAAACCCATCCAGTCCTGCGAATCTATGAGCGCAATTGGCTCCTTCCTTTGCTTGATTAGGAAATCCGCGAATTCGGGCAGCGCCTTCCAGTAGGCGTTGAGCGTTTTGTAATAATCCCAGTTGCTCGTCTTTTCGGAGCGGATGCGGTATTTTACCCAAAGCTCCCCCTGGAAGCGGTTTTTTTCCTCCTCCGAAAGGGTGTGCTCCAGGAATAGGGATTTCACCCCGCCGCGGATGCCCTCATAGACAAGGATGCGCGGGTGCTTTTCCATGAAATCGCCGTATTCCGCGCAGATCCGAAGATCTGATAGGGGAACCGATGGGTCCCTTAGGGAAATCGGCAGGAAGTCGTATTTTGCCTTGCCCTTCTCGAGCGCTGCCTTCCATGCAGAAAAGAGCTCTATGGAATAGCGGTGCAGGCCGCCAACGGGCCTTTGAAGTTCGGATACAAGGAACAGCACTTTTTTCATATAGGTCCACCTCCATTTTGTGCGGGCGCATTCAATGAGGGATCAGAACCACTCATGCCTTGCGCCTCAAAAAGCCCCCTAATTTCACGCATGCGCGCTTTTCCGGAAGCGGCGATGCCTTCTTCCTTTCGCTCCATGATCCTGCGGTCGAGGATGCGCCCAAAGTCCTGCAAAATATTCATGTAATTAATGAAATTGTCATATGGGGAGTTTTCCTTGTAGGGCGAAAAGTGCTTGTGCACATCTCCATCCGACCAGCTCTTGGTGCACAGGTAGTAGAGATGGTCCGAAGTTTGGAGGAGGCGGCAAATGTGGGATAGGTGGGGATCGTTTGCAATTTTTGCCTTTTCCCCAAGCACCTGCAATTGCGAAAAGCACGCATGCTGGATGCGGTTCCCAAGCCATGCGGAAACATCACGCTCCATATCCGCCCATGAAAGATCAAATGGCACATCTATTTCCCCAACCTTATCATAGGATTCAAGGGTTTCACTGCAGGTCTTGAATGAGAGGTTGCCATGCTTTAACGCTTCTTCGGGAAGATGGCGAAGGAACTGCAAAATGCCAGTGTCCTGCCAGTGATGCTCCCCGAACGTCTCGTAATCCATGAAAAGGTTAATCGTTTGCCCTTCCGTCGAGGATAGCCATCGCGCGTACTTGTCGGCGGTAAGGGGCCACTGCGGCCACCATCTTGCGGAAAAGCGGTAGCCGATGTCATCGGAGAGCTTGTAGTTGCGAAGGAGCACGCCCAGGTTTCCGCCGGAATTGCGGTAAACGAAATTCGCTGAGCGCCAGCCAAGTACCCATTCTATGCCTTCGGTCAATATGCCCTTGTAGCCCATTTCCTCGACTTCGCTAGCAATGCGGTTGCTGTAAATCACCTCGGTGTTGCGGAACACTTTTGGGGTCTGATTGAAAAGATCTGAAATAAGGCCGCGGTGCTGCAATACCTGCAAGCGGAATTCATCCATATCGGGATAAAGGCTTGCAAGCGAATGGTAGTAGGTTTCATCTATGAACTCGACGCAATTGGTGGAGGCGAGCTGTTGGAGGGATTCGACAACATCCCTGCCTGCAGGGCTCTTTTGGGCCTGCTCCAGGAATGTGCCGGTGACGCTGAAGCTGAATTTGAAGCGGCCGTAATTTTCCTCGGCAAGCCGGAGCAGGAGGGAATTCGTCGGGCCGTAGCATTTGGATTTGGCCTTCTCGAAATAGTGGCGATCCATTGGAGCGTTGAAGTAAAGGTCCTGGAGGCTGCCCCCTTGATGGAAGAGGCTGAATTTGTTTAGCCGCATCGGCTGGTGAATGTGGAAGTAAAGACAAATCGAAGCCATGTTATTTTCCAACCTTTTTCCATTTAATAAATATGCTTAAAGAACAGGAAATCAGATGAAGCCAAAAGCCCTGCAAGGCAATTGCAAAAATATAGAATGCGGGGCCAAAGCCGGAAAACGACTCAGTGCCATAGCCCTGCCATAAAAGGAACGAAGGGAAACTCAATGCGATGAGGCCAACGTATGCCGCCCAGTAGATTGCCTCCTCATGCAGGAGGGCGCCGATATGCACAAAGCCAAATGCCACTCCAAGGAACAAGGATAGTGCAAGAAGGTAGGCTCGCTTTTGCCTTGTTGGGGCAAGGAATTCGCGCAGTTTCGAATGGTGCGCAAGCTGCCTAGCTTCCCTGATTTCATCGATGGAAGGCCCCTGCCCGTATTTTGTTATTGCCCGCACCCTTGTTTTGATTGCACGCTTCCTTGCCATAAAAATCATCGGCCAACGGCCTTGTTGTAAACTTGAATCGTCCCATCCGCGGTCCTGCCCCAACTGAAATGCTTTGCCTCGTCCCGGGCGCCGTTTGAGAGCATTTCCTTGAGCTCGGTGTAGCGCAAAACCGCAATTATCTTGCTTGCCATCTCATCCACATCCCAGAAATCAACCCGCAGGCAATGGTTGATGATTTCGGAAACGCCGGTATTCTTGCTGACAATTGCCGGCACGCCATTTGCCATCGCTTCCAGAACTGTTAGTCCGAAGGGTTCCGAAATGGAGGGAAGCACGTATGCATCCGCGATCGAATAAAGGTAGGGGAGCTTGTCGTCGTCAATGTAGCCGGTGAACATCACCTTGTCGATGATGCCAAGCGTTATTGCCTGGTTGACGAGCTGGGGGAGCATGTCGCCCTTTCCGGAGATTATGAAACGCACATCCGTTTCCTTTTGGAGCACTTTGGCAGCTGCTTTGAGGAAGAAATCCGGGCCCTTCTGGATGCTAAGGCGGCCGTGGAAGAGCACCACTTTTTCGGTGATGCCAAACTTTTCCTTTTTGAGCGTGCGCTTGAATTTTGCAAGGTTAATTCCGTTGTAGACAACGGAAACCTTTTCCTCCGGTACTGAAAACCGCTCCACCAGCTGCCTTTTGGTCATGTTGCTTACGGCAATTACGCAATCCGACCTTTGGGCGGCCTCGCGCTCGATGGCAACGATCCACTCGAAAGGGGAGAGGTTGGCAGTCCTGTCGAATTCCGTGCTATGGACGGTAAAAACCAATGGGCGGCCGATCCTTTTGGAAGCATCAAGGCCGGCTTTGGCGGTAATCCAGTCATGGCAATGGATGAGATCGTATTTTGCGCGCTTGTTTTTGAGGTGCAAAAGCTTTGCTACCAGGAAGTTATACCTGCCAACAGCTTCAAAGAAGTTCAGGCCGTAGCTTTCAACCGCTTCGGAAGTGCCGGCTTCATCAGAGATCGCACCCTTCATGGCAAGGAAGCGGAAGTACGGCCCAAACTCGGCATCCGCAAAATCAATATCGCCTTCAAATGAGGAGTAATCAACCGGAATGATCCGGACATTTGGATGGGGGGGGCTTATTGGCGCATTGGATTTTGGCATGAAGAAATCCACGCGTATTCCCCGCTCAGCGAGGGATTTTGTGAGCTCATAGCAATGGACGCCAAGGCCTCCGCTAACAAATGGGGGAAACTCCCAGCCTAACATCGCTACTTTCAACATACCTTTGCCGTTTTATGATAATATTTTCTTCTTTAGGCAAAAGCAGCTTAATATGGGCCTATTTAATAAAAAAAAGGCTAAATTGAGCCGCATTTCCAGATTGGAAAAAAAATTATAAGCCAATGCCCGCTGAAAAAATACTAAGATTAATTGGAATGCCCGATATTTAAACATTGAGATTGGGTGATTGGGCCACCTATTTATAGTCAGGGAGAATGCATGTGACGGGATGAAAATAGCCGGAAGATGCCTGATAAATAACGGATCGGGATTGGGCCTTAACCTGGAAATGCCCGGGCCGATTTTGTCGGGAAGAGTAGTAACAAACATTTTTCGGCGGGCCTAAACCTAGAGGAGATAGATTGCGGGCTTGAACGGAAGGGCTTTTTGGGCCTTTCGCGCCGGATCCGCGGCACCTGTGGCATCAGCCGGGTATACTTCGACATTGCAGCCAAATGCCTCCTCGAATACCCGCTTATTTTCATTCAAGAGCTGCAGTTCGTCAAATTCCGGCAGGTCCCCGGATTTGAAATAATTGACGGCCTTGCTTATTGCCAAAAGGAAGGGGGGAATGGATTTGGAATATTGCTTGAAGGTTTCATCCGCGATGGCCGCTTTAATGAGCGAGGGGATGTTGAATTTGCCCTCCTTTTCAGCCCTTTTAAGGCTGATTTTGAACAGCTCGCCCTTCCATTTTTCTGGCGCAAAAAGCCGGATGGTTTTTGGCTTGGAATTGGTGATTTCGATTATCTTCCTTATGTCGCCAAGGGTGTTTTCGAGGTATTTTTCCTCTTCGTCAAGTTCCCTGTTGATTTTTGAATCATCCGGAATGGGGTATGGTGAAAGGGCGCAAAGGGCGCCATTGCCAAGCATGCTCCAGGCTTCCTCGGAAAAATGGGGTGCAAAGGGGCAGATCATGAGCGTGATCTTGGAGAGCGCATCATTCACGGCATCGCGGTTCGCGTCCTGGCCCTTTGTGTTCAGATATTTCCGAAGGGCTTCAATGGCTTCGAAAACTGCATAATGCGCAGCCGACCTGAATTTCAGCAAAGACATGTTCTCGGATGCGCTTTTTACGCATGATTCGAGCCTGCTCATTAGCAGGTGTTCGGGCCGGCCTTCCTCCTTGGAGGAAAATCCGCCTCCCTTCAGCTTGGCCGCGGCCTCAAGCACGAATTCGAAGTTGCGCCGATACGTCCTAATGCCCTCCACCCTCCAATCGGCATCGTCAAGGTTTTCCCCCGAGGCAATGATGTTTATGCGCACGAGATCGGCGCCAAATTCCCCGACCAGATTGCGGATGGGCAGGAAATTCCCCTTGCTTTTGCTCATCTTTTCTCCTTCAACGGTCACATAGCCGTTAACGGAAATGCCTTTTGGCAGGTTGGCCTTGCTGAAAATTGCAGTGTGGTGGAAAACAAAGAAGATCAGATGGTTTTGCAAAAGGTCCTTTCCGGAATTGCGCAGGTCAACGGGATAGAAATATTCGAATTCCCCCCTCATTTCCGATATGACTTCCGGGGCAAGCCCGGATGCCTTTGAAACCTGGCCCAAATCGCCAATGCCCGTAAGAATATGGTCGAATACGCCATCGGTGAGATTTTCCGACGGAATCTTATTCTCGTTTATAATGCGGGCAATCGTATAGTAGGCCATGTAGATCGTGCTATCGGAGAGGGTTTCGACCTTCCATTCAAGGTCCCAGGGAAGGCGGGTGCCAAGGCCCCCTTTTCTTGCGCAGGCCTTGTTTTGAAGCCAGTCAATTGTGTTCTCCAATTGTAGGCGCGCTTCCTGCGGGAAAATATCCATGGTCTTTAGGTGCTCCCTTACAAGCGATTTCCATTCCGGGTCGGAGAATTTCAAGAACCATTGGTTTTCAAGGATCTTGACGTGGCATTTGGTCATGCACCTGCACACCACCTCTCCAGTTGGCTCCCACATCGAAGAGGAAATGCCAAGGGAGCGGTATTTTTCAATCATTTTCTCCTTGCATTCCGATACCAAAAGCCCCGAAAATTCGCCATAAACCGCCTTTAATTTCCCCTTATGGAATTCGCGGCGGTAAACGTTCGATGTCGCCTCCTCGAGCAATTCGGATTGGGACTGCAAGGAAATGCCAAGCCTTGCGCACTCATCCGCGGCGGGGAATTCGCCCTGCCCCTCGGCGGATATGAGCGATACCAGCCTTAGGTTTTTAATTTCGGAGGCGCTAAGGCCGTATTTTTCCTGCTCCTCGACATTTTTCTTTAGATCCTCAAGCGCCATGAAATCATAGGGCGCATGGCCAGGAACGCTCATGACAACCCCAGTTGAATGGCCCGGAAGCACGAAGGGAGCGGGCAGTATTGGCACTGGGCCTTGAAGCAGCGGATTTGAGCACTTCTTCCCGATAAGATCAGCGGCCTTGATTTCCCCTAGAATATTAACATCGTGCTGCTGATCCGCAAGTTTTTTTGCGGCATCCTCTGAAAGCAACCAGGCCTCTCCATCCACTTTGGACACCACATACTTCCCGCCGGGATTAAGCCAGATGTTTGTTACGCCAAGGAGCGTTTCGGGCCGAAGTGTGGCGCAAGGAACTATTAATCTCCTGCCTTCGAAATCCAAAGAAAACTTTATTACAGTATATTCAACGGGCGATTCGCCCTCGCCGACGTAACGGTCGTGATCGCCGGTTGGGGATTTGTCATGGGGGCACCATATAACAGGATGCGTTCCCTGCACCACATACCCCTTCCTTTTCAAGGTATTGTATTGCCATTCGATGAAGCGCGAATACTGCGGGGTAAGGTCGGTTGTGATGAATGTGCGCCTCCAATCAATGGACGCGCCAGCTGCCTTAAGGTCAGATATCCACTTCCCCATCCAGAACCGCGCAACTTCCTCAGGGCCCTTCTTGAAATTCTCGATTTCTCCATCCGTCGCACCCGCTTTCCTGAAATTCTCAATCTGTGCAATATCACCGTTCCTTAGGCGCTCGACGGTGCCCATGATGGGTTCGCCTGTCGCATGGAAGCCCTGCGGGAAAAGGACATTTAGCCCCTTCATGCGCATGAAACGCGCATACGCATCCGTGCGGAAAAAGGAATAGCTGTGGCCAACGTGCATGGAACCGTTAAGGTAGGGGTAGGGGAACGTGATCAGGAACTTTTTCCTCAACGGGTCCAAATTAGCCTCATGGATCCGCGCTTTTTCCCATTCCTTTTGCCATTTAATTTCGTTTGACCTAAAATCGAACGCCATCGCTTCCACTTCAAATGCACAAAACTATTGCCGGGAAAGATTAAAAGGCAAAAGCAAGGGAG
>JBDRDM010000081.1:0-2749 GCA_043820675.1 Microcaldota archaeon
CAGATAGTATGTGCCTGCGCTGGGGCAGTTGAATGCAAGGCTGTTGGAGCTTTGAGCTCCGGGAGCCAGTATTGGTATGTAAAAATCGGATGAGCCGACAGGCTTGGTGACGTGCGTGACTGTATTTGGCTTTGATGGGGCGCCGCCAATATTTTTCGTAATGATCGTTGCCGTTACGGGCTGACCTACTATCATGCTTCCCGAAAGTTCAATGTCCCAAACGAACAGATTTACGGGGTTGGCGCAATTCACTGTCACGTTTTTTGCGTTGTTGCCTTCATTTAGTTCATTCAGCTGCGAGTAGATGTCAGCCGATGCCGAAAATGTCTTGATTCCTGAAGATGCGCAAGTGTAGGTGTAGGTAGCTACGGATGCTGCGCCAACACCTAAAACGGGGACTGTAAAGTCCCGCACTTCGGGAGCTGTCAGTCGCGTAACTGTGCTAATTCCGCTCGATCCAGCGCCGATGTTCCTTGTGTATATGTAAACTGTGATTGTATCATTCAAGCCGGGCGTTGGGTTGCTGAAATTAATTGCCTCAATTATCAAGTCGGGTTGGTTCGTGCCGCAGTTTAAGCTGTTGCTTAACTGGTTGTTGGATTCATTGCTCTCGGTAACCGCTCCCGTATTGTCCGCGATTGCGGTGAAGGAGAATGAGCCAGTGCTTGGGCATACGAATGTTGTAGTATCGATGTCGGATGCTCCTGCAGCAAGTGCTGGAACCGCGAAATTATTAATCTGGCCTGCGGGCTTGTTCAACTTCGTTGTGGATGAGACGCCGGAATTGCCAGCACCCACGTTCTTTGTTTTTACGGAAATAGTAACCGATTCACCTACAATAGGATTAGTTTTACTAAAATCGAGGTAATCGATCACATAATCGGGACCGCTTCCGCAGGTAATGGTAAGGTTCTTGATATTGTTGGTCTCGCTGATTTCATTGTTAGTATTTAATGCATCTGCAACAGCACCTAAATATTTCGTTCCTGCTGAATTGCATGTGAAAGTGGTGGTTTTAGAGCTAGTGGATCCTGGAGTAAGCGCAGCTATTGCTAAAGAGGCAGGTGAAGCGCCAGGCTTGTCGACCTGGGTTGTCGAAGCAGATGATGCTACGGAGCCTATATTCTGAGTTACTACCGTTAAGGTTACTGTTTGCCCAACAGTTGGGCTGGCAACGCTCGAAGTAAAACTGCTAATTATCAGATCAGGCTTGTTGCTTAAGCAGGTTAATGATGCGGTTTTATCGTTATTTCCCTCGTTGCTCTCGGCAACTCCGCCGTAATAATCCGTCCTTGCAGTAAATTGATATGAGGTTGCGGCGGCGCAAGTGAATTGATAAGTAGCGGTACTGGTCGCCCCATTAGTGAGGGTTGGTACGACGAAATCATTATTTCCTCCTGGCCTTGTCAGCCTCGTTGTGGATGGGATTCCTGTGGTAGATGAACCGATATTTTTTGTAATAATTGTTACTGTTACGGTTTCACCAATGATCGGGTTTGATTTGCTAAAAGTTAGGCTATTTATTATCAGATCCGGGGCGGCACTTACCGGCGTTGCGGCAATCAGCCCTGCAACTAAAGCTATCAACAAGAACCTTACTGCGTCCATCGAGGATCACCTTCTGTTAAACTGTGGGTAGATATTGCTAAACTTTAATGCTATTTAAAGTTATCTGCATGGAAATAAACAAAAAGTTGATTAGGTTAACAAACGAATGCAATTATCCGATTTTCCTAGCCAGCCTGCGCCCGCGCAACGTACCTCCCCCTTTTCTCAATTTCTCCAAGCTGCCTGGAGACCTCTTTTGCATTCTTGCTCTCTTTTGCATATCCCTTCCAGAACATTCCAAACTCCCCCTCATTGGTGCTCTTCTTGAACACCAGCACATCCGTTGCCTTGTCCTCTAT
The DNA here is from genome assembly GCA_043820675.1 of Microcaldota archaeon. GTDB lineage: Archaea > Micrarchaeota > Micrarchaeia > Norongarragalinales > SBBD01 > JACRGC01. The sequence continues at coordinate 1,908 of JBDRDM010000081.1, forward strand.
TGAACTTGAGAATTCCGCAAGCCCGAAATCAATGACGGCTATTTCCCCCCCTTTCATCACAATCATCACAATGATGTTTGCGGTTGAATAATCCCCGTGCACGAGGCCCGCATTGTGCAATTTCGCAAGGACGGCACCGGCCTTTGCAAGGATTTTTTCGGGTTTTTCCCGTATTTTCACGTCCCCGTTTTTTCCTTTGCGCCCCTTTCCGCTCCCGTAATCAATTAGGTATTCCCTTAGCCGTTTTCCTGCGATTTTTTCCATCAGTATTTCGGTTTTTCCTATGTCCACTCCCAGAATAAAGGGGCATTTAACTCCCGCGAGCTTTGCGGCATGGAGCACTTTAGCCTCCCTCTTCGTCCTTGCCTGCCTGATTTTCGAATCAAGCTCCGGCATGCGGTACTTCTTTACGACCCGCCTTTTCAGTATGTGCGCGCCCTCCTTGCTCATCAGTCCGAAAATCTCGCCTTCGGCGCCCTTTGCGATCATTTTCATAATTAATTTATCCCCCAAAAGGATTTTAGAATTTGAATTGGCATGCTGATGATAGCCCGTTCGACCCATTTTTCGCATTCAGTATTATTTTCCTTTCAAATATCCGGCAATACCTTGATTCTCCACTGCCCTTTCTTTTCCTCAACCGTTGCCTCGTGGTGCGTTACCGCCTTGACATACATCCTTCCGAGCTTGTGCACCGCCTCCTGGCCGTAAGCTTCCACTTCAACAAAAAACAAATCCTGCTTTTCCTCGAAATTGAGGACCTTCATTCGCTTGAACATCCATTCCCGGGCATCCCCTTCGGAAACTATCCTGTTGAGCAGGTATGTGGTTAATTCCGCAAG
>JBDRDM010000082.1:0-4312 GCA_043820675.1 Microcaldota archaeon
AATGCCTTGTTTCCATTTTATGATTGGGGTACATTATGCTCGAAGTTTGAATACAGCTTCAAATCCCCGAAATAACTGCATAATTATGCAAGCTTTGCCTCATTATAAATGGTTTGGTGGGCCAATGTTTTTTCGGCGCGCTTGTTTATTTTCGGACCCCTCCAATCAGCCGCCGGAATTCCGAAATATCTATCCTCAATTCGGGGCCGCCCTTTCCAGCAATCCTATTGATGAGGTGCCCATTCACTTTCCTTGCCAGCCAGCCAAGAAGGTTCGCATGCTGGTTTCCTGCGAATTTATCTCGGTGTAAAAGGAACATTTGATGGATCTGGCCATTGATATTAGTAACTTGTGAATGAATTGCCCTGAGCTCTGGTGGCAGGCTTCTTGCGTATGAAACCCTCTTTGACGGATCCCTCATGAACTCTTCAATTTCTTCCGTATGGTTGAAGCCGCAGTATGTTTTTACGACTCCTCTTCCAAGGCTACTTCCTCGCGATAGTGCAATTTCGGCAAGGAGGAAGCTCCTAAAAGTCGTAAGGCCCTCTGCTGCCAGATTGCCGAATTGTTTGGCAAATTCCGCCTTTTGCTGGAGCGTTACATGCATTGGGATTCTCGTCGCGGACGTGAGATCCATGAGTTCGGAGTCCGTTGTCGCATTTTTCTGAATTTGGTCATCGAACTCCCTTCGGTATTCGACATATCGCTCCAATTGATCTTTCGTTGGGAATATGGCTCGAAAAATTAAAGGGTAATACCATTCGGCAAATTCCCCGCGTTTAGCGACAATCGGGGCATGCTTTTTGAGGATCCTTCCGATATCGTACTCGGGACCATGCTCCTCTGCAATTAGGTATTCTCGCGGGGAGATCGCATCCGCGTGCCTCCTTAATGCTGATCCGAGTTTTGCCGATGGGCCTGCTTCCCCTTCTCCATGGGGGAACCCAAAAATCGTGTGCTCCACAGAGCCTACTTTGATAGGTCGAAATTTTATTTCAGTCATTTCCATTTTCCCAAATCCAGTTAGGTGCCTTACTATTGATCTGTGCACATTGAATATTTAATCCTTGCCCGCATCCTATTTGCATGTCTTCCCTTTACCTCTCAACCGGCCGCAAGCCCTCGCAGCTAACAAGGAAGGTCGCAAGGCTCCTTTCGCTTATTTTGCAGGCAAAATACGAGAACCGGGGCAAGAAATCCGTTGATGAGGTGTGCATCAGGGCGGAAAAGTTCGGCTGCCAAAAGGTCGCGTTCATCTACGAGAAGAAGGGGAATCCCGCATCTATCGAATTCTTTGATGAGGAGAAAGGCTGGCTTCCCGAAATTATCTCCATATCGGGCATCTACCTCCCAAAACGGAAGGGCAAAAAGAGGATTCCCCCGAGCATTCAACTCATCTGCGAGGGGAGCGAGGGTCTTGCCATGCGTGAGCTACTTGGAGTTGAAGGCGAAGCGGAGGGAATTGCATCGCCATTGGTTGGGGTGCTTTCTGAAAAAGGCCTTGCATTTACCTCCTTTGATGAAAGGATTCTTGAAATTAAAGGTAAGCTTGGTCGGATAGCACACAAGAATGCCGAAAAATAGGGGGCATGGAGAATAATCATTTCCGCAAGAAAGCATTCTCATTGCGAGGGCAGTTCCGCGATAATTTTTCCTGCCTTATCCACAATCAGGAGCACGCTGCACTCGTATCCTGGCGGTGTATTGCATGAGAGGAGTATTTCCTTTACGATTTTCCCATCATAATACCCGTCGGAGGATTCGATGTAGGTGTAATTGCCGCCGTTATCGCTGATATATGTTGATGCGATTTTGGTGAGCTGCGTTTCACTTAAAGGGACCGCACTCTCACATGTGTTTTTTGCTTCATTGCAAACATCCCCGATGATGCATCCGCAATCATAGCAGCAATTGGCCCCGCTCCTCTCCAAGTTTGTGCATGTGCCATCGCCGCAGACATTCTTCAGAATGCAAAGCCCATTGCTGGCACAGGATTCGTTAGCACTGCATCCGCAATCTTCAGTGCAGGTTATGCAATTCTCAAGGGGGCTGCAAACGCCATCGCCGCAAATTCCGCTTCCAAGCTCGCTGCCGGCACTTATTGGAATTTCGTTGCCTTCATCATCCAGAACCACTAAACCGGAAAGTTCCCCATTTCCCAAAGGCAAATCTGGCGGCTGCCCGGAAGGGGTTGCAGAGGTTTCCACATCAAATGATTTTGTGGGGGTGGGGGTGCCCGCAGTTCCTGTAGGAAAGAAAGAAGGCTTCACTGAAGGTGTGCCGATCTCATTTCCGTTGCCCCTATAGAATAGGAATGCGATTATTACTAATGCTAGCACTGCGGCAATAAGAATAGCTGTTGAACCTTGAGCCTTCCTGTTCATTTATTTTTTCACGTAAGCGTAAGCAGCGGATCTCCCACCATCCCTATTTTCCTTGAGGCCTTCCTACCCTGCACTGAATCGACCCGCTTGATTATTTTAAGGTATTCGTCCCCAACAAGGAAGGGCTTTCCAAGGCTGCTCTTGTCATTCGGGAACGTGAATGCGTACCTGGAAAGGCCGGTGTAGCCGATGCTGGTCTTCCCCTCAAAAAGCAGCAGGGCGGTGGAGATGGGTAAAATGGTCGGCACAAAACTTTGAACGTAATTTGACATGAATGTGAGGACTCCGTCGGAATATGAAAAACGCAATCCTTTCTGAAGGAGGAAATAATACTTAATCAAGTAAGGCGTACTGTCGCCGGGCTTCACTACATGCGGTTCAGTTATGTAGTAATCCTTTTCCGCAGTCCAAACTCCATTGGGGAAGTCTGGTTTTATTCCATTGAATGTCACTTTCGTCCCCATCGGGAAAAGTCGCTCTCCAAGGGTGTTGACGCCGCTGCATCCTTCGAGCAGTGCGAATCCTCCCCCCCTCTCATTTGTATATGCCTTTATGAGATCGTCTGAGCTGAGGATGTCGAAATAATCGTCGCCTTTGTCCTCCGCCAGAACGCTTGAGAACATGCCATGGCCCAGAGTAACAACGAATGGGTTCTCCATGAAATCAATTGTCTTTTTCAAATCACATGCAGAAACTGATTTTTCAGTGCATACGGGAGGGGAAAGGACGCAGTTGCTTGCCTTTCCGCAGGCGGTGCTACCGTAATAGAAGGAGACTATACGATCCCGGCCTTCCTTGGCGCCCGGAAGCTTTGCCTTTTCCGGGTAAAGAATGTATGCCTTTGATTCGATCGACATTGGTGCTTCGTTCATGGCTTTTAGCAATTCCGTTAGCTGAATTATCTCATAACCGGGCACCCTGGAAACGGATATATCCGGAAAGCCGTCCATATCTGGAGAGTCTAGAGCAGTTCCATAAGGCTGGTCTGAGGGGACGCTTGCCTTGAATGCTCCATCATCCTGCCCATAAGTTTTGCTTGGAAGGATGCGCTGCTGGCCCAGCAATATCAGGTATTTGGGTTCTCCAAAGAGCTTTCTTAGGGATTTTACTTTTGAGACGTAGGATTCAACTTCATAATCTTGGCCTGGCCATTGGTTTGGCGCCTGCGAATCGCTTTCAAGGGAAGTTAAAGATACTATTGATTGCAGCTCGACATAGCGTGCGGTTTTCCCAAGCGATGCAGCGCGCTTAATGTAGTTTGCGACCTCTTCATGGTACTCCTTGAATGAACGTTCTTTCGAGAAAGTGGATTGCCCTCCGATCAATGGCGGTTTATAGAGTGCAGCGTACCAATCTGATTTGACAGTATCCTTCTCGATATCCGCATCCGCAACCAGTCTATCTCCATCAGTTATTAGCAAGACATCCGCTTTGCATGCTACATTCAGCGGCACGGTTGTTTTTTTGCCATTTGAGGCAACGAAGACTGATAGATCCGCAATATGCCCGCAGGGCTGGCAGAGCGGATTGTAATTTATTGTTAGTGTGCCTTCCTTGGTCTGGGCTGTGAAACATTTTTCATCCCTTTGGTAACTATCCGGAAGCTGAACATCATTCAGGTATTTGAAGCTGAATAGATATTCCCCCGTTCCTGACCTTGCGAGCTTTAGTTTTTGCGAGCTTCTTACGGAATCGAAAACCAGCTCAATTGAATCCTGGAAAACCTCATTGGTTGCGATTTGCGGAGCGGAATTGGGCGCAGTTGCATCTCCGCTATCTGGAATTGGGAGCTGAGTTGTTGGAGTTGTTGTCGGTACCGGAATGGATGTTGGCGTTCCTTCAATGGACGGAGTTGGGGTTGCATTTACTATTGGCAAATTACCAAGGATTGGCGTCACTTTAACAAAAGTTGCATCGATTGTGGAGCC
>JBDRDM010000083.1:0-3862 GCA_043820675.1 Microcaldota archaeon
GCCGCCTCATTTTTCCCCCTTATGAAAAGGAAATAATAGGAAAGGCCAAGCAGAAGCGCCACGGTCGGAATTGCAACGAACCCTAAATCCCATGGTTTTGCATCTTCCTTTGGGAAGAGGCTCGAATTAAGGCCCTTCGCATAAATATATGCCATGAAATAATGGCCGCTTGCAAGCTCGGATTGGGAAGTGCGCATCATCTCTTGACTGGAATCATCACCGAATTGCGTCTGGCGCCTAAGGGCCTGCGATGTTTCCTCTTCGGCGAGCCTGCGGATTTCCGAATTGGAGGTTTGCAGCAATGCAAGGGAATCCTTTGCAGCGAGCACCTTTTCAGATATAAGTCCGGGGGAATATTTTTCCGAATTCCCGGTATTGACCGCATTGTCGATCAGTGCCAAGTCCTTCATTGCCTTCTCCAGGGCGGTTTTCGCCGAAACTGCCGACCTATATTGGAGATTCGCATAAAGGTCGGAGCGCGATTCCTCTTCCGTGAAGAAAAAATAGTTGAAATCCTCAAGGGATGAGCGGTAATCGGGGATGAGATCGGGATATTGGGCGATTTCCTCTATTTTTTGGGAGTCTTCAAAAGATTTTGCTTCACCCTCGGCCGCATACCCAAGATCGAAATCGTAGGAGGCAGCAAGCGCCTTTTCATAGTCCTTGGCGATAATGCCAAGGGATATTGCTTCGATGCTGGATGCAAGGGATGCCGAGCAGTCCGATGTGCATTTCTTTTTCGAGAGGCGCAGCTTTTCTTCAAGGAAGGATTTAAGACCGCTTTCCGCTTTCGAGATTGCTGCAAGGGCCTCATCGGTCCGGCCCACAATAAGCAAATTTCTTGCATTTTCGGCACCGTCCCTAAGCGAGTTACCGTAATCCGCCTCATAATCTTTCTCAAGCATGAAAATGGATACAGTTTCCAGGGCAGCAAGCCTTGATTCCAGGTTGGAAATGGCACTGCTTGCACTTTCGGATGCAAGGATTTCCTTTAACACTGCATCGTAATCCCCAATTGAAAGCAGCTGCTCTGTTTTTGCCGCCTCGATTTGCGATGCAAGGTCCAAGGGAGCAATATCGCCGCTGATTCCGGCCAGGAGAAGCTCAGAAACGCGATTGTTGCAGATAAGTTTCAGGGTTATCCTTTTCTTGGCCAAAAAAGGCCATTCCTTGGCCTTCAAGCGGAATGATAGGAATTCACCCCTCGAAAGGTCGGAAAATTCGAAATCCGATTGCAGAACTTGCAGTTTGGAAACATCGCAGCCTATGTCCCCGTCATACAAGAGTTCCGTTGCGGGGAGATCCAATATAATATTCGCGTATGAGAGTTCCAAAACTACAGAAGTGTCGTCATGGGATAGTATGTTTTGGTTGAAATCGAACGGATCGGATATTGCATAATCGATTGAAAGGGTGTTCGTCCCGGGATATGCATCCAAAATAATTGCCAATTTACCGGCATTGATGTTTTCTTGATGGGGGCCCGAATAATCAACAATAAAGTTGCCGCCGAATGGATCGGTTTCGAATATCATTTCGGACCTCCTGGAGGTCTTGAATTTGACGGACCTCCTAAGCTGGAGGGACTTTGCATCCGCATGCAGGAATTCATCCTTGACTGAAAGGACGGAGTTCGGAATGAGCTCGAATTGAAGGGAAGCGGAATACCTTTTTTTCTCTTCGTTAATTAGTAAAAATAGCCCGCCCCTTTCCCTTACCAGCAAAATGCCCCCCGTAGAATTAAGCAGTACGCTATCGGCAGGGAGAGGTAGTGGAACCATTGTGTTTGGTGCGAAAAAATCCATGAGGTTTTCCATTGAAACAAAGGCCGTAAAAGCCGTAGGAGTGCCAGGGGGCATCGGATCCGAGACTTCGGAGATGACGAGCATGGATTCGAGGTGGTCAGCAAGAAGCTTTGGTTTTTTCGAATCGAATTCCTCGGATTCTTTCAGCAGGAATTGCTCGAATTGGTAGAGTTGCCCAAGCGATTGGAGCGCATCGATCCTCCCGCCGTCCACGAATCTCGAATATGATTCAAGCTTTATTGCATCCTGTACCGGCAAAAATTCCACATGTTCCGCAAGGTCGGCATAAATTCCATCCAAATAGGAATAACGGTCGAGGGCCTTTGATTCGAGAGAACCCGAAATCGCATCCAGGGATTTTTCCGTTGATTGGAGAAGCGGCAGATCCGATTCCAGCCTTATGCTTTTTAGGGATCCTTGCACTTCGAGGAGGGTTTGCTCCTCCCCGGAAACATCCAGCTTGTCCTTTTTGGCATTATCAAGGAGGGAATCAAGCTCCCTAATTTTGCCCCTTATTTTTGCAAGCGCAAAAGCTGCCAAGTCGGAGGCACCGGCAGCATTTAGCAGGTCCTCCAACATGGATAAGCCTTCGGAAAGCAAGTTGATGCGAAGGCCCCTTGGGCTTGGTAGGGAGGATTTTGCCTTCAGCCTCTTGAATTCCTCCATTTTCGCATTCAGGTAGTTGTAGACGAGGGGCTCTTGAGTTTTTCCCATTATAGCGGCATTTGATTTCGCTTCAAGGTCAATTGAGAGAGTTTCAAGCTCCCATTCAAGCTCAGTGCTGGCCAATTGCGCCTCATCCGAAATGGTTGAGGATTGCGAAAGCATATGCATGGCATCCAAATCCTTGTTGAGGGAATAGGCAACGTACCCCCGCTGTTTTGCGGAAAAGGCCTTCTCGCCCAGGATATGCAGTTTTTTTGCCTCGGAAATTAGTCTTTCAGATTCCCGGCCCATCTCGAAAAAGGAGGATTTGGAAATCAGGCCAGTAGATGCAATGCCAGATGAATACACCGCTTCCGAGAATTTCACATCCGTTAGCTTGTCTGTTTTGAACGCATCAAGGCGGGACTCGGCATCTAGGAGCATCTCATTATAGAGCCTTCCCGCCGCCATATGGTCGTCTTGCAATTTCTGCGCGGCCATGTCGATTTTTTCTGCGAGTATGGCAGCTTCGCGCAATGCGCCCTCTTTGCCCATGATTTCCGATATGGCGCGGAAATTTTCGAGGTTGGAGGGGAATTCGCGCCATAAATTGGTAAGGTTAGCAGACGAGCCCAGAATTTTGGATGAGAATTCGGATTGTGCTTTGTTTTCGGAAAGTTCGCCCTCCAATTGCCCGAACTCGGCGGAAATTCCCGACGAGAAGGCGTCCTCATCGCCCTGCAAAATGTCAAGGGCGGCATATTTCGAATCAAGGCCGCTAAGGAGGAGCCGCATTGCACGGGACGCATGGTTAACCGAATTTACCGCAAGCTTGTAGCATATAAGGGAAATTGCGCTTTGGGGGGTGCTTGAGGAATAAACCGGGAAGGGGATGTACCTTGCGATCTTCCTTGCGTTCCCAATGTCTGTGAGAGAACTGTCGAATTCCAACAGCAGCTGGGGCATATCCGGGGGGAGGTCGCTTCTTGCCATGGGCTCCAGTTTGAAATTCAGAAGGCCGCAGTCCTTTGGAATAATCAGGAACGAATAGAGGGAAGCGGGCTCGCTTTCCGGGAACAAGTAGGAGAATTGAGAAAAGGCGGCCGCAAATCCCGGAAGGACAAAAAAGATAAATAAAATGGGGCGCATGGTAACCAGTTTCCTGCCCCCACAGCAATATCCTAATAAACAGGCAATATAACTCTTCGGTTTAGAGGGCCTCAACTTAAGGTTTATCAGGATTATTAGAAAAGTGCCATTAGGGTAACCCTGCTCAGGATATTTCCTGCCAAAATGCCGGGCGCCACACTCCCCATTCGTTTTTTTAAGTGCTGCACATGTCACCCACCCAAAAGATTTAAACCGCCCCGGCGTAAGTAATTGGTCTTCTTAAGGAGGGGGGCTTGATGGCG
>JBDRDM010000084.1:0-7117 GCA_043820675.1 Microcaldota archaeon
TATGGAACATGACTTTTCGAGCTATCTTAGCGTGTTCAGCTGGAGGTACGGCTCGCCGGAGATGAGGAAGCTCTTTTCCGAGGAGGAGAGCCGAAGGAAATGGCGGAAAGTATGGCTCGCCCTGGCAAGGGCCCAAAGCAAGGCCGGATTGATTGAGGAAAAGCACTTGAAGAGGATCGAGGATAACATCGGCAATATCGACATTGCCGCAGCCCACAAGATCGAGCGGGAAATCAAGCACGATTTGATGGCAGAGCTCAGGGTATTTGCGAGCCAGAGCGGGGAAGCCGGAGGGAAACTGCACCTTGGCGCCACGAGCATGGATATAGAGGACAACGCCGAAGCGATGCGGATGATCGAAGGGATAAGGATTATCAAAAAGGACATCGCGGCATGCCTGACCGCCTATAGGAAGCAAATAAAGAAGTACAAGAACGTGCAAATCATCGCGCAGACCCATCTCCAAACAGCCGAACCATCCACACTAGGCTACCGCCTCACGAATTATGCACAGGATCTGCTGCTCGATTTGGAGCTATTGGAGGCAATTGAAAAAATGGTGAAGGGCAAGGGCTTCAAGGGGGCTGTTGGCACTTCCGCTGCTTACGAAAAGCTATTGAAGGGCAAGATGAGGCCCGAAGAAATGGAAAAACTCGCGATGCAGGAATTGAAATTGCATACTTTCGAGGCAACGACCCAGACATACCCCCGGAAAATCGATTTCCTGGTATTGAGCGCGCTTGCAAGCGTGGCCGCCGGCCTGCATAAATTCGCATTCGATTTGCGCATACTGCAATCGCCCTATATTTTCGAGCTTGCAGAGCCGTTTGGGGATAAACAAGTTGGAAGCAGCGCAATGCCGTTTAAGAGGAATCCAATCAAGGCGGAGCGGGTTTGCTCGCTTTCAAGGTATGTTTCAGTGCTTCCTCAGGTTATGTGGGGGAATGCCGCAAATTCGCTCCTCGAAAGGACTCTTGATGATTCCGCGAACAGGAGAATCGTAATTCCGGAAGCGTTCATGGCAATCGACGAATCACTTCGAATCGTTTTCTATCTGATAGAAGGGCTAGTCGTTAACGAGGCGCAGATTCGGCGCAACATGGATAAGTTCGCGCCATTCGCCATGACCGAAGTGCTTCTAATAGAACTTGCAAGGAAGGGCGCAGATAGGCAAAAAATGCACGAGCTCATTCGGGAGATGAGCATGATGGCTTGGCGCGTCACCCTCGAGGGGAAGGAAAACCCACTTAGGCATCTTGCTATCGAGAACAAGGCCATGGGCAAGTACCTGACGGAAGCGGATATCAAGGCTATTTTCAATACCAGATTCCACATCGGGAATGCCATTGACAAATGCGAAAGGTTTGATTCCCTCATTGGCGAGAGGCTAAGGCACGAAATTTCCCTATCGAAGAAGGGCTCGGAATTCTAAAAATCAGGGAATTTGGGGATATAGGCCACAGGTTAATCACCGCAAGATCATTTGTTCCCGCATTCAATTTTGAAAATCGTCGTGCGGTACCTATCAAGCGTGACGTCCAAAATCGGAACGTACTCGGGATTATCGGTGAAGAGGGCGCGGTCCGCTTTTTCAATTGATTCCTCCTGCACCCCTAGGAACAAGTAGGTCGCACCGTATTTTTCCGCTATCGAGCAATCCGCAGTATGGAAAAACCGCTGGATATCCCGTTCAACCGGGAGCTTTTTCTTTTCAAGCCCGTGGGAATACAAATACCATTTCAGCCCGAGCACTGTTTGCCTGCCGGTAAGGGTAGGGATTATATGCGTGTGCGCATCGCTCGTGATCCAAACGGCATTTGGTTGCGTATTTTCCTTGACCCAATCCGCAAGGACGAAATCCCTGCTGGAATAAAGCGCGGGTTGGTCGCCATACCACCAGAAAAGCGAAATCACGCCGGAAAACATAGCAAACGCAAGGAGCAGGATGCCAAGGATCCTAATTGCTTTACGCCTGCCAGAAATTAATTTCTCAAGTGCGACAGCAGCGAAATAGCAACTGAAAAGGAAAAAGCCGTTGAAAACCTTGATGGTATCCCAATCCCAGGGAGCGAGTTGGTAGAGGTTGCCTGCCGCGAATACTAAAAGGACGGGAATGAAGAGGAAACGGATGGGCTTTGATGAAAGGAAAAAGCCCGCAAGTGCAAGGGGCAAAATGACGCCTAGATTCCGCAGCCAGAACACCAAGACATCCGGAATGGAAGCGCCATCCCCCTGCATCCAGCCAACGCGGTATTTCATGAATTCCGCTCCACCCAGCTGTCCGGACATGAACAGCATTTGGGGAATGCTTAGCACAAGGGCGGGAACGATAAGGAAGAGCCAATCCTTGAAAGCGGCCTTCTTATCTGGGGAATGATAGAGGGAATATGCAAATGCGAAGGGCGCAATTGCGCATGCGATAAGGAAGGAGTGCGCATGCACAAGGGGCAAAAGCCCAAGGATGATTCCGGATGCAAGAAGATTCTTCCTATCGCGTCCCTTTATGGATGAGAATAGGAAGAAAATGAAAATTACCAAAAGGGGGATGCCCATTATCGCAGAGCGCTGCGGGATGAATACCGAAAGGAGCTGGTTCATGAATTCGATGTTGTCCGTTCCGATATGGGAAGGAGGGATTGGATCAATGTGCGAGAACGCCTTGGGGGGATGCAAAAGAAATCCCATCGGATCCGGGGATTGGAATGCATCGGAGAAGGCATAATATGCCCCCCAATTGCCATTGAATATGAAAAGCAAAACTAAAAGGGCCCCGACCAATTTCCTGCGGGAAAGGGCGGTGCCAAGGAAATATAGGAAGGAAATCATGGCGAAATAAAATATCGCATGCGGAATGATGAGCGAATCAAACAGCCCCATTCCGCCCTTAAGGAGGATCGCGGAAAGGAAATCAACCATGAAGGGATATGCGAGATTAGCAGTTACAAGGATGGGATATTTCGGAGGGAAATTGGCCCCGTCGGAAAAGGAATGGATTAAACCTAAATGGAACGGATAATCGCCCCACACGTTAGCGCCCGCGACCATCTTTCCATCATCTGCAAAATGCGGGAGTATGCGGAAATTGAGAAATATGAGAATCAATAGCACAAATAGCGTGAAGAGCAGTCCCTGAAGGTCAATTTTCGCCATATGCTTTGGAAGCTTGAAGAATTTGAGGAAAGCACCAAGAAGAAGGACGCATGGGATCGATATGGACATTATGGTAAGGGATCCCATCGCAAAGGAAAAAAGGAATACCAACCAAGTGGAAACCAGAAGGCCAAATCCAGCAGCGAATGCGGCCTTTTTCCACCAATCCTCGAGAATTGCCAGATGCTTGGCGATCAAAAGGCCGAATAGGAAGCTGCATGCAAGGAAAAATAGCGAAATTAGCATACCTAACTAAAAAGGGGAAAAAATAAAATGGGCTCGGGGGCACTGGAAAGCGGTTGGAATTTTTAATTGAGCGCCAAAACCCGCATCCTAAATGCTTTAAGAGCAAAATATAACCTTATAATATATTGCGACCAAATGTAACCGTGGGCGCTTATGCTAAGGCAACCAATCGTATCCGTACTCGGGCATGTGGACCATGGGAAGACCACGCTCCTTGATGCAATACGCGAAACTGCAGTTGCATCCAAGGAAGCCGGAGGCATAACCCAGCACGTATCCGCATCGGAAGTTCCGCTCAAATCAATTAAGGAATTGTGCGGCAATGTGCTTGAGCGTATGAAAATCAGCCTCCAGCTGCCGGGCCTTTTATTCATCGATACGCCCGGCCATGAGGCATTCGTCAATTTGCGCAAGCGGGGAGGGAGCATTGCCGACATTGCAATCCTTGTAATTGACATCAACCAGGGCTTGCAAAACCAGACAAGGGAGGCAATCGAAATACTAAAGGAGTACAAAACCCCATTCGTGGTCGCGGCAACAAAAATCGATGCGCTCACCGGATGGAAACCCCAGCACAACACATGCTTTTCCGATGCATTCATGGGCCAGCGCAAGGACGTCCAGGAGCTATTGGATACGAAGCTCTACCAGCTGGTAGGGCAGCTATCCGAACTGGGATTTTCCACCGAAAGATTCGATCGGGTCGATGATTTCACAAAACAGATCACAATAATACCGGTCAGCGCAAAAACCACGGAAGGGATTGCGGAATTGCTCCTCTTTGTCGGGGGGCTTGCGCAGCGTTTCCTTGAAAACCAGCTCACAAAAAAGGAGGAGGCGCTTGGGAAGGGATCCATCCTGGAGGTAAAGGAGGTAAGGGGCCTTGGCATGACTCTGGATGTGATACTCTACGAGGGAACGCTCGAGGAAGGGGAGCACATAGTATTCCTTAGCAAGGAAGGGAAGGTCATCAAAACCAGGATAAAGGGGCTGCTCAAGCCAAACAACTCGGAAGAGGTCAAGAGGAGCGGCGAGCGTTACTCCAAGGTAAAGCAAGTCACTGCGGCGGCCGGGGTAAAGATCGCATGCGATTTTGCACAGGATGCCGTGGCGGGCTCATCTCTTTTCGAATACGATGAAAAAAGCGAATCCGAAATCATGCAGGAGCTTAGCAGGGAATTTGGGGAAATAAGCATCGAAAGTTCCCAGAACGGCGTGATAATCGAGGCGGACGCGCTTGGGAGCCTCGAGGCAATCGTACGGCTTTTCGAAGCGGAAAAAATCCCAATCAGGCATGCCGGCATCGGGAAAGTGACGAAAAAGGACGTGCTCGAGGCCTCGAGCGTTGCAAAGAATGAGAAATTCCTGGGGGTCGTGTTCGCGTTCCATACGGCAATTGAAGCCGAGGTCAAGACGGTTTCCATTACCGAAGGCGTGAAGGTGTTCGAGGAAAAAATAATCTACAACCTGATCCATAATTACAAGAATTGGAAGGATAATGCACTCGCAACCGAACGAAAGGAAGCGTTCTCGAAGCTCACCTTCCCCGCTAAATTGTTCGTGATGCCAAACCACTGCTTCCATTTGAGCGGCCCTTGCATTATTGGCGTCGAGATACTGGAAGGCAGGGTAAGGAAGGAGAACAGGTTGATGAACGGGAAGGGCGAAAGCATCGGCGAAATCCGGAGCATACAGGTGGAAAAGGAGGCCGTGGAGGAGGCAAAAAAGGGCCAAGAGGTCGCAATCGCGGTCGATGGCCCGTCCTTTGGCCGCCACGTAAAAGACAAGCAGCTCCTTTACACGGACATCAGCAGTGATGAAATCGAGATGATAGAAAATAAATACCGCCAAAGCCTAAGCGAAGGCGAAAACGAGCTCCTTGCGGAAATCAAGAAAATCAAGGGCGTCCTGGGCTTTACGTTCTGATTTATTACCAAATTGAACACGGCACATATGCGGGCAACGTAAGAAAAACCAAAAACACCTCCGGGCACAACAACCCTCTCCCCCACCAAATCCGCAGCCGAATAAAGTTAAGCTTTTTAACCCATCCTGATTAATCCCTCCATAATTGCCAGAGTGAAAGAAATGCCCTTCCGCAGATTCCTAAGGTGGCTATCAGACCTATTCGGCCGAAAAAAGGTCGTAAGGCTCGGATTTTATGGCGCACCAAATGCAGGTAAGACCAGCCTTGCGAACCGCATTTCCATGGACTGGCTGGGCGAACCCGTAGGCAAAGTCTCGGAAATCCCCCATGAAACGCGCGAAGTGACAAAAAAGGAGCACGTGGTAGTAAAGTCGCACGGCCGGGAACTGATAATGAACCTTTTGGATATGCCCGGCATCGCAACAAAAGTTGATTACCGCGATTTCACTGCATTCGGATTGAAAAAGGACGAGGCGCAGCAGCGTGCAAAGGAGGCAACAAAGGGGATCATCGAGGCGATCAAGTGGCTCGAGAACGTTGATGCGGCGCTAGTCATAATGGATTCCACGGAAGATCCCTTCACGCAGGTAAATATCACCATCCTAGGTAACCTTGAGGCAAGGAAAATCCCCGTGATCGTGGTGGCAAACAAGATCGACAGCAAGAAGGCGAAGCCCGATAAGGTAAAGGAGGCATTCCCGCAGCACCACGTGGTGGCCGTATCGGCCTTGACGGGGGACCACATCAACAACCTTTACGAGGCGATCGCCAAGCATGCAAGATAGGGTAGTACATGGCAAACAAACTAAGGGCGTTCAAGGAAGCGCTGGAATTCGTGCAACCCACTCTCGAAAAGATCTCGATTGCATTCTTTTTGCTGTTCGTGGTGCTCCTTGCGCTTCTCTTGGAGATACCCGAATTCATATTCCTGCCCTTGATGACGATTCTTGCATGGCCCCTTTTGGGCCTAGCGCAACTTTGCACACCAACGGATCTGGAATGCCAGAATGCCGCATCGTTCGTGGGGCTTTTGGCAAGCCTCATTTACTGGTATCTTGCGGCATGCTTCCTGAGCTGGGTTTTGGAAAACCAGCAAGTCGAGGAGGAATGAAGGGATCGGCAAGTTTATAGGAGCGCTTGATGAAAGGAAAATAATTCAAGATAAATTGCGGAGGTATGGAGAAAGGAATGGAAAAGTGTTTTGTTGATAGGCAAGGGGACAAGCATGGTTGGAGTACAAATTGAATTCGCGGCATCGCACACGCTCCATAGCAAGGATGCGCAGGAGAAGGCAAGGTACATAATCAATGCCGTGAAGAAGGAAAGGAAAATCCTCATACTGGAAGAAGCGCTATCACGCGAGGAGGAAAGGGTGCTCTACCAGATGACCATGGAAAGCATCTCAAAGGATTTTCCGGGAATTGAGATTTCATCCTTTGGGGAGGAGGCCCCGGGCGTAAGGCAGGCTTTGATTGGCATGCTTGGGGGAAAGAAGGCGGGCCTTACCATCATCGGGCCTTCGAATCTCGTGAAGCAATTAAAAAAGGACCCCGACAAGCTCAGGTTCCTTGCGGGGAGCTAAAGGGCCACAGCCGGGCTTGAAGGCCAATTGGGTCCCGATACGAATTTTAACACTGCCGTTTAGAGCCTATCATGAAATCCCTCGATGCGCTTTTGCTGCTGGGAGGACTTGCGGTTTTCCTTTCACAGGCCTATTATGCGCTCCCGATAACTTCCGATGCCTACGAAAATTTCAGGATTGTTAAATATTTCCAGGATGGAGGCAATTTTCCA
>JBDRDM010000085.1:0-5220 GCA_043820675.1 Microcaldota archaeon
ATGAAATCCCTCGATGCGCTTTTGCTGCTGGGAGGACTTGCGGTTTTCCTTTCACAGGCCTATTATGCGCTCCCGATAACTTCCGATGCCTACGAAAATTTCAGGATTGTTAAATATTTCCAGGATGGAGGCAATTTTCCAATAGAGAGCGCTGCCATCGGCGCGCCCCCTACAATTTACCCTCCGGTTTTTGCACTCGCACTCTATTCGTTTTCTGAACTGACGAATTTCCCGCCGCACGCCGCGCTTAATTTCCTTTCCTATATTTTCATGCTCCTTACAGCCTATCTGGCATACTTGCTCATTAGGGATGCCCATTCGGAAGAGACTGGAGGCTCTGGGAACGGAAAGGGAAAGCCCGCGGTAAAAACCAAGCCGCCATTTGGGCTTGATGAGAAGGCGATGCTTGGAGTGCTTGGCATATTCAGTTTGCCCATCTTGCTTTATAGGTGGATCACGCCCATTGCCGAAATGCTCGGGCTTGTGATGTTCCTGCTATGCCTTCACGCATACCAAAAGAGGGATTACAGGTTCCTCATGGCTCTATTGGCGATATTCCCACTAATCCATTCGAGGAGCTTTGTTTTCGCATTGCTTACGCTTGGGTTCGCAGCCCTGCAAAGGAAGGACAAGATGCAGACGATAAAATCGGCAGCTATTGGGACGATAATATTCGGGCTTTACCATCTCGAATATCCCGTTTATGCGATCGGCTTTGACAATCCCTTGGTTATCGACCCTGCCATATGGGAAATTGTGCCCCTTTTGCCCCTGGCAATGATGGTTATAGGAGCACTGGCCCTTATGAAAAATAAAATGAGGCCAGATATCCTTAGCACCTCAGTGATTGCTGCATTTGTTTTGGCATATTTCATCTTGCCATTCCCCTTCAGGCATGTGATCTTCCTCATTATCCCCCTAGCATACCTTTCCGGGGAAGCATTCGCAACGGATAGGCGAATACTCGCAGCATTCTGCGTATTCCTCGCGCTTGCAATGGTGCAAACTGTCCAATATAGGAGCACGCCAATTGATTCGCAGGGAATTGAAATGATGGGAGTGATTGGAGATCACCCTTCTGAAAACGTGCTTTCCGATTTTGGCCTCAACTATGCGCTCCCCTTATTTGCGGGCAAGAAAGTGGTTGTGGGCGCCTTTGCAGAAGCACTTCCGGATGGCGCCGCAAGAGCAGAGGATTTATCCGATTACCTTTCGGGAAATTGGCCTAATGGAAGGGATGAATTGATACGAAAATATGCTATCGGGATTGGCTTTTTCAATAAGAAGACCCAACCGGATGGAGAGGTAGCACAATCAACCCGGAAGCTTATAGAGAGCGATGGATTTGTTGCATACGAATACGGAGAATGAACAAGCTTAAGCCGACCCTTCATAAAAAAATAAAGCATATATAAGTCAAGCACATAATAGAATTAGACGAATTGTACCGGACAAATGTATAATTTTCCGGCAGCCATAATGATGAAGTAAACAAAAGGGTGGAAAATATGGATATGAAATTTGCTGCGATGGGAATAATCGTTTTAGTGCTCGCAAGCTACATAGCATACGACCAGCTTTACCTTCCTCAGGAACAAGTATACCGCATCGAAGCTCCTTTCAGCCTAAGCGGAGAAGCTAAGCTTGCAAGCTCTAATGAGCCCTCTGCGGTAGAGCTTACGATTTACCAGGTTGAGCCCAACTATTATGCCTACAGGGGAGCGAACGGATTCGACATAAACAATGGACTTGCACTCATCAAGGAAACAAGGAGCGCAAACCTGCCTTCTGGCCTTGCAAGGTTCCAGATGAAAGGCACCGCGCAATATATTGACAGCACGTCCCTCCATTTGAAGGATCTGACGGATGCGGGCACAGCAGTGCTTGAGCAGAATTACCAATACGATTTGGTGGATTCGACAAAATTAATGGAAAAGTACCTCGATAAGGAAATCGAGGTGGTAATCGGCAACGGGCAGCAGGGCAGCTCGGCAAAGGAAACCGTAAAGGGGAAGCTGCTAAGTTATAGCAACGGCATTGTTTTGCAGACCCCAAACGGAATAACGACCATCAACGGTTACGAGAAAATCAACTACCCCGCCTTGCCGGAGGGCCTGATCACTTCCCCAACAATAGAATGGCTCCTCCAAAACTTCAAGGAGGGCAACCATGATTTCCAGGTTTCATACCTGGCATCGGGCCTTAATTGGAATGCGGATTACGTGGCAATCGCAAACAAGGAGGACAATATGCTGGATATAACGGGATGGGTGAGCATTAAAAACATCGCGGGAGCGACATTCGAGAATGCGAAGCTGAAACTGGTCGCCGGGGACATCAATTTGGTGCAGGCCGCCGGAAGGGCTGGGAGTTATGAGAAAAACATGATGGATGTCGCCTATGCCGCAGCCCCGCAGCCGCAGTTCCAGGAAGAAAGCCTCTTCGAATACCACCTATACACGCTGCAGCGCCCCGCAACCTTGAAGAGCAACGAGAATAAGCAAATCACGCTCTTCGACGCAAAGAACACCCCAGCCGAAAAGCAGTTCATTTACGAGGGCAGCGGAACGAAAATCAAGACCAAAATAATATTCGAGAACAGCAAGGAAAATAACCTTGGGATTCCGATGCCAAAAGGGAAGGTCCGGGTATACAAGGCGGATTCGGAGGGGCAATTGCAGTTTTTAGGCGAGGATCAAATAGATCACACGCCGGAAAAGGAAAAAGTGAGGCTGTTCCTTGGAAACGCTTTTGATATCGTTGCGGAAAAGAAGCAAACGGATAGGAAAGAAATTGGCACATGCGCATCCCAATACAGCTACTCGGTGGAGCTGCGCAACCACAAGAAGGAAAATGTGGATGTCACCGTATTGCAAAGGGCATACGGGGAAGCCAGCATCGTTTCCGAAAGCCTGCCTTCCGTTAAGGAAAGCAGCACCGAATTCTCCTGGAAGGTGCCCGTTACGGCAGATGGCGCAACTACCCTCAAATACACAATCGTGCAAAGGTACTGCTAAAAAAGAAGGAGGGGGAACGGTTAATGCCCCATCTGGCCATCCAGTATTGATGAGCAATAAGCTTTTTTTCGGCAATCATTACTCCCATTCACCCCCACAACCAAACACCCAAATTAACGGGAGTTGAGCAAAGCTTATATATCCTGTTTGAGTAGATGGATTGCAAAACGGATCCGTGATAGAATTGAAGAAATACATCCCTTCATCTGCAATGTTATTGGCACTGCTTTTTGCAGCCAGCTATGCATCTGCAGGCACATCATTCAATTCAGTTTACGTGCTACCAAGCGGAACAACTGCGGGAGGGTCTTCTTCTTTCAATATTACAATTGGAGTGAGCGAAAACTACACCAACATGACCAATATCACGGTTGTTTTCCCTTCGGGCTTTGATGTCTCGTCAGCAAGCGCTTCTGCGATTGCAAACATATCATCCGGGGGGAACACGTCGATAAGCGGCCAAAACGTCTCCTATGAATTCACGCCAATTCAAGTCAACGCCAGCCAAAACATCTCGCTTTCGATATCAGGGATAGTCAACACGAATGCCACCGGCACCTATACGCTAAGCGCTGCAGCGTTCAATGGAACCTCCATTGAAAACCTCACGGAAGGAGGGGCCTCCAATCCGTTTTCAATTTGGCCCTCCACGGTTGCATCCATTCGCGCATACTTTATGGCAAATACGAGCATAGCAGGAATAAATTACACGATCAATTTCACAAGCCTTGATAGGTACGGCAATCCTGCCAATGACACATATAATTTTTCCGTTTCGGATTCCCAGGCGCTTTTGGCAGCCAACGGATCGGCGAATGGAACGCAGCTCAATTTCAGCCTGCGGACAGCGGGCGTCGTAACCGTTACGGCAACTAGTGCATCCAATGCATCCGCGACCAATTCCACGGCAGTCCAAGTAAGTGCATCGACAGCGGCATTAGTACATGCATATTACTCCATGCCGCTGGCGGTTGCGGGAGTGAATTTTTCGGGCAATTTCTCATCAACCGACGCGTATGGCAATGCCCTTGCCGATACCTACAATTTCACCTCCACGGATACGAATTCAACCCTACCCGCTAATAGCTCGGACAATTCAACAAATTACAACTTCTCCCTCGGAACCGACGGCATTGCCAACATCACCGCAATCAGCCAATCGAACTCCTCTTCCGCCTTCAACCTGACCACATTTTTTGTGAATTTCGATCACGCCGCAACCGTTCAGGTAGTCCTATCCGCTGAAAGTTCGATTGCAAACGGAACCATTTACGCGAACATTTCCTCCCTTAGCAGCAATGGCACTTTGCTTAACGATTACTATACCTTTTCCTCTTCAGACCCCCTCGCAGTCCTGCCAGATAATGGGGCAACGAACGGTTCGGTTAGCATTATGTTAATCACGGCAGGAAGCATCACCTTCACAGTAACGAGCATGAGCAATTCGTCCGCGCTTAACGCAACAACATTCCTGGTAAACGCATCAACAGTAACTACGATCACCATATCCCCCCTATCCTCATCGGTAGCTTTTGGGAGCACAAGGCAATATACCGCAACATTGAAGGACGTATTTGGCAACACCAACAGCACGGTAACCGCGAATTTCAACGTTTCCGAAAACACCGGCGGTGGCACGATAGATGCCAACGGCCTCTTCACGCCTTCCTCCGTTGGAACCGTTAACGTAAGCGCCAACTTCACAAATCTTTGGAATTCAACTATCCTGACAATCACTGCAGCGCCAACACCTACACCAACCACCAACTCGCAGGATACATCAAGCAACCCTGGCCTCACGCCCCCGCCGAGCCTCGCAACGCCAACACCGGCGCCAAGAGTGCTTCCCACGCCGACTCCGGCCCCAACACCATCAAAAGCTGCAATAATTGTCGATACTCCAACCCCGACCCCCGTACCCTACAAGGCGGATTCGGAAGCGCAGATTTCAGCTGCATATAAGGAGATAGCCGATTCCAAAGGCAAGGGCTATGATACCTCCGAAATCGAACAGCTAATTGCTACGGCAAAGAATTTCGCAAGCAAGGGCGATTATGAAAAGGCCCTTGCCAGCGCAAGGCTAGCACGGGAAAAGCTAGCAGAAATGCTCAAGGGGGGAAGTCCGACAACCAGCCCCACGGATTTCGTTAACAGGAAGGGCGAATTCAACTGGATGCTCATATTCCTCATCGTATTCGTTGCA
>JBDRDM010000086.1:0-8042 GCA_043820675.1 Microcaldota archaeon
ACCTTCCACGACAAGGACGAGTGGATGCATGCAGAGGACCTCCCCCAAATAGACCTCTTCTTCGCACAGATCTGGATGCGCTCCTTTGCCAACGACATGGAAAAGTCCGTCGGCGTCAATTACCGGAAGGTCCTTGGCGTCTACCGTAATTTCCGGATTGATTTTTATTACGGCAAGGAGGATTGCCATAAATTCACGCTTGCGGTGATAAACAAGATCGTGGGCAGTAGGGGGGATTTTGGGGACGAAATCAACAAGCAGATCCGCTTCCGCTCCGATGCATTGGTTGCATATTCCAAAAAAATCCACGATTCCGAAGTTTCCAAGCTTTCAAACAAGGAGCTCTGGGAGCTCTATTCCGGCTACTCCAAGGTCCATACGGAGCTCTACGAATATGGCTGGCTTTCCAATGCAACCGATATGTTCTATCCCGAGTTCACGGATAAGCTAAAGGGCTATTTGCGAACGATCACCCCCGACGAGGACAAGGTCAGTGCCTATTTCGTCATGCTAACGACCCCAGAGGAGGAAACAATCGCCACCCAGGAAACGCGTGATTTCCTTGCGCTTGTCTCCAAAATACAAGCAGAAGATTACCTTTCGCGCGTATTTGCAGAGCCGTTCATAAATCTCCGTCAGAAAATTCCCCCCGCCCTGCGTGAGGAGATATTCCTGCATTGGAAGCGCTACAAGCACCTGAAATTCATGTACTACGGCCTGGAGGAAACCGAACGGGAATATTACGCGCATTTGCAGGAATACCTGATTTCCGGCAAATCCGCATCAGATGAGCTCACCTGGATGGATGAGGAAAAGCAGGCAAAACGCCTTGAGCGCCAAAAGCTCTTCCGGGAGCTTAAGACCGATCCTTTCCATCGCCGCCTTTTCGATATTTTCGCCGAATTCATGGTCACAAAATGGTACCGCAGGAACGCGCAGATCCTTTCGCTGCATTATGTGGAATGCCTTCTTCGGGAAATCGGGGACCGCTTTGGCCTATCCCTAGCGCAGGTACGGTGCGTTATGCATGATGAAATGGAATTGCTGCTCTCCGAAGAAAAATTCGACCCCGAAGAGCTCAAGCGGCGCGACGAATTTTCCATCCAATGGTTCGAGAAGGGCAGCGAATACATCTGCACCGGCGAAAAGGCCAGAAAGATTGCGGCTATTGCCGAAAGGAAGGATATTGATTACAATTTGAAGGAATTGAAGGGGCAATGTGCTTGCCTTGGCTATGCAAAAGGGAAAGTGAAGATAATACAGGGCGCAAAGGATCTGCATAAAATGGAGAAGGGCGACATCCTCGTCGCGTATGCTACCGATCCCGACGTGGTTCCCGCCATGAAAAAGGCCGCCGCAATCGTGACGGAGCAAGGGGGGGTTACCTGCCATGCCGCAATAGTCAGTAGGGAGATGGGCATTCCCTGCGTCATCGGCACCAAAATCGCAACAAAAGTGCTCAAGGACGGAGAAATGGTTGAAGTTGATGCAACGAGAGGAATAGTAAGGAGGCTTTGATTGATTATTCATTTATTTAAAATCATCCGCTACCGGCTGGAACACTTGTGATTGCATGGCCTTCAAAACAAGCGATGTTAGAAGAAGGCTACGCTCTCTGGCCGAGCCCGAATTCAAAAAAGGGCTTTTCCGCTTCTTCAAGGAGCAGATCAATCCGATTGGAGTTAGGCTCCCTAAAGTAAGAAGGCTCTCAAAGGAGCTCGAGGAGCTTGCTTCAAAAAAATCATTCTCCCAAATACTCTCACTTTCCAAAAAATTCCAATCCTCTAAATATTTCGAGGAACAAATTTTCGGCGTCTACCTAATTGAACTCCACAAAAAGGAATTCTCACCGGCAACTTTTTCCACATTCGAGAAATGGATCGGGAAATACGTCTCCAATTGGGCGCATTGCGATCTTTTCTGCACGCATTCGGTGTGGTATTGCATTGAAAGGAACCCGGAATTGATCAAAAGACTGCCCCGATGGACCAAATCCAAGAATAGGTGGGTCAGGAGAGCTGCCTGCGTTACATTGATCATCCCCGCAAAACGCGGCCTTTTCCTTCAGGATATCCTTGCGATTGCGGAAAGGAACGTATATGATCCGGATGAAATGGTGCAGAAAGGCACTGGCTGGCTTTTAAGGGAGGCGGCAAAGGCGCACTATGTTGAAATCAACGCTTTCCTTCATAAGCATACGGATGCGCCCAGGATTTTGCTGAGGTATGCTACTGAAAAATTCCCAAAAAAGAAGCGGGAATCGGTGCTTTCTGGCGCCAGCCGCAGATACAAAAAGCCCAAGATGCGCATTTAAAAATATCCCCCACGTAAACCGTACCCTAATGCTAGTGCATTAAAGTTGATCATGAATGAGCTTTGAGAATTTGGGTTTGCAGCCCGGAATATTGAAGGCAATAACCGAACTTGGCTTCAAGGAGCCAACAGACATCCAAAGGGAAGCAATTCCCCTGCTATTGCAGGGCTCGGACCTTATAGGGCAGGCGCGCACCGGCACTGGAAAAACGGCCGCTTTTGCCATTTCCATCCTCGAGACCCTCCAGCCAAAAAATCATGTGCAGGCCCTTATCCTCGTGCCCACAAGGGAATTGGCAATGCAGGTCGTGGCGGAATTCGAGGAGCTTGGAAAATACGTTCCGCATTCCACTCTTGCAATTTACGGGGGCGAGGACATCCAAAAGCAGCTTCGCCGTCTACAAAAGGGCGTACAAATCGCTGTCTGCACTCCCGGCAGGCTCCTTGACCACCTTGAAAGAAAGTCCATCTCGCTTGCACAAGTGCATACGGTCGTTCTTGACGAAGCTGACCGCATGCTTGACATGGGATTCATCGACGACATCAGGAGGATCCTTTCGCACGCGCCGCCAAAAAGGCAGATGATGCTCTTTTCTGCCACGATGCCAGGTGAGATAGTAAGCCTGGCGCAGCAATACCTCCATAAGCCCGAAACCGTCAACGTTAGCGCGGATAAGATCACGGTTGAGAGCATATCCCAGCATTACATAATGTCGGATCCGCGCCATAAGATGCAGATTTTGCTGCATCTCCTAAGGGAGCGCAAACCCCGGCTTTCGATATTTTTCGTCCGCACCAAAAGGGGCGCAGACAACCTCTTCTATTCCCTGGAGCGCAACGGCATGAAGGCTGCACTCCTCCACGGGAACCTCACCCAATCCCGCAGGGACCGTTCCATGCATGATTTCCGCAACCTCCATTCCAACATCCTTGTTGCAACTGATATCGCTTCCAGGGGGATCGATGTGGACGATGTGGACCTAATCGTCAACTACAACCTTCCGGAGGATGCCCTTATCTATGCGCACAGGATCGGCAGAACCGCAAGAGCCGGAAAGGCCGGGGAAGCCATTTCGTTCGTATCCAATGTTGAAGAGCTCCGATCCATCCAGCAGTTTTCCACTACTTTGCATTGCCAGATACCCGAGATGAAAATCGAGGGCCTAAAGCTTCCCGAGATCAAGGACGACGAGTACCGGGGCTTTGGCAAAAGGCCTGAGCATATGGGCAGGCACGGGGGAGGCGAAGGCGAATTTCGGGGAAGGCGGCCAACAGGATCCCATGGAGGCGGCCGTCCGCACGGAGGGCAAGGCAACCGGCCGCAGCATGCTGGCAGGGGCCGACCGCAGCATCGGCAAAGCGGCAGTCATTCGTCCCATGGCCAGCATTCCCGCAGAGGGGGAAGTTTCCGGCGTTGAACCAAAATCAAGAAATCCGCCCGTGGTCCCATGCTCGAAATCATCAATTTCTTCTCAACAGTAGACGATTTGCTAATAGTTGCAGGAGTGCTCATGATCGCCTGGGGGCAGGGAACATTCGGGCTTGTTTTGATCCTTTCCGGAGTTGCGATCATGTTCGGGAAGGGCGAGATTGGCGTTCCATTGGGCTGATCGTGCTTTCTTTCCAATAAATTCGAAATATTATTAAGCCTGCCCGTATAAATTTCAAATATGCTAATGCCATCGGCGAGCCTGCAATGGAAGATTGTGCTGCTTCTTGTCGCAATTGCTATTTTTTCCTTCTCAGCTGATTTTATTTGGGCTTCGGCCGCACTGGCGGCGTTTGCGCTCATAATGCGGACCTCCCCATTTGAGGAACAAAAAAAGCGGGAGGATCAGGAAGCGTTCAGTGAGGTTGTTGATGATGCGCCTCCTGATGAAGCTGACGATGATGCGGATGATGGCGATGATTAAAACAAATTATTGGAATTAGGGTGAGAAAGCCGATGGGTTTTCATTCCAAAAGAGCTATTTTAACTTGAAGCCGCCAAATCCCTTGCTTGCACCCTCACTCCAAAATGTCGGAAGCGGATTTGCGACCAAGCCCGAGAACTCATCGGAGTATACGTATGTAATCTTCTGCTTATCCTTCCCGTGCTTTTCAAATAGCCCCTTTGCCTGCAAATATACTTCCCGTATTTTCTTCCTCTCAAAATCCTTTTGGAGGAGTGCGCTTTTCCGGAGGAGCAAATAGTCCGCCTGCCTTAATGCGTTGATGTCCAAATTGGCCGAATTCTGCGAGATGAAAAGAACGCTGATGTCCTTGTGCCTTGATATCAGCAGGAGCTCGCTTAGGATTTTGTTCGCATCGCTAAGAGCCCTCCTTGCCGAAAAAACGATCCCCCCCTCGTCCACAAGGATAAATGATCCGTTGCGTATCTCATCAAGATTTTCAATGCAATGGATCCATTTGGGAAGTGATTCCTTCTGGAAGCCCATTGCCGCAACGTTCCTGCCGCTCCTTGCACGCACGTTTTCCAAAATCCGCATCCCAAGGGCGCTTTTTCCCGATCCCCTTGCCCCAAGGACTATGCCAATGGTGCTCTTGTTTGCCAAAAGGTAGTTTTCAAATGCTGAAAACGAGCCTTCCTTTGCTTCAAGGACCAAAAGATCCGCGTATTGCGCCGATCCCTTAGGCCGTTTCCGCTCGTCAAGCGAGCCTGCGAATTTCCTTTTAGCGAAATTGAGCAATGATAGGAAAAGTCCGGCTAGAACGCGGGTTGATTCGGTTGCGGCCCATTCGATTATTTTCAGGACGATAATCAGCAGTTTGGCAAGTGCGCCTGCAAGCGCCCCCAGCGCCCTTTTCCATATGGGTTTGCCGCGTTTTGCCATAGGATTGAATTAACAGAATCAGTAACTTAAGGGTATTGGTTGAATATGCATGGTTCACGAAGAATGAAGGATCCGTGCATTTTGCAGAAAGGAAATGGCCAATCGTTGAAATCATTCGCCTATGATCTTCACAATAACCCTCTTCTTCCGTTTTCCGTCGAACTCCCCATAGTGCACCTTCTCCCATGGGCCCAAATCGATCTTTCCTTTGGTGATTGGCAAAATCACCTGTTGTCCCATTATGGTGCGCTTGAGGTGCGCATCCGCGTTCGGGTCGCTCGTATGATTGTGTTTCCAGTCAACAGATGAGGGCGCAAGCCCTTCCAGCCACTTCCCGAAATCCTCCCAAATTCCGGATTCCTCATCGTTCACAAAAACGGATGCCGTGATGTGCATTGCCGAAACCAAGCAGAACCCTTCCTTTACCTTGCTTTCCCGGACGCATTCCTCGACTTGATCAGTGATGGGCACGATCTCGCGCAATTTCTTCGTCTCGAACCACAAATATTTGGTGTAGCTTTTCATTTGCCTATTTGACCTATGTTTGGAACTGAATTTCTTTTTTTAGATTCATACCCTGTACTCAAAATAATCATCCCACGGATTTTCCAGCTTCATCATCTCTCCGATCGTTAGGTGCTCGAGCCTCCTCCTGAACGGCCGCATGCTATTGCCGTGGCCGGAAATTGCCACATTCACCTTATTCCTTTCCATCCACGGAAGCAGCTCATCCATGAATTCGTAGACCCGCTTTTCGACCATCTTGACGCTCTCTCCATTCGGCGGCACATTATCGTAGGAGCGGCGCAGAATATGTAATTTTTCCTCTCCGTATTTTGCGGCATAGATTTTATGGCTTGAGCCCGAAAAATCGCCGTAGTTCCTTTCGATCATGCGGTCGTCCGTGAAAACGTGCCTGCATTCGGGATGGAATTTCAACACTGCATTCAAAGTGTCAATTGAACGGGAAAGTCGGGTATGGACCGCTATTTCGAATTTTTTTCCCTTCAATTTTTCGGCGACCTTTCTTGCCTGCCTCTTTCCAAATGGCGTAAGTTTTGAATCCTTCCATCCGGTGAACCATCTGTTCTTGTTGTAGTTGGTCTGCGCATGCCTGAACAGATAGATTGTAGGGGCCCTGCTGGATCCGGAAATTGGGACCTGCCCCCATTTGTCGATTATTAAACCCGAATAATTCATGTGAATCGATTCCGATCACGCAAATTGTTATTGCAGCAAAGCCATTTAAATTGGCAAAAATCTGCTGTGACTATTCCTTTCCCCCCTTCCTTTTCCCAAGCTCCGCATCAAGCGCTAGCAGTGCGTGCTTCGAATCGCCCACCATCCTTAATTTTTGGACGATTTCGGATGTTTGCTTTTCCTCTTCCACCTGCTCGGAGGTAAACCAATCGAGGAATTCATCAGATGCATGGTCTTTTTCGGACTGGGCCCCATCCTTTAGCGCATGTATTAGTGCTGTGACCTTAACTTCGTGCTTGTAGGCATCCTCAAAAGCTTCGAGGGCCGATTTCCATTCCGTTTTTGGGGCGGGAATTGCGGAAAGTGTAACCTTTCCTCCGCGCTCATGGATGAATTTGAAGAATTTCATCCCATGCTCCACTTCCTCATCAGATTGCTTTTCCATCCAGCCGGCAAACCCATTTAGCCCCTCGCGCTCAAAGTAAGCGCACATCGAAAGGTAAATGTAGCTCGAGGAGAATTCGTGGTTAATCTGCTCATTCATTGTCTTTTCCAGGCCCTTGCTTATTTCCATGTTTATCCCCTCGTTTCAAAATCAGATGAACCTGTTAGGGGGTTGGGTTTTTTTAGCTTATTTGATTGCCCGGCACTAATGATTGGCAAACAAGCATTCCAAGCTAGCGGCTTTAACCTTTCCCCATTTCAGAAAGCTTCTTTTTTATCTTGGCAACTTTTGGGGAAATTACGAACATGCAATACGGTTGCAGGGGTTTTTTTGCGAAAAAGCCTATGTCCCTTTCCTCTGCAGGATAAAACGCGCCAAGCGGCCCGATTTCGGTTACTATTTTCCTATCTCCGTACGCTTTCTGCTTTTCCTTGATGAATTTATTAATCGTTTTTTCCTGCGCTCCATTCGAATAATATATTGCCGAGCGGTATTGGGTGCCGGTATCATTCCCCTGCCTGTTGAGCTGCGTTGGGTCGTGGGATGCAAAGAATATCTCAAGCAAATCGGCGAGCCTTGCGGTTTTAGGCCCGAAGTCCACTTTCACGACTTCCACATGGCCCGTTGTTCCGGAGCTGACTTCTCGGAATCCCGGGTTTACCGTATGTCCTCCGGAATAACCCGGAAGCACGCTTACTAAGCCTTTCATCATCTTGAATACGGCTTCCGTGCACCAAAAGCAGCCTCCCCCAAACACAATTGCTTCCATAATCATTGCCTTCGAATTAAATTTTTATTGAATAGGGCCAAAAAAAGATCTCAATTCGTTATTCCATTTTGCGGCCATTCCAAAAGCCATTTTTTTCCTTCATGTTTTTTCAGGTATGAATTTCATTGAAATGGAATTCACGCAGTGCCGGATATCCTTCTTGGTAAGCCCTTCCCCCTCGAACACATGTCCCAGGTGCGCGCCGCATTTAGTGCATTGAATTTCGATTCGCATGCCATCCGGATCAGGATTCCTTTTCACCGCACCTTTTATCTCATCATCAAATGCTGGCCAGCCGCAGTGCGCATTGAACTTGTCCTTTGATTCATATAACGGAGCGCTGCACCGCCTGCACACATATGTTCCGGGCTGGAAGAAATCGTCGTATTCACCCGTAAATGGCGCTTCTGTTACTTTTCTTACAATGACCCTTTCCTCCTCCTGAGTCAATTTGTTCATTTTCATGTATCACTTAGGTTCA
>JBDRDM010000087.1:0-2755 GCA_043820675.1 Microcaldota archaeon
GGCCGCATACATAATCGATGAACAGATGATGAAAACAGCCAAGCCCGATGCGATGCTCATGCATCCCCTCCCGAGGGTGGATGAAATAGCAACGGGGGTGGATTTGGATAAGCGGGCAAAGTATTTCGAGCAGGAGGCGAACGGCATTCCTGCAAGGATGGCGATATTATCGTTGATTTTAAGCGGTTTAGGGGATTGAATAAGGGCGGAACGAAAGAGGATGGAATGGAGAGAGCATACGGGAGCATTTCCATTAATTTTTCAATAAACGAACAGATTCATGCAAGTTCGTCGCAGGGTAATCATTATGCAAAAAAATGCGGAAAAGGACATGCTGAAGGTCAAGAAAATCGAGAGCGGGATCGTGATCGATCACGTGCCGCAGGGAAGGGCGGTCAAACTACTATCAATACTCGGTATTGATGAGACGTTCAAGGCGACAATCTCGGTGCTCATCAATGTCCCATCCGCAACCTCCGGCTTAAAGGACATAATCAAGATTGAGGGGAGGGACCTAAAGAAAAAGGAGCTCGAAAAGATTGCGCTCATTGCGCCTTATGCCACGATCAATGTGATAAAGGATTTCGAAGTTATCGAAAAATACAAGGTAAAACTGCCCGATCTGCTGGAAGGGGTTGTGCCATGCCCAAACCCAAACTGCATAACTAATAGAGAGGGCATTTCACGGCTGCACGTGAAGGAAAGGAACCCACTTAAGCTGCAATGCAACTACTGCGAGAAAGTGTACGGGGAAGCGGAGTTCAAATTCTAGGCTTTTCCGGCTTATGGGCATTGATCTGATACATGCGTGCGCGAGGCCTCGATGCCATTTCCCGGCTCCAAACGGTTGCGCTTATTTCCCTTTTAGTCATCGGCCTTGCAGAGGCGATAAAGCCGATCCCCCGCAACATTCTCAGTATTTCCTGCATATCGCCTGCAGCTAGCCGGATAGAAAAATATTTTTTAGTGGGGGTTCGGCCAGAACTTAATCCCGGGGAGGTGGGCTTAAGTTTTTTGAAGGCGACTTCCGCAGCCCGCTTGAAATAATCCATTTGGGGGTTTGAAAAATCCTTATACCTTAATTGCCTTGGGCCCTCTTCGACATAGTAGCCCAAAACGAAATCCGATAAAATTGCATCAACGGAATTATCCCTATGACCGCTAAGACCTTCCAATAAATCCATCATGTGGATCGTCGAGAATTTCAGGGGATGATGCATGGCGCCTTGATCCTCACCCGAATCATAACCGATTGGCTCGAATTTCCTGGATGCCTTGTTTCCTTGACGTCCAATCCGCTCCAACCGCTCTCCCCGGCCCGGGCCTAAATCAATGACAACAATTGGCTTCCCCGGCGTTGCCCTTATTCCCATACAGAAAATTATTCCACCGAATATTAAAAATAGAGTGCTGAGTACTGGCAGATGAAAAATGCAAATTGCAACTATTTATATTGCTAAATCAGTATTAGCGTAGAGTATGGTTCTTAAGCCGGATAATACAGCGGAATTGGTTAGATTGCTAAAAGCCCTTCCGGAACAAAAGCGAAGGGTGATTATTTTCACCGGGGAGCATCCAAATGAAGGGACCCATATTTTGGCCCGCCGACATCATAAGGAATGGGAGCGCTCTGGAGCTGCGGTGGTATTGTTTCCAGGTAAATTGACTATTCCATTCGCAATTACAGAAGCCGCAAGAGCGGCTCATCTTCTAGAAAAGTCCCGGAAAATCCATTGGGCCGACCTCAACTTTGCCGATGTTTTCCTTCATCTGCCCTCAATCAGAAAAGCAACTGTTTCCGCTTTTCAACGCAAGAGAGCGGAAAAAAATCTGTCAAGGTTGCCACGAATGAAAGATTTAATTACTCTCTTAAGGTTAAATGGAATCTCATCCCCCGTCATAGACTTCCATGCCACAACAGCCCCTCACTGGAGAGATTCGGCCACCTGGAAGCCAAAAGATCCAAACTTGATTACTTTCATTGATTCTGATTCTGCCCTTAAAACCAAGATACCTGAAGCTAAAGTATTGCCAACATACAGAAGGGGAGGAATGCATCCCGATTGGCTTGGTGTCGAACTGCAATCCTTTGGGAATAAAAACCGAACAGGATTTGCACATAGACGATTTAAACTCGACGAGCCTGGCTATCAAGAATTCAAATACTTGACCGACCCAGTAGTGTCAAGAGAAACGTTGGATTTTTTCAAATCGAATCTGAACGACAAGTTCATTTTGCTTATCAGGAGGCTTGCTGGAGGAGAAACTCAATGAAAACCGATTTCCCCACACATGAAAGGGGAAGCACTAATGGAACCATCTCATTCGACCTGGACGGAACGTTAGCGGATCTTAATTTCGAAAAGGCCGTCTGGCTCACAGAAATCCCGAGGCTGTTTGCTAAAAAGAACAATCTGGATTTTGAAACCGCCAAGAAGGCCGTCTTTTCAGCCTACGAGTACGTCGGCGATAGGGACGCTAAATGGTACGACATCAAGTTCTGGTTTTCGGAGCTTGGGCTGGAGGGGGATTACAACTCATTGCTGGAAGGGAGCAGCCATCTTATAAAATTGTATCCGGATACTGTGCCGGCACTGGAGAGGTTGGGTAAGGGATACGATTTGGTAGTCATCTCAAATGCGACCCGCGATTTCATCGATTTTAAACTGAAGGTAGATGACCTGGAAAAATATTTTTCTAGGGTTTTTTCCACAACCTCCGATTTCAATTGCATCAAGGGAGATTCGAAGGGATA
>JBDRDM010000088.1:0-3769 GCA_043820675.1 Microcaldota archaeon
CCGTACCCGATAACGATTCCGCAGCTTATGAGATACCAGATTGCAAGATCAATTGCCATGAACCCGAATGCGAGCGGGTATGAGAGCATTGCAAGGCCCGTCAATGTATCGTTCGTCGGCAAGGGCAGCCCGTAAATCCTGTAGCAAAATCCCTCATAAGGGCATGCAAGGCCGTTGCACGGCACGCACGGGTTTTGGAAGGGCGTTTCAAAGAAAAAAGTAAAATAGCCCCCCAAAACCGCAAAAAGCACCAAAACCGGCATGCCCGGCTTCAAATAGATGAGATATTTCTCAAGCACTTCCCAACCCCCTCCTGAAACATATAGGGAATTGGGGTTTTTAAGAGTGCTTTTTGGTTTATTGTCAGTTAAGCAATACCTTTAGCCATAGGAAATCATTAAATAGCCAAACCGACCAAGAAGATTTGGTGGTTTGCATGTGCATGGATAGGATATTGAAGCCCTCTTATTGGACATTTGCAATATTTTCCGTTTTGGTGGTTGTATTCATCTGGTTTTTTGCCGCGAACTCCGTATCCATCTTTCCCTGCACGGTGCAGCCGGTAATCCCCAACCCTCCTGCTGCAATTGATTCACTTTGCCCCATCCAATTCGGCCCATACATGCTGGTGGGCGCAAGGCATGAATTTACGGTGATCGGCTACCTTCTGATAGCCTTTGCCTTCCTTATTGTTCCCTACCTCCTTGCGGTCCTGCTTGAGGAAAATATCTTTGCGAAAAAAAGGAAGAAGGGTTAGGGGGCCTGTTCCTTCATTCGCCCGGCCTTCTCTTCTGGATTCCCGTTTAATCCGATCCTGCATTCCATCCCTTTTTATTCCGATTTCGCCTACACCATTCCATGCTGACCGACTACCTGCTTCAAGCGTATTGGCTCGCATATTTTGCATTCCTAGCCTTCCCGGCAATTGCCTCCCCTCCCTATTCCTACCTAACGACCTTCTTCCTCTACACCAATTTCCTCATGCTTCTTCTGATTTCGCTTTATTCGGTTCTCCTAAAGGATTTCGAGCGGGAGATTGGCGCTAAATATTACGCTCTTGCCTACATTGCAGGCGGCATTGCCGGCAACTTCGGCCTTCTTTCCGTATCATTTGGGCTCGAGCCCGCAATTCCCCTATTCGGCGCTGCAGCTGGGGTTTTTGGAGTCTTTGGCGCCTACATAGCAAGGCATCCATGGGATATGGTGATCGCGGATGGCCTTCCGATGCTTTCCATCATCGCCTTTGTTTTCCTGACCCTTGGCCACATCGTCCTGTATGGGAAGATGGACTTCATGCCAATCCTTGTCGGGATCGTGCTGGGGTATGCATTGCCCAAGAATCCGGTTGCTCCAAGCCCCCCGCCCATGGGTATGCAAAGGAGGATGTATTAGGTAAAGGTAACCAAAGGAGGAGGGAAAATGAGTATATTCGGGGACCGCTGATGCCGTAACAAGCGCAAAGTTATTCCTCTCCAAATTTGCCGCATCCTCCTGATATTTTATTAGCACTTGTACGTCTCAAGTGCATGCCGGTAGCTTGGGATTTGCGTTTTCAGTTCCCCTTTCCCTTCAGCGGAAACCAGCACAATTCCCGAATTTGTGCCGCAGGCCGTAAATGAGGAGCATTGCTCGAAATCCTTGCCGGTTTCATCGGTGAAAGTATAGCAGGCAACATACCAGTCCCGCTCTCCAAACCTGTTGACCCCAAGGTTCCTAGCAAATGCCAATGCCAAAGGATTAATTGAAAGCTCATTATCCGTCTGCTCCAATTGGCCGTTTGCAAAATTCTCCAGTGTTTCATCCTCCATTGGCAATGATGCAAAGGAAATTACTGATCCGGATCTGCTATCCGTGAAGGATGCATCTGCCATTACTGTTCCTTGCTTTTTAGCCCAACCAGTGGGCACTTCCGCTGAAGACGAAGTGCCGATGCTGACGCTTTGGTACATTCTTGCCTCCGTCGTTGGGGTTGCCGTTGGAATTTCCACCGGCGGCTGCGTGCAGCCAAATAATGCCAGTCCCAAAACCGCAATTGCCAGAATGCTCAGGTTTCTCATATTATGCACCCTTGAAATAACCATAGGTCACTTCGATTTCCTTCCTTTCCGGATCGTATTGGAACGTGTGTTCGTAAACCACTTCCCCATGGTCGTAAAATTGCATATATATTAAATCGCCTTTCTTGACGATCCCTTTGTCATCATAGACATCCCATCGCGCATAGCCTCGGGGGTCGGTGAATTTTTCGGATGCTGCTAGCACTACTTCTGGAACAAGCCTTGTTGCAAGCAGCCTTACTTCGCGTGCTGCCGGCATTCCCCTGGTAAGAATTGATACGAGCGAGGGTTTTGCATCAATAATTGCCCCTCTTGGCACGTCGAATTTATTATAATCGACTTCCATTATTTGGTTCTTCCTCTCCAGGAAAAAGGATTTCGTATAAATGAGCTTTAGTGACTTGTCATAGAAGGACAATCTGACTTCCGAACCCCTTATGGGCTGCTTTGCAAGATCATCGAATGCGAACAATTCCGAATTTCCTCCATTCCTGTTCCCGGAATCGTAATAAATTTTGCTTGTGCCCCTTTGCGAGGTGAGGTCTATTATTAGGGGCGATACCGTGATTTGCGCATCAGCCGGCATTCCCCTAACGAACACCTGGAATGAGAGCTTCTTTTCATCCTCCTCTACCTGCTTTTGGAATTCCTCTGCCTCCTTCAATGCACTTGCCACTTGGAGGTCAAAATAGTTTACAACTAGTTCCTGCAATGGCTTATCCAGAGTGAATTCCGGGCTGACGTAGATGATTTTGCCGTCCTTGTAGAACTGCAACTTCGCCCTCATTCCCTGGGTAAATTTCGTATTTCCAGAGCTAATGATTCCTGGAGAATAATATGAATCATATATATCGGAATACCCTCCGCTCGTGCTGGCAAGGCTGGTTGCAATCGGTTTGTTATCCAGGGCGATCCATTTATCTGTATTGAAATTCGACTTCCCATAAACCGCAGGTGTAACGGAAATTGTTGCAACGGTGGGCATTCCATCCAGCCTCACATAGAAACTTGGCGGTATTCCGGCTTGCGTAGAAATCCTAGCTTCCTCGGCCCGGGTCAGTTGCTTTTGGAATTCCTCCGCTTCCTTCATTGCGCTTGCTACCTGGAGGTCAAAATACTGCACTACTAATTCTTGCTGGGGTTTTTCAAGAGTGAATTCTGGGCTAACATAGGCTATCTTGCCATCCTTATAGAATTGGAGCCTCACTTTTTGGTCTTTGCTGAACTTCTTGGTTCCGGTAAGGGCGTTTACTCTATATGAATCGTATGTCGCTGAATAACCGCCGCTTGTGCTGGCAAGACTGGAGGTTATCGGCTTGTTTCCCAATGATGTCCATCCATTCACTAACAATGCGGTCTTCCCATAAACCGCCGGAGTTACTGAAATTGTCGCATCCGCAGGCATGCCATTAAGCCTTACGAAAAAGCTCGGGGTTTGTTCGGCATTGGTTGCTTCTTCCGTTCCAGCGGCCGCAGCTGGCGTTGCATGTTTGGCTGAAAAGTCGAACTCCTTGTAATCCACTTCCACTATCTCGTGCAAAGATTGGATATCGAATGTTTTACTGTAGATTACATTGCTCTTCTCATCAAAGAACACGATTGTGACATCATCTCCTTTGACTAACCCGGTTCCCTGACCGTACAGTCTCGAATATGCCGACTGGTCCACTCCGCCAAAATAGCTAAGTTCGGATTTTTCCAATTGAATGGAT
>JBDRDM010000089.1:0-28338 GCA_043820675.1 Microcaldota archaeon
AACCCAACCAATTCGATCGAGTACGTGCTTCTAAATCCCTCCCGTTTCCAACTAATGAAGGTATTCCCTAGCGAAACAAATCCTTATATCATGGTTTTCAAGGTAATTGGGTGAAATTATGAAGCTTGGTTTTGTTGGCGCTGGCTATATCGGCCTTGTATCGGCGAGCGGTTATGCAAAGCGCGGCCATTCTTGCACATGCGTCGATATTGATGAGAAGAAAATCGGCCAGATTAACCGCGGCCATCCGCCGATATACGAAAAGGGCCTAGAAACGCTACTAGCAGGGCTTGTTAAAGAAGGAAAACTTGCCGCATCATCATCGTTTTCATCGCTTGCTGATGCGGATATAATTCTGATCTGCGTTGGCACACCTTCCGGCACCGACGGTTCGGTAAATTTGGATTTTGCAAGGGATGCAGCAGCGCATATAGGCAAAATCCTGAAAGCTGCGAAGGGCTATAAGGTCATTATTGTAAAAAGCACGGTTACTCCCGGTACCACCTCGGGCGTGATTGCACCTATCCTTGAAAGGGAAAGCGGCAAAAAAGCAGGGGCAGATTTTGGCATTGCAATGATCCCGGAGTTCTTGAAGGAAGGGACCGCCCTTGAGGACTTTGAGAATCCCGACCGGATAATAATAGGCTGCGAGGATGAGGCGGCCTTTGAACTGCTAGGGAAGCTCCATTCAGATTTCAAAAGCCCAATCCTTTATGTTCCCATTTCTACGGCAGAGATGATAAAATATGCGAGCAATTCGTTCCTTGCCACCAAAATAAGCTTTGTCAACCAGCTTGCAAACCTTTGCGATAGGCTTTGCATAGATGTGGACTTGGTGGCAAAGGGCATGGGCATGGATCGGCGAATTGGCCCCCATTTCCTTAAAGCAGGCCCGGGTTTTGGAGGCAGCTGCCTTCCCAAGGATGTGAAGGCACTGATGCATTTTTCCTCCTCAAAAGGCCTCGAGCCTACATTGCTTGAAGCCGTGATGGAAATCAACTACCTGCAGCCCATGCGGATGATTGAGCTAGCTAGCGCCGAACTTTCCCTGAGCGGAAAAAAGGTGGCTGTGCTGGGGCTTGCATTCAAGGAAGGCACCGATGACATCCGGGAATCCCCCGCGATTACTTTAGTTGGCGAATTGGTCAGGATGGGTTGCAGCGTTAGGGCATATGACCCAAGGGGCATGGAAAATTTCAGGCGGCTTTTTCATAACATTGCATATTCCAAAACCATGGAGGAGGCAATTAATGGCGCGGATGCGTGCTTTATTGTAACGGATTGGCAAGAATTCAAAAAACCGCTGGAGTATTTTGAAAAGCTCATGGCATTCCCTCTCGTAATCGACTCGCGGCGGATAGTTGAACAGGAAGGAGGCAAAAGTAAGGTGGTGTACAAAGCCATAGGTAGGGGAGCAACATGAGCATTCTCGTCACCGGTGGAGCCGGTTTCATAGGCAGCCACCTTTGCGAAGCGCTTCTGGACCAAGGAAAGCAGGTTATTTGCGTAGACAATTTCGATCCTTTCTACCCAAAAGAGAGGAAGATGGCAAATTTGGCGCCAATTCGGAAGAAAGAGAATTTCATTTTTAAGGAACTTGATGTTCGGAGCGGGCATCTCAAGGAATTGATGGCCGACTATTCCCCTGAAGGGGTTGTGCACCTTGCAGCACGGCCTGGCGTTAGGCCCTCTGTTGCAGATCCGTTCATATATGAGGAAATAAACGTCCGCGGCACCCTTAACGTTCTGGAAGCCGCCACGAATTTTGGCGTGAAAAACTTCGTCTTCATCTCTTCATCATCGGTATATGGCAATTGCCCAAGGATGCCCTGGAAAGAGACGTATGAGCCCCTCCCAGCTTCGCCCTACGGCGCATCAAAGCTAGCGGGCGAGGCATATGTGAGGAGCTATTCGGAGCTATACGGGCTCAATTCTTCCTGCCTGCGCTATTTTTCCATTTACGGTCCAAGGCAGCGGCCTGACCTTGCGATCTCGAAATTCACCGATTGTATTTTGAATCGATCGCCGATCCAGATGTTTGGCGATGGCTCGAGCAGGCGGGACTATACCTATATTACCGATGCAGTTTCGGCGACACTGGCTGCGCTTCGCAAGAAGTTCCGCTTCGAGGTCTTCAATATTGGCAATTCCCATCCCGTGCAGCTGGTGCGCTTAATTAATTTATTGGAGCAGAATTTGAATCGAAGGGTGAAGGTCACCAAGGTGGCGCTGCAAAAGGGCGATCTTAAGGATACCGGTGCGGATATATCAAAGGCAAGGAAACTGCTGGGATTTTCTCCGAAAGTTGGTATCGAGGAGGGCATTGAGCGCTATTTAAGTTGGAAGATGGGGAAGTGAGCATCATGATGATTTCAATAGTTGTTCCGCTGTTCAATGAAAGGGAAAATATCGTGCCATTGTTTGCCTCTTTGCGCTCAGCTTTAGGTAATCTTGCGAGGAAAAAAACAAGGGCTGAAGTAATCCTTATAGATGATGGGAGCACCGATGGAACTTTCGAGGCAATCCGAAAGGCAAGGGGGAAGGATAGGCGTTTTTCCGCGGTGCGGTTCAGGCGCAATTTTGGCCAGACCTCCGCCTTTGATGCCGGATTTTCAATGGCAAAAGGGGATGTCGTTGTTACTATGGATGGCGATTTGCAAAACGACCCGGCAGACATACCCTTGCTGCTAAGGGAAATAGCCAAGGGGTATGATGTGGTGAGCGGCTGGAGGCATGAGAGGAAAGATGCTGCAATCTCGAAAAAGCTGCCCTCCTTGTTCTCAAACTGGCTTGCACGATACCTAACCGGCCTTGAGCTCCATGACTTTGGGTGCTCCCTCAAGGCGTATAGGCGGGAAACACTTAGGGACCTGAGATTATTTGGCGAGATGCACCGGTTCATCCCGGCCATCCTCTACACTAAGGGTTTCAAAATTTCCGAAATCAAGGTCAGCCACCTGCCGAGGAAATTCGGGAAAACGAAATACAATTTCACACGGTTGCTAAAGGGCTTCCTCGACCTGCTCTACATAAAATTCTGGTCCTCCTTTTCCACCAGGCCGCTTCACCTCTTTGGGCTGATCGGATTTTTCATGATGGGTGTTTCCTTCCTAATCGCCCTTGTAAAGCTGGTTGCATTATTGCTATATTACCAGCCCGTCGAGCTAACGCCTGCGCTGCTCCTGATGTCTTTGCTTGCAATCATGGGCCTCCAGTTCGTAATGTTCGGGTTCCTAAGCGAAATCCAAGTGCGGACATACTACAACACCGCCAAGGAAAGCGAATACGAGATTGAAAAAATACTTTAGGGTTATTGCCATGAAAGACCGCTTGTTATCGCTGATCCGGTGCTTAAAGTGCGGCGGGAGCTTTTCCCTTAGGGCCTATCGTAAAGAAGGGGGGGAAGTGATATCGGGAAAATTGGATTGCAGGCACTGCGGCACCGA
Source organism: Microcaldota archaeon (assembly GCA_043820675.1). Lineage (GTDB taxonomy): Archaea > Micrarchaeota > Micrarchaeia > Norongarragalinales > SBBD01 > JACRGC01. The sequence continues at coordinate 3,447 of JBDRDM010000089.1, forward strand.
GTACCCGATAATCCGGGCCGTACCAAGGATTCTGCCGGAGGAGATGATGGAAGAACTGGTCTTTGCCAAATACCCAAGGTTCATGGAAAAATACTCCGGAAAATTCAGAAGGCTCCGAGCAGGGGCAAAAGATTCCTTCGAAAGGAATGCCAAGCGGCGCACCTCCAAGAGTTTTGGCTTTGAATGGAAGAAATTTCCAGAATACCATGGGAATTACACGCGCCAGTTCCTTGACTGGCTTAGCCCTTTCAAGCCATCGATGTTCAAGGGTAAAATGGTGCTCGATGCAGGTTGCGGGATGGGCAGGCACATGTTTGTGGCCTCAAAATACTGCAGGGAAATAGTGGGAATCGACCTTAGCGAGGCGGTTGATGCCGCATATGGCAACCTCAGGCTAGAAAAAAATTTCCATCTAGTACAGGCTGATATCTACAATCTCCCTTTCGGCAGGGAATTCGACCTCGTTTATTCGATCGGCGTGCTTCACCACCTGCCAGATCCCGAAAAGGGTTTTAGGTCCCTTCTCAAACACGTACGGAGGGGCGGGAAGATTTTTGTTTGGGTTTATGGATGGGAAAACAATTTCGTGATGACTAGGGTAATTGAGCCGATCCGGAAATATTTCACATCCCATCTTCCCCATAGAATGCTCTATTACCTGAGCTATCCTGTGACGGCCCTCCTGGAGCTGAGCTGCGCATTCTATAGGATTGCGAGCGCCATCCCGTTGATTGGCAAATATTCCAAATTCCTGCCAAGCAGCGCCTACCTCCTATACATCTCTAAATTCTCGTTTAGGCACAAGCTTGCGATCGTGTTCGATTTCCTCTCGGCTCCGCTAGCCAGGTATTACAAGCAAGGCGAGTTCCGGAATTGGTTCCTTGCCGCAAACCTTGCTCCCCAGATTTATCCCCATAACCAGAACAGCTGGAAGGCGCTTGCAACGGTGGAATGAGCATGTGCGGTATTGCAGGAATTGCAGGTTTGGCTGATAGGCGCCTTGTCAGGAAAATGTGCAATGCCATTTTGCACAGGGGGCCAAACCACGGAGGCTATTTCATTGATAAAGGCATATCCATTGGCTACCGCAGGCTTTCGATAATCGATGTGTCGGGGGGCAACCAACCAATCTTCAACGAGAGTGGCGATATTGCAATTGTTTACAATGGTGAAATATACAACTACAAGGAATTGAAAACGGAGCTAGAGGGTTTGGGCCACGTTTTCGAAACCGATTCTGATACCGAAACAATCGTCCACGGCTATGAGGAATGGGGCTTTAATGTGCTAAGCAGATTGCGCGGTATGTTTGCGTTTGCGATTTATGATTCAAAAAAAAAGCGGCTTTTCATTGCAAGGGATCCGTTCGGAAAAAAACCCTTATATTATGCGGTTCTAGGTGGCGTATTCGCATTTGCCTCTGAAATAAAGGCGCTTAGGGTTTTGCCCAATTTCGACAAATCGTTTGACTATTCGGCAATAGACCGCTTCCTTGCGCTTCGGTTCATACCTGCCCCGGATACAGTATACAAAAAAGTGAAAAAGCTCCCCGGAGGGCATTACCTTGTCTTGCAGGAAGGAAAAATAAAGATCCAGAAATACTGGGCCCTCTCTTACCTGCCGCAGGATCATTCCGAGGCATATTTTGCAAAGAAAGTTGGGAGGATATTGGAGGAATCGGTGCGGATGCGCCTTATGTCGGAAGTGCCGCTTGGCGCATACCTATCCGGGGGCCTTGATTCATCCAGCATCGTTTCCCTGATGGCAAGGAATACGGATTTACCGGTGAAGACATTTTCGGTTGGATTCGGAATAGCAAAGTACGACGAATTGCAATATGCGCGGGCGGTATCGGATGAATTCTCGACAGATCACCATGAGCTCCTTGTAAAACCCGAGAGCATAAAGGATTTACCGCGCATCGTTTGGCACCTCGACGAGCCCATGGCCGATCCTACTGCGATACCAAATTACCTGCTTTCAAAATACGCAAAAAAATACGTCACGGTGGTTTTGACTGGCGAGGGCGGCGATGAGATTTTCGGGGGGTATGAGCAATACCGGATAATGCAGCTTGCCTACAAATACGGAAAATTGGTGCCGCGGATTTTCCGCAGGCATGTTGTTGCAAGAATGCCAAAAATTGTTCCAAGGCCCGTGCTGGATGCGCTTTTCAAATATTCTTCCGCTCTTGGAAAAAAGGGCATAGAAAGGTTTTCGACGTTCATCTCGGATCTCGACAATCCCGCGAGGAGCTATCTGGACCTTGTTGAAATCATTACGAATGCCGAGCGCGAACAAATATACAGTTCTGGAGAGCTTGGAGCAACTGACCTTACGCCTTTTGCCCAAAAAACGATAAAATCAATGGCTTCCGATACGCTCATGTCCCAGATGCAGCTTTTCGACATAAAAACGGAACTGGCAGAGGACCTGCTCATGAAGGTGGACAAGACCGCAATGGCTTTTTCCATAGAGGCGCGTGCGCCGCTCCTGGACCGGGTGCTGGCCGAACTTGCCTTTACCATTCCTTCGGGAATGAAGCTAAAAGGCGGTGTTGAAAAGCACATCCTAAAAAAAGCGATGCATCCGCTTCTTCCAAGAGCAATCATAGCAAGGAAGAAAACGCGCTTCTTCGTCCCCCTGGATTACTGGTTTGGCGGGGATATGCGTGGCATTGCACAGTCGCTTTTGATCGAAGGCGATAGGGGCCTTTTCGACAAGGCTAAAATCGCCAAAATCATTGAAAATTATTCCCATTCAAAGGCATATGCAGCAAGGCAGCTTTGGAGCCTGATGACCTTGGAGATATGGATGAGGCTTGGTGAGATTGATCGGCCAGTTGGCCTTGATGCGCTTCTGAGTGAAGGCCATCAGCGCCATTAGCACCGGCTATTGAATATGGCTGTCCATGCCTGGATTTTTGAATTGATGCTCGACGCTTTGGCAGAATAAAGCGCAGGGGGTTAAAAAGGCAAATGAAATATACTTCTGCAGTTACCGATGCTAGGCGAGAGCCGCCGATGCGCTAATTTAAATTCGCGCAAATTGGGTTTGAAGTTGACATGCGGAGTAATACGGTAATCGAAGGTGATTTTTTCATGCATAGGCACGATCTTGAGTCCAATCAGGTGCATTATATCCCTAAAATGACAATGGCGGAATACAAGAAATCGTACGATTACCGCATAATGAAAAAACTCATCGATCTGTGCGGGAATGGAAACAAGGTGCTCGAGGTTGGTTGCGGCAGCGGTTTTGTTTCCCGCTTGATCATGGACAACGGCAATGACGTTACTGGAGCGGATATTCAGGATTCGGCGCTGCGCGAGGCCCGCAAGAAGGGGCTTAAGGTTGTGAAGGCGCGTGCCCAGGCCCTCCCCTTCAAGGATGCCTCGTTCGACGTTGTCGCCATGCCCGGAATGATAGAGCATTTCCTCGAAACGCAGGACGCTTTGGCGGAGGCCAAAAGGGTGCTGAGGCCTGGTGGCAAGCTGATCGTCGCTACCCCGAATTTCACTTCCTTTCGGGATCGCGTCCTTGTGATTTTCGGCCACATGCCCGCATACTCGATGCACCACGATCACGTCAAATTCTTCAACAGAAGGAGGCTGTCGCAGGAGATCCGGAAGGCGGGCTTCAGGCTGATCAAGACGTACGGCGCGGGCCTTGGCATCCCGATTCCGAAAATGGCGCGGATCTTTTTCTTTGCCGACCGGGTTTTGCCATCTTCACTACTAGAGGCGCTGATAGCGTATGCCGAAAAACGCGGCTAAGCCAAGGGTGCTGCTCATATCCGACTTTGCCTACCCTCTGAGGGCGGGCACCGAGCGGCTCGTGTTCGGTATAGCGCAGTGGCTATCTGAAAAATACGGCCTGCATATAGATATCCTGACGCCAAATTGGGGCGGACTTGAGGAAAAGGAGAGGGTAGGAAAGGTGACGGTCTACCGGTTCAAAACCCACGGTTCCGAAAGGTCGCGTCCAATTAAGCGCATAAAGGATTACGTGGCGGCGGGGGTTTCGCTTCGAAGGTACGACGTTTACCACGGTTTTTACACCCTGCCCCCGGTTGCGGCTGCCATTGCAATCTCGAAAATCAGGGGTGCCAAGTCCGTCATCAGCCTATTCACAAGGCACCAGCTGGAGAGGAACTTTGCGAATCCTGTGATGAAAAGGCTCATATTGAATTACCTTCGGCTGGCGGACACGATAACGACGACATTCTGGTCCTTTGAAGACCACCTGCGTGCAAACTATTTCCCAAACAGCAACTTGCGCACAGTCCCGTGCTGGGTCGAGGACCATTTCTCGCCTAGCAAAATAAGGAAAAGGAAGGGGCGCATCGTGCTGTTTGTCGGGAGAATGGTCAGGGAAAAGGGGATATTTGTGCTTCTCGAGGCGTTTGCCCAAATCCAAAAGCGCACAGGCGCAAAACTGGTGATGATTGGGCCGCCGGTGGAGCGGGCAAGGATAAAGGAAGCGATAAACAGGCTGGGCCTTGGGGGGAAGGTAGAGGTCATCGGATACGTGCCGGAAAAGGAGCTGGCAGGCTGGTACAACACCTCTGAAATCGTAGTTGCGCCTTCATTCGACCGGGACTCCTTCGCGTGGACCCTCATGGAGGCAATGGCGTGCGGAAAGCCAATTATCACGACGGAAAAGCTCGCAACGCCAATCAAAACCGGGGAGCTTGGCGGGCTTGCGGAGCCGCAGGATGTTGCTACGCTGAAAAACGCGATGCTAAGGCTTTTAACAGACGCGGAATTCAGAAAGCGCTGCTCAAGGAATGCCCGAAGGACTGCAAGGAAACTGTTCGATAAGAGGGAAGTGATGGCGCAATACCTTAGGGTTTACGAGGAAATTCTCGGTTAACGATCGGTTTTCCCCTTTTCGATCGCATCCATGAGCATTGCCCGCCTCGCCTTGTTCGCATCCCCCGTGCCATCAAGGAACAATGCCATGCTCGCCGTATGGAAGGGCTTGCCATCGAAATATTCATCGCTCATGAATACCCCTTCGACCTGGAACCCCAAATTGCGGTAGAACTTAAGCGCCCTGCTGTTACTGGAATAAGTGCCAAGCCAGATCTTCCTCATGCGCAATCTCCTCGCCTCCCGTATCATTTTTTCCACCAGTGCGCTACCGATGCCCATATTCTGGTAGCGGTCCTCTACCGCAATGCCTAGGCTGCACGTGGTTTTTTTCTGGGGCTTTTCAGGAAAGAAGCGCAAAAAGCCATAGCCTACGATCGTTCGCCCATCCAATGCAACATAGCCCCTTTCCTCGTTTTTTTTGAGGGACGCTTGCCTTTTCGCCACTGCATAAGCGGAGCTCTTGCTGAGTTTTCCGAATCGGTTCCAGAACCTGAGCGTTTCAGGGCTAAGCCTGAGCAGAAAACTCGCCAGGTCTTTTGCGTCTCCCCTGGCAAGTTCCCGTATATGAGCCATCTCAATTCTCCCCCACGGCTTTCTTGACCGCATCCGCAACCGTTTTCGCTTCCTCATCGGTAGTGCTGTTGCCCATTGGGATCGCGATTATGGTATCGCCGATCATTTCGGAATTAGGAAATTTTTCATCCGGGAAAAGGCGCCTGTGGTAGGGCTGCTTGTGCGCAGGCGGCCAGCATATCCGCGTTGATACGCCCATCCGGTTCAGCGCTGCATCAATCGCATCGCGCTTCCTGGCTTCGACGAAAATAGGGAAGAACATCCTCGCATGGACACTTACATACTCGGGCACTTGCTGCATTCCTACGAGGCCATCGAGTTCCTGCGAATAAATCCTGGCAACCTCATTGCGCCTTTTGAGGAAATGGTTAAGTCTCGACAACTGGGAGAGCCCAAGTGCGGATTGGACGTCGGTTGTTCGGAAGTTTAGGCCGAATCCGAAGAAATTGGTCTTCGCCTCCTTCTTGTGGGTGCCATGATTTTTGATCATGCGCACCTTTTCCGCAAGCACATCGTCGTTGGTGGCCATGCAGCCTCCCTCAATGCTTGTTATGAGTTTGGCCATGTGGAAGCTGAAAACCGTTGCATGGTCTGAGTTGCCCACGTTGCGGCCGCGATAGCGCGCGCCTATTGCCTCCGCACCATCCTCGATTAGGACAAGGCCGTTGTCCTTCGCAAAATCCTCGAAAGCGCCCATGTCAATTGGCATCCCGGCAATGTCGACGGGCATGATGGCACGGGTGTTGCTAGTGAGGACCTGCTTCATGAATTCTGGCTCCGTGTTAAGGGTTTTCGGGTTGCTGTCACAAAGGACTGATTTTGCGCCGACCGCATTGGGAGTGTTAACCGATGCAATGAAAGTGTATGCGGGAACCACTACTTCGGCGCCGTTTCCGATGCCGTTTCCCCAAAGGGCGGCCAGAAGCGCCGATGTTCCATTGTTCGTGACGATCGCATGCCTGCAGCCGATGCGTTTTGCGAGCGCCGCCTCAAACTCCTCCGTTGCCTTCCCCTCAGACATCCAGCCGGAGTCAATCACTGCCTTCATCGCCATTCGGTCATCATTGCTGATTTCTGGCGGCGACCAGTCTATCTTTCCCATAACAGTCAAACCCATCTAAAAAGATAGCCGCCATGCCCCTTATTGGTCGGCTTTGCCAATAATACCCTCGGATACCTTTTAATATTTTGCATTAATGAAGTAGATCGGAATAGGATAGGAATCACAATGGCACAAGAAATTGAAGCGCGCCCGCAGGGGGATTTATTTCCATCCCCGCTAAAGACCATTTTCAGAAGTGCCGGTCTTTTCTTCGCTGGCATGGTTTTCGGGAAGGCAGCATTCTATTTCTTTAGGCTCCTTGTCGCGCGCATTGGCTCAAGCGAATATGGCACATTATCCATTGCGCTTGGATTTATTGACATAATATATGCAGTTTCGCTCCTGGGGCTAGGTATTGCCCTCCAAAAGCTTATTTCAGAAAAGCGCTCGCTTGGGAAGAACCGCGAGGTGGGGGATCTTCTCTTCACCTCCTTCCGGGCGGTATTTGTAGTCAGCCTCTCATTTGCCGTATGCCTGTTTGTAGCCGCGGATTGGATTGCGGTAAGCATTTTCCACACGGCGGTTCTTTCGGATGTACTTAGGATTCTGGCAATCGGGGTGCCGTTCTATGCGATGCAAGGTGTGTTGTTCGGCACATTTCGCGCATTCGGGAAGATCCAATACGAGATATTGACAAAACAGTTCGTCGAGACTGGGCTCAAGCTGGGCTTTGCGCTCGCTTTCATATATGCAGGCTGGTCCCTTGCAGGGATCACGATTGGATATGTGCTTGCGATAATCATAGCGTTCATAGTCGCCCTCTTCTTCCTTGAGACGAAAATCCGCAGGTTTTTCACATCCGGTGAAAGATACCGCGGAATCGAAGGGGAAATCCTGCCGTTTTCCATACCCCTGATGTTCTCTGGCCTCATAAACTTCTTCCTTGCATGGACTGACGTTTTCTTCATTGGCTATTTCTGGGGTGCATCACAAGCCGGCATCTACAGCACGGCGCTCCCGACAGCAGCGCTGCTCATTATGGCGCCAATGAGCCTCAACCTCCTTTTCCTTCCGATCGTCTCAAGCCTTTTAACCCTAAATAAAACCGACGAATTTCGGAAAATATATTCGGTACTAACGAAATGGGCATTCGGAGTCAATTTGGCGCTGTTCATGCTCTTTGCGTTCTTCGGAAGGCAGGTCCTGCGCGTGCTTTTCGGGCAAGCATATGAGGATGGCGAGCTTCCCCTTCAGATACTCTCGTTCGGATATCTCGCGTATTCCCTTTTTTTCAATTCATCGGATGTTCTTTCCGCGCTTGGAAAGACTGGGCAGATACTTACCAACATAACGCTTGCTGCGGCGTTAAATATTTCCCTCAATTATCTGCTTGTTCCCGTTTATGGGATTTCCGGCGCCGCCATTGCAACTTCGTTATCCCTTGTGCTCTATGGGGGGCTTAACGCATATGGCGTTTTTCGCTTAACGGGTGCGCTGCCCGTCTCGCGCGCATTTATTTGGATGATAGTTTCCGGTGGCGCATCCATGTTCGCTTCATTTGCTGCATTCAGGGCGCTATCGATCCCCTCATCGGATACTAGCCTGCTTGTATTCGGCATGCTCTACGGGCTTTTATATGCTGTCTGCCTCGTTCTCTTTCGGATTCCCGATCGGACTGATTTCGAGGTGCTTGTTTCAATCGAGAGGAAGGCCGGCCTTAACTTCGCCTTCATAAAAAGGCCCCTCAAAAAATACTACGGTTTGTAAGGCTAGGGGAAATCGATAACAAATGGGCGGTATGGGTGCCAATTTACCTGCCTATGGCAATTAGCTCCCTCCATAGGAATAGGTCATTCAAGGAATGATCATTTCTTCTTTTTTGCCAGGATGGAAAAGCCCATATTCAGGGGCTCCAAAAAACCAAGGGCGGGCATATAGTAGAAAAGCAGTCCGCACGGGAATATTCTTTCGATGATAAAGCCCTTTTCCACGAGCTCATTTGCTAGCTCCTCCGGCTGGTAAAGGTGCACATGGTCGTCGTCCCACCCATTATAGCCTCCCTTGTAGATCTTGTCAAATTCGGAGATGAGGCAAACGCGCCTTGGGGTTATGAATACCGCGCAGCCGCCAGGCCTTAGGACGCGCAATATTTCGGTTTCGAACTGGCCACGGTTATGCAGGTGCTCGATGATGTTGGAGGCAAAAACCAAATCAAAGAAGCCGTCTTTGAAGGGGAAGGGCTTTTTGCTGTCGAGGTCAAATTTCACCTTTATATCCGCATCGTTCATTTTCCCAAACCTAACCGGGGTCTCATCCATTGCGTAAATCTTCCTGAATTTTTCCCGGAAAAGGGGGTTGTACTGACCCCAACCTGCGCCCACATCGAGAACACGGCCCCCACTAGGGATGCCCGATAGCTGCGCCCAGACGTGGTCTATGCCTAGCTGGACGTAATCCTTGGTGAAGTAGACCATATTTTATCCGACCAAATTCTAATACGAACCTTCAGGATTCGAAGGTTTATAATTGCTTATCCGAACCCAGAAAGCCCTTCCGGAAACCAGAACCAATCCAGCCCATTTTAGCAAAGTTGTTTGCAGGCTCCGATAGCCATCTGGAATCGATGTTGACGTATATGAACAATGCAGGCATCGCAAGTTCGAATAAGAACAAAATTGATAACAGCAAAATGATCTAGGTGTAATGCTTCCGGATCCTTTGCATTTGGCGTTCAATATTTTCCTCTAACAGTAGCATCAAGATGCCCTTCATTAATTAAGCGAATCGTAGACTCGTTATTGAGAACCGGGCTACATAATGCTTTAAGAAAGCATACTGATATAAAGATTCCATCCTCCGAGGAGATTCGATGTTCAAGCGCGTATTAGTCACAGGCTCAGACGGCTTTATCGGCTCCCATCTAGTTCATGCGCTTAAACAATCCGGAGTCGAAGTGATGGGTTTTTCCATGACCGAAACTAACAAATCTGCGCAGGGAGATCTTAGGGATTACGATTCTGTGAAGGCCGCGTTAAGTGGTATGGATGCGGTATTTCATTTAGGCGGCGTTTCGAATGCGGTTGATGCAAATAAGGATGTGTTTGCGGATTTCGAGATAAACGTGAAGGGCACCTTCAACATACTAAGGGCGGCTGAGGCATGCGGGGTTTCAAGGGTGGTTTTTTCATCTACAGCATATGTGTACGGTTCACCCGAGGAGCTTCCAATCAAGGAGTCGGCTGCGCTTATGCCAACAAGTTTCTATGGCCAAAGCAAGCTCGTTTCGGAAGAATATTGCCGGTTTTTTTCAAGAAGGGGGGAACGAGTCGTTATAGCAAGGATTTTCAACGCATTTGGAAACGGCCAGGTCAACCGGGTGATTCCTGACCTGATCAATGAAATCAGGAAATCAGACAAAATCATCCAAATCAAGGGCAATGCTGCCGATTCCAGGGATTTCATCATTGTCCGAAAGGTAGTGGAGGCACTAATTCTATTAGCGCAAAAAGGATTGCCTGGGGAGGCTTACAACATCGGCTCAGGAAAAGAAACAACAATGCACAGGGTTGCGGAAATGATCCTTGAGGCATTCGAAATAAACGACAAGGGCTTTAAAAGGGAATTCCGGTTTAATTTTAATGAGCGGGAGGCGCAGCGGAATTTGGCGGATATTGCAAAGCTCAAAGGGCTTGGCTTTATCCCCGAACCGATCGATGTGGGCCAATTGGCTAATCTCATATGAGGAGTTTGCATGAAAAAAGCGTTAATTACCGGGATTACGGGCCAGGATGGCTCCTACCTTGCGGAATTGCTGCTTAAGAAAAAATACGAGGTTTTCGGCCTGGTTAGGAGGCAAAGCTCGCCTAATTATTGGAGGATCGAAGCTATCCGGGATAAGGTGGCATTAATCGAGGGGGATCTTGCCGACCAGCAATCGCTTAACTGTGCGGTCAAGGAGATCCAACCCGAGGAAATCTATAATTTTGCTGCCCAATCCTTTGTGCGCACCTCATTTACCGAACCCCTTCATACTGCAGATATTACCGCCCTTGGGGCGCTTCGGATCCTGGAGGCAATCCGATACTTTTCCCCCCATTCAAAAATCTACCAAGCTTCGAGCAGCGAAATGTTTGGCAAGGTATTGGAAATGCCGCAATCCGAGAAAACGCCATTCCACCCAAGGTCCCCCTACGGGGTTTCGAAAGTATTCGCGCATTATGCAACCGTAAACTACCGCGAAAGTTATGGCCTCTTCGCATGCAGCGGAATTTCCTTCAACCATGAATCGCCAAGGCGGGGGATAGAATTCGTCACGCGAAAAATTTCCGATGGGGTGGCGAAAATACACCTCAATAAGTCTTCCTCAATCACCCTTGGGAATACGGGGGCCATGAGGGACTGGGGGTTTGCTGGCGATTATGTGGAAGCGATGTGGCTTATGCTCCAGCAAAAAATGCCGGGGGACTATGTCATTGCCTCGGGAGAGTCGAAAAGTGTCAAGGATTTCCTGGTTGAGGCATTCAAAGTCGTCGGAATTGACAAGTGGGAGAAGTACGTGAAAACCGACCCCAAATTCCTGCGGCCAGCGGAGGTCGACTTGCTTAGGGGTGATGCCTCAAGAATAAGGAAGGAGCTGGGCTGGGCGCCAAACACTTCGTTCAAAGGACTCGTGAAGATGATGGTCGAAGCTGATATTCAACGAATCAAGTCTGGGACTAATAATGGCTGAATTCAATAAACAATCTTTTGCCTGTTTTCGTGGATGTCGACCCGCTAACTTACAATATTGACCCCCAGAAAATCGAGGAGAAGATCACCAATCGCACAAAAGCAATTATGCCTGTCCACCTTTTCGGCCTTCCCTGCGACATGGGCCCGATAATGGGAATAGCCAAGAAATTTAGCCTGAAGGTTGTTGAGGATTCGTGCGAAACCATGTTTGTCAAATACAAGGGCAGGTCTGTTGGCACATACGGAGATTATAGCTGCTTTTCAACCTACGTGGCGGCGCTTTAGCTTCGTCCGGATGGGCAACAGCTCCCGGCTCACCGAACTTGAGGGAGCCCTTGGCTGCAGCCAGCTTGAAAAGAAGGATGCCATTCTAAAGAAGAGCAGATTCAATGGGGAATACCTGATTTCCCGCCTTTCGAAATATTATGATAGGATCCAGCTTCCGACTATTCCCGCAGATAGGGCGCATGCATTTATGCTATTTCCGATAGTGGTTAAGGATGCCAAGATCCGCAGGAATGATTTGACCTTGTTCCTTGAAGAGCGCGGAATCGAGACACGTTTCCTAATGCCCCTGCTTAACCAGCCGTTCTACGTAAAGCTGTTTGGTGATTTGGAGGGCAATTACCCGGTTGCGAAGTGGATAAATAAAAACGGCTTCTATTTGGGCTGCCATCAAGGCCTGGGAGAAAAAGAGCTGGAATTCATCGTGAATTCATTCGATGAGTTCTTCTCGAAGAACCGATTTTTTAGCGCCTCTTCTTGGACGACCGGAAATCCTATGCGCTTATTGTGGGGTAAGGGGGCAGGCTCTTATTCTATCCTGCAGCCATCAACAGATAAACTTAATCGCATATTAGAATGTTTCTGAAAATATAGATAAACGATGAGACGCTGCCTGAGACATATATATCATGATTGCTTGTGAACCAGACTTCTCGAAAGCGCCATAAGTGCGTGCGCTTATCATATATTCGAAATTATTATCTTCAAGAAAATGCAGGAATGAAGCGAGGTTGGCGGCTTTGTAATATTGGTGATGGTGATATTCGATAATCGCATTCCTTATAAGTTTGATTTTACCAGTACGAACAAGGTCTTTTAGCACATCGAATTCCGAACCTTCGACATCTAATTTTAAAAGGTCAACAGGTTTGGAAATGTACTCGGATAACCTTACTGCATCTACTTCAACGATGCTCTCCTTTGAAAATAATGAATTTGCCCTAACTACTTGGCTAGTGACTCCCCCCCCAACAGAATTGTTAAAAAAATTAAGTTTAGTTTTCTTAGCGTGAACGGCAGCATTAATTAGGGTAATATTTTTAAGCTTATTTTCGTCAACGTTTTTTTCCAAAATATCGAAATTCTGTGGGGAAGGTTCAAAGCACAATATTCTTGATTTTGGATAAAGGTATTTGAAATAAATGACGGATATTCCAATGTTGGATCCGCAATCGATAATCCGCGGTGCATCATTTTTTGATTTAAAATAATATTCGTTTTTTATAAATATTTCCTCGAATAGCCTAACAAATGCGGCATATTCGACGACATGAATTTTTTTATCCCATAGTTGTTCATCAGCATGTCTCTTCTTCAAAAGTTTATATTTTATCAGATATTTTACATAAATTATAATGTATTGAATAAGTAAATCTAATTTTTTACTTTTTGATAAATTCTTCTTTTTTAAGAAAAGGAGGTTTATGATGAATCGTATCATACGCGTTCCATTAGGTCGTGAATATTAATAAAACCGACATTTATCGGTTAAGTTACGTTCAAATTATGCATTAACCTTGCCGCCTAAGACTGCATTTGACTGAAATACCTTTCCGCTTTTCTTGAGTGTAGCCCCTCCTCAAAGACTGGCTCGGAATTTGTTTTGGCAAAATGCCTTGGTGGATCAGGTGATTTTTTCCATGTATGCCTTAAGGTCGGCCCCGATCTTCCTGTTTTCGGATGCGAATTTAATAAACGCTTTTGCATAATCCAGCTGGTTTCCTATGTCAAAACGATCTCCCTTGAAGTTGCTTGCATAGCAATCGCGCTTCCGGCAAAGCAAGTTCAGAGCATCCGTTAGCTGGATTTCCCCGCCAGCGTCCTCCGGGGTTTGCCTGATAAAATCGAAAATATCTGGCGTAAGGATGTACCTTCCAATTATGCCAAGATTTGAGGGCGCCTTCTCAGGCGTTGGCTTTTCGACAAGGCTTCTGATTTTGTATGTGTCCTTATCCACTTTGGTGCCTTCCACAATTCCGTACTTGCTAAGGTCTTGCTTTTCCACCTCTTCTACTGCGATGACCGATGATTTAAGGCGGTCATATTTATCCATCAGCTGTTTTGTACAGGGCACCTTGCTCCGAACAATAGTATCCCCCAATAGCAATGCAAACGACTCGTCATTTACATGGTCTGCTGCGCACAATACGGCATCCCCAAGGCCCTTTTGCACCTTCTGGCGCACATAATGGATATTCGCAAGCTCGGAAATGCGCTGGACCCTTTCCAGCAATTCGCTTTCCCCCTTCTTTTTCAAGTATTCTTCGAGCTCCACCGACCTATCGAAATGATCTTCTATTGCGCGCTTTCCCCTGCCCGTGATAATCAGGATATCCCTAATGCCCGATGAGACCGCCTCTTCGACAACGAACTGGATTGTTGGCTTATCCAGGATGGGGAGCATTTCCTTTGGCTGGGCTTTTGTTGCGGGCAGGAATCGGGTGCCAAAGCCCGCTGCGGGAATTACTGCATGGCTTATCATATTGTTCCTCTAATGAGTTATTATTTTTTAAGGACCGCCTTATAACGTTTTCCATGCAATTGAAATGGGCGCAAAATCACCAATGAGAAACCAATTCGTGCCACATCGGGGAATGTTCATTCCAGGTCCTCCACGCCATCGATGATCCCTGCAGGCTGAAAATGACTATGCGGGCACGGTTGCGGCGCCACCGCCAACGATCCGCCCGCGCCCGGTTCCGGTCTGGGCGGAAATGGGGCGAGAATTTCGGTTCCAGGAAAATATCGGTAGTGCTTGCTGATGTTTGGTGGCTGGAGGCCGCCTCAAACCCCCTTAAACGTGATTTTTGAGTGCATGAAATAATTGAATAGGAAAGTGATGCCTATTGCAAGAAGCATAGGATGGAGGTAGGGTAGAAGGAGATACTCGGTAAACGCATACAGCAACAGTGAATTGGCAAAATTTGTAAAAATATATATTCCCTCGAAGGCAACAAGGCGTGCGAGCAGGGGCCGCCCCTTGCGCCTATCCTTCCAGGTCCAGTTGTCGTGCCAAACGAATGCCCATATGATTGATATCTGCCCGCTCATGAGCCCGGATAGCACGTAATATATGCCCAGGTATTCCTTGAAAATGTACAGCGGCCCAAGGGTAAGAATAGTTGAGCTGATACCAACCGTAACGAACCTGGGGAATGCGGTGGTATGTTTGCTGGTAGCCCGTATAAACTTGCTTTTAAGAGGCATATTTTGGCCGGTGCCATTTAGGCCTGCCGTTTTTGGCAAGAGCGCCGCATTTTTTTATTTTGCCCATCTGATCGATCCATCCAATAAAAAAGTTGCCTGCGTCGCTGATTCGTGTTTTTTTTATTAATTGGCGTGCAAGAGGAAATAGGTTATTAACCTAGCCTAATAAAATAATACGCTTACAAGGGGATAGCTGACTATGGTTAAACGCATCGATTGCTGCAGGGCCTGCGGATCAAAAAACTTGTTGCCGATCCTGTCCCTTGGCCCCCATTACGTTTCTAATTTCGTGGATTCGGGAATTCTTGGGGAAAAAATACCACTTGACTTGGTGCTATGCGATCCCAAGCAGGGCGGCTGCAGCCTTCTGCAACTCACCTGCACGGCACCTGCGGAACTGATGTACCACCAGTACTGGTACCGCTCCGGGACGAACCAGACAATGACACTTGCGCTTGCCGATATCGCAAAATCCGCTGAAAAGATTGTGGATGTGCAATACGGGGACATTGCGTTGGATATTGGCTGCAACGATGGGACGCTGCTTAGGGCCTATTCGGATCTGGGTCTTATCCGGGCGGGCTTCGAACCCGGAAAGAACCTTATCCCCTATGCAAAGGAAGGCACTGGCAAGATATTCGACGATTTTTTCAATGCGAACGCATTCATTTCCGAATTCGGCGAAAAGAAGGCCAAAATTATCACGAGCATTGCCATGTTCTACGACCTGGAAAATCCAAATGAATTCGTGGCAGACATAGGAAAAATACTCCACAAGGATGGTGTTTGGATTATCCAGATGAGCTACCTGCCCCTTATGCTTGAGCAGAATGCGTTCGACAATATTTGCCATGAGCATCTGGAATACTATTCACTCAAATCGCTCGAATATGTTTTGAATCGGAATGGCATGGCAGTATTCGACGTTGAACTTAACGATGTGAATGGCGGGAGCATCCGGACATACATCCGGCATAGTGGCGGCAAGCCATCAATCCCGGGGGGGGCGGCACAACGCATTGAGAAAATGCGCACAAAGGAAAGGGATCTTAGGCTTGACGAAAAAGGCCCCTACGAGGCGTTTGCTAGGCGGGTGGAGGCAATCAAGGAGAAGGTATTCTATTTCATCAGGAATGAGGTTGCAAATGGGAAAAAGGTCTTTGTTTACGGTGCTAGCACAAAGGGCAATACCCTTTTGCAGTATTTTGCCTTGGATAGCAAATTGATTGCAGCTGCAGCCGAGAGGAATCCGGACAAGTGGGGCAAGAAAACTGTCGGCAGCCTGATACCCATTATTTCAGAGGAGGAGGCCAGGGCAAAAAAACCCGATTATTTCCTCATCCTTCCCTGGCATTTCCTAACTGAATTCACCCAACGGGAGGAGCCATTCCTGAAGGCAGGGGGCAAATTTATCGTTCCACTGCCCGAGTTCAAGATCATATCCAAGTGATTGATGGGCTATTATTGGCCCAATGGAAGAGGTTTTGTCCGAAGGTATGCAAGGGCCGGTGCATTCTTAGGGATGTCAATGGAAATAGATCTCATTGCAGGGGAATTGTTCGAATCCCACAAGAAGAACTTTGGGATTTTGCGCTACATTCGGGAAATTCACACCCGGCTTTCCCACTACGGCGTATCCGTCACAGAAATAGGCTTTTCAAAGCGCAGCTCTTCTCTTTTGAACCAGCTATATTTGTTTTTCTGCTACCCATTTCTGATTGTAAAAAAAAGCCGCAGCCGGGTAGTGCATGTTGCTTCCCAAACGCTTGGATATTTGCTTCTCATCCCCCTGCTTTTTTCGGGCAGGAAGAAACTGGTGACGGTCTACGACATCTACCCCTATGTTGCACCGGGGCATTTCCCGCCATACCGGCGTTTCATTACCTGGCTTAACATGCTTGGCGTGAGGCGGGCGGATAGAATAATCGCAATTTCCAAATTTACTAAAAAGGAGCTGACCGCCCATTTAGGCATTCCCCCCTCTAAAATTGAGGTGGTATACCCGGGCGTTGACCGCAGCCATTTTAAGGCGAGCGCGGATGGCCGGCGTGTAAGGGAAAAATATGGCCTTGGAAAGAGGCCCCTAGTTTTGTATGTGGGGTCAGAAGAGCCCCGGCAAAACCTTGATACCCTTTTTAAGGCGCTTGCAATTGTGAAAGCGAAAAGGAACTTCCTTTTCGTAAAGGTGGGCATGCCAGGCTGGCCATCTGGCCGGGAAATTATGCTTTCGCAACTCCGAAAAAGAAGCTTGCTTGGGGACACGGTGATTTTGGACTATGTGCAAGACGAGGACATGCCCAAGTTGTACCGAGCGGCAGATATTTTGGTGTATCCTTGTCAATATGCGGGCTTTGGCCTGCCTCCGCTTGAGGCAATGGCCTGCGGATGCCCTGTCCTTACCACGAATGCTGCCTCCCTTCCCGAAGCAGTTGGCGAGGCCGCAATCAAAGTACCCCCAAACGATCCGAGGAAATTTGCATCAGCGATCCTTACGCTTCTTGGGAATTCGAAGCTTAGGGATGTATTGCGAGATAAGGGTATTGAGCAGGCTAAAAAATTCAATTGGAATGAATCGGCAAGGCAGGTTGCTGGCATCATCCGCTCGATGTGAGGTTTATATCCCCCCGAGTGCCGAACATGCAATATCGCTGACGTTCCAATTAATCAGCACGGAGGGGCTAATATAATGGCTAAATATATAAATGCCCCAACTCCTAACTGATTCGAGGGGGTTTATGTGGCATCAGATGAGATTCAAAGGCAACTTGACATAGGGGCAGAAATAAGGCGTGAGACCGCTTCAAAATGCACAGCCGACATCGAAAAGGCATTCAAACTCCTATTGGCTGCATTCAAAGCCGAGAAAAAACTTCTGATTTGCGGCAATGGCGGATCTGCTGCCGATTCCCAGCATATTGCCGCGGAGCTAGTTGGGCGTTTCAAAAAGGAACGCCGGGCGCTTCCTGCTATTGCCCTTTCAACTGATACCTCCATTCTTACCTCGCTTACAAACGATTATGGATACGAAATCGTATTCAAAAGGCAAGTTGAGGCGCATGGAGCTGCGGGCGATGTCCTGCTTGCGCTTAGCACTTCTGGCAATTCGAGGAACGTGCTCGCTGCGGCGGAAGAAGCAAGAAAGAGGGGCATCAAGGTAGTTGCCCTAACCGGTAGGGATGGCGGCAAGCTAAAGCGTCTTGCCGATGTGTGCATCTGCGTGCCGTCCCAGGAGACCGACAAGATCCAGGAGGTCCATATTGCAATAGGGCACATAATCTGCGACCTTATTGAAAAAAGCCTATTTTAGTTGAGTGGTCTGCATGGTCAAAGGGGTATTCATTGATAGAGATGGCACTATCAACAAGGAGGTTGAGTACTTGAACGACCATGAACGGTTCGAGTTCATTGAGGGCTCTCTCGATGCCCTGATAATGCTCCAATCCCGCGGCTTCAAGCTCATCCTTGTCACCAACCAATCGGGAATAGCGAATGGAAAAATATCCTGGCCGCAGCTTGAGGCAATCCACCGGAAAATGCTTTCCATGATGAAGGCGAAGGGAATCAATATTACGAGCAAGGAAATCTTCCTTTGCCCGCACCATGCGGGTGAGCTGTGCGCTTGCAGGAAGCCGAATGTGAAAAACTTCAAGGAGGCGCAGGCGCAATTTGCCCTTGATCCAAAAGAGTGCTATGTCGTCGGGGACAAAACCTCGGACATTGAAGCTGCCAGGCGCGGCGGGTATCGGTCCGTCCTAGTAAAGACCGGCTATGGCGGCATGGATGGGACATATGATGCGAAGCCGGATTTTGTGGCAAAGGATCTGCTGGAGGCTGCGAAAATGATTATTAAGGAGGCGCCTTAATCATTGCATTGGCCTTCTAAGCGCATCTTTGAGCGCCAAAATCCCTCGACAGCGGGATATCATTGGGGTAGACGCAATATGAAAAATGGAAAATTCATCCCATTTGCACGGCTCGAAGCGCTTTGCAGGAAACTTCGGTCAGAGGGCAAAACCATCGTTACCACGAATGGCGTTTTCGATTTGCTGCATGTGGGGCATGTAAGGTACCTGAAATCGGCAAAGGCATTGGGGGATATCCTTGTAGTTGGCGTAAATTCAGACAGGAGCGCGCGCGCTCTAAAGGGCGGGAATAGGCCAATTGTCCCGGAAAAGGAAAGGGCGGAAGTGCTTTGCGGCCTTGAGGACGTCGATTATGTTTGCATATTTAGCGGCAACCTTCCCCTGGAGTTTATTGCGAAGGCAAGGCCAGCAATCCATGTGAAGGGCGGCGATTATTCCCCAAGTTCCATGCCAGAAACTTCCCTGGTTAGGAAATATGGCGGGCTGGTCAGGATCGTGCAGTTCATTAAGGGGCATTCAACAACATCGTTGATTGGAAAAATTTCAAAATCATCTACGAAGTGATCGGATGGGCGACCTTTCCAAGTTATTGAACTCATTCAAGGGCAAGCGCGTGCTTATTGTCGGGGATTTGATGCTCGATGAATACTATTCCGGGGAAATTTCGCGCGTATCGCCCGAGGCGCCAGTTCCAATCGTTGATGCCTCATCGCACTATTTCTGCCTAGGGGGGGCGGCTAATGTTGCTAATAATGTTATGGCCCTTGGTGGAACGGCGAACGTGGTGGGGCTAGTTGGCCGTGACGAGGCTTCGCAAAGGATCCGGAAGCTTGCAGCATCAGCCGGTATTGGCATGGCAAATTCCGTTGAGGACGTTTCTCGCCCGACAACGAAAAAGATGCGCATCCTTGGCCATGGCCGGCATATGATTCGGGTCGATGAGGAGGTGGCAACCCCCTGTGGCAAAGCCATCGAGGCGAAAATCCTGAAATCATTCTTCAGGGAATTGCCAAACGCAGATGCAGTTGTCGTATCTGATTACAACAAGGGCGCGATCACAAAGGCAATTGCAAATACTGTTGTGGAAGAAGCAAAAAAGCGCGGCATACCTAGTGTTGTGGATTCAAAAAATTACCTCAATTACGGGATTTCCGAGGCGAGCATCCTAAAGCCAAACCTGCTCGAGCTCTCGAAGGAAACGGGCATTGGGATATCATCTGCACTGGATGCAAAAAAGGCGGGAATGGATCTGTTTTTGCGGCTAAGGCCACTTGGGCTTTTGGTGACAATGGGCGAAAAGGGGATGCTGCTTTTTGATGAAAACGAATCATTCCTGATTCCTGGAATCCGAGCAAAGGCTGTGGACGTTAGCGGGGCTGGGGATAGCGTGGCTGCAACAATGGCGCTTTGCCTTGCGTGCAAAGCGAGCCTTAGGGATTCGGCGAGCGTTGCGAACTTAGCCGCAGCCGTGGTAGTGGAAAAAGTTGGTACCGCAGCGCCGAGCATCAGTGAGATTCTGGCGCTTAAGAAAAGATCGGGGTAGAATTCAATGAGGATACTGGATCTGGGATGTGGAAATAGCAAATTCGAGGGCCGGAAAGGCGATATTGTGGTTGGGCTTGACCGTGTCAAAACCCCCGCTACCGACGTAGTGTTCAATATTGCCAGCAGCAAAAAGTTTCCGTTCAAATCCGGTCAGTTCGATGTGGTCTACTCCAACCATGTGCTTGAGCATCTCGACGATGTGCTTTTCGTGATGGATGAAATCCACCGCATCCTCAAGGGCAACGGCCAGCTCATCATCAACACCCCTCACTTTTCAAGCTCGGATTTCTATGCGGATCCAACCCACAAGCACCCTTTTTCCTCCCAGTCCTTCGATTATTTTGACCCATCGAAACAATTGGGGAAATCCTTCGACTTCTATTCGAATGCGAAGTTCAGGATAATAAAGAAGAGAATTCTCTTCGTGTGGCCGCCATACGAACTCCTCTTCGGCTGGTTTGCAAACAGGTTTCCGGGCTTCTACGAGGCGAAAATGGCATTCATTTTCCCGGCGGCGAGCCTTCATTTTGAGCTTGAATGCATGAAGAAATAAGGGGGCAAATAGGCACATGGGAATTTTGTTAAAGCTAGTAGCCCATGCCCGAGGAATTTTTCTTTTAGCCATTGAAATGGCTCGCAAGATTTATAGAGCTAAATAATACTTCCCGCCAAAGGGCGGTTCATTTAACGTGCAAGCATTGCCATCAGGAAGCCTTGAAGGAAATTAAGCGATCTGATCATCCTAAATGGCATAATCAGGATTGCGTTGCTAAATTTTGCGCCCATTCTGGTGGACCTGTAAAGCTGGATGGCGGCGTCCGCGATGCTTGCCAGGAAAAGCCCGCCAGCAAGGAAGAGCAGCAAATTAAGCGGGAATGCGAGATAGGCCAGGTACAGCGGGAGCCAAAGCGCGCGGGCAGCTACCAGGGCGAGCCTTGGAAAGTGCCTTCCGGGGTCGGACATGAATAGCGCGTAAAAACCACTGCCCCAAAAGCGCGACTGCGCTGCAATTTCGCCAAGTGAGTCGGGGTCCCGGTGGAAGATGATCGCCCTAGGCAGGTTAATTGGATTTGCACCCTCGCCTTTCATCTTTTCCAGGAGATGCCAGTCCTCGCCATACCTGAATTTGGCCTCATAACCTCCCATTTCGAGGAAGAATTTTCTCCTGAAGATATTTGGGAATTGCGTTCCATGTCCGGATTCGATTAGGTAATTTGATGCGAGCGTTTCGCATTCCCTTAATGCAGCCCATACGCTTTTTGAGGGAAACGGGCGCACATTGGAACTGGCCGCATTGGCCTTCCGCGGCATCTTCGAGATTTCCATAAGATACTCCTTCGTTGGGACAGCATCCGCATCGAAAAAAACCAGAATATCCCCCCCCGAGAGCTTTGC
Organism: Microcaldota archaeon; assembly: GCA_043820675.1. GTDB lineage: Archaea > Micrarchaeota > Micrarchaeia > Norongarragalinales > SBBD01 > JACRGC01. Next base: position 24,965 of record JBDRDM010000089.1, read on the forward strand.
CCCCTGGTTGCGCGCATTTCCGGCCGATTTTGGCTTTCCGCTCTCATGCACAAGCTTTATGTTGCGAGCCCTTTTTGCATATTTCCTTATTATCCCAAGCGTGCCATCGGTTGAGCCGCCATCCCCGAATACCATTTCGAACTTCCCTTTAGGGAAGGTTTGGAAAAGGAGCGCATCGATGCATTTTGGGATGTCCCTATGCTCGTTCTTGCACGCCACAATCACGGATATTTCTATTGCCATATTTGTTCAGCTTTTAATCAGTTTCCGGTAAATTTTCACGTACTCCGAAGCTGCGTTTTCCCAGGTGAATGGCCTTAGGTATATTCTCGCCTTTTTCTTGACAACGGGAGGCCTCATTGCAAGGACGGCATTTGTGGCATTTGCAAACGACTTTGCACTGTCATCGAAAACCGCGCCGCAGCCAGAGTCGAGCGCATGCTCTATCATGGCGCCGCGCCTCCTTACGCATATTGGCTTTCCGCAGGCAAGCGCCTCAATTGCAGGCAGGCAGAATCCCTCGTAGGGCGATCCTGAGATGTACGCATCGCATGCGTTGTAGTATTTGTTGAGGCTTTCCAGCGAAATCTCTCCGAGTAGCGTCATGCAGCCCCTTAATTTGCCGCGGCTTATTTTTTCGAGCATGGGCTTTCTTAAAATCCCCTCCCCTGCAATCACCAAACAAGCCTTGTTGCCTGCCTCAATGTATGCTTCAAACCACTTGAGTGTTTCCATCCATCCCTTTACCGGGTACAAGTTGCCAACGCCAAGGAGCAATGGGTGGGGGTATTTTTTCCGGATGGCATGCACGCCTGGGTCCTTTGCTGGCAGTGGATGGAATATTTTCCCATCTACGCCGTTTGGAACCCAAACGGATTTTTTCACACCATACCGCCGTGCCATATCCTCCATCCCGAACCTGCTTGCGCTTGTGATTGCATCGAATTTCCGGATTGTTAGCCTGTAAAGCGCTTCAATTGCATATGCCTTCGCATTCTTTACTGCCCCGCCATGGAGGTGAGGTGGGGACTGGCCTTGGAATGTGAATACGGTGGGCCTTCCAGAAAGGAGCGCCGGGACGACGAGAACTGATCCGCCCATCACGTGGACGATGTCAAATTTTTTCAATGCATCGGCCATGGCCTTGGATTGGGCCGGATGGACAATGATTTTTGCATCCTTGCTTTTTGCAAGGGCTGTTTTGGTAACAATTGTGTATTCGAATCCGAGCTTTTTGGCCTGCCTTGCTAGCGATCCCACGACAACGCCAATGCCCCCTCCGGTAAAGGTGCCTACAACAAGTGCGACTTTTATCATTTTGCCTGCGCCTTGAACCAGTCGTAGGTGATCCTTAGCCCGTCGTCAAAGCTGATCTTGGGTTCCCAGCCAAGAAAGCGGCGCGCCTTTGAGTAATCGCCAATGCTCCGCATAAGTTCGCCGGACCTCCCCTCGACGTTTTCTATTGCCTCGGTTTGTGTTTTTCCGCTAAGGCTTGCGATTCTTTCCGCCAATTCCTTTATGGAATGGTCCATTCCGGTTGCGAGGTTAAATATATCGCCGTTGGGAACTGCGCCTTCAAAGGCATCTGCAATGCCCCTTGCGGTATCCGTGACGAAAACATAATCGCGGGTCTGGCTGCCTCCCCCGAACACGCGCATTTTTTGCCCTCCTAGCGCGGATGAAATGAATTTTGGTATGACGGCGCCGAATTTTTCAGCGGATTGCCTTGGGCCGTATTGGTTAAAGCCGCGCACAATACGGATGCCCATCTCAGGGTACGTGTAGGCATACGCCAGGACGTACCTTTCCGCCGCAAATTTGCTCACGGCATATGGGGACCTTGGGTTAAGGGGATGCTCTTCGGACGCCTTCCCCTCGGAAATATTGCCATACACCTCGCATGTGCTCATGTGGAGGAATCTGTTAATCCCCTTCTGCCTGGCGGCATCCATTACATTGACCGTTCCGCCCACGTTGACATCCAGGAATCTGATGGGTTCACTTATGGACTGGTCAACGTTGACAAGCGCAGACATGTGGATTATGCCGTCGAATTTCGAGTTGATTTCCTCCAATACCTTTTGGCGGTCCGAAATATCCGCGTTGTGGTGGGAGATTTGCTTGTGCTCCCTGATGTTTTGGAGATGGCAATTTGGCCTGCTTAAAACCTCCACCTCATGACCCCTTCCAATGAGCTCGTCCACGACATGGCTCCCAATGAAGCCGCAACCACCGGTCACCAGTATTTTCATATTAACCAACAAGGAAGGATTATTTTTGGCCCTTCCGCCTTTTTAATTCCTTCGAATTCTTTTCGTTTTTCGAAGCGCAAGGCTTGCAACTTTTTCCATTACATCCTCGACGCTTATCAGGTTTAGGCAATATGGCGCCTTATCATCAAAGCATTTATCGACCGCATAAAGGTAGTCGTAATTGCAAAGAAGGCTGCATTCTGGAAGGCGGCTGTGCTTCATAATGCTGATGCCTCCAAATGGCCCCCATCTTTTGGGCGAATCCACGCCGAATAGCGCAATTGCCCTAACACCCTGCGCGGAGGCAATGTGCGATATTGCCGAATCGTTGCAGACAACAAGATCGCATTTCGAAACAATTGCGGCGGTTTCCCGGATGCTCGCCTTTCCGGCCGCCGAAACTATGTTTCCAAGCCTTTTGCTTTGCGCCCTTGCGCCAACTATCCTTAGCATCTGCCCGTATAGCGCTGCATCCTCGGTTCCGCCCAGAAGGATTATTTTTGCTCCGTAGCGCAATGCCAGTTCGTCAGCAAGCTTCGCATATTTGTAAATTGGCCATCTCTTCTTCCAAATCCCTCCTCCAGCATGGATTCCCACCAGAAGGCTATTTTTGGCAATGCCATTTTCTGCCAGGAATTTCCTGGCAAACGCCTCCTCCGTTCTTGAGGTTTTTATCTCCATCCATTCCCTTTTCGGTCTTACGTTAATCCCAAGCGCCCGAACAAGATCGAGGTAATATTCCAGTTCCAGCCTATCCCTCTTTGGGTATTCTGGATATGGCACTTTTACTGTCAGCGGAAAGCCGCGCCCTTCAAAATCATATCCGAGCCGGATTTTTGCCCCCGTAAGGTAGGATAGGAGTATGAAACGGAATGCATGTTCCGAAGTCACCACAAGGTCGTAATTCCGCCTGCGCAGCATCCTTGCTATTTTCAATGGCGCAAATTCCTGTGTTATTATGTTGCTTGCATTTTCTGCATTATAAGTTATGATCCCATCGAGATTTTTGTTGTATTTGATTATCTCCTGCGCTGGCTTTCGGATCAGGACATCGATTTTCGCACCTGGGAACCTATCCCTTATGGGCCTAAGCATTGCCGAAAACAAGACCGCATCCCCAAT
>JBDRDM010000090.1:0-2076 GCA_043820675.1 Microcaldota archaeon
AAAAGAATGCCGGTTTTGGGGCTTGGGACTTACAAGATGCAGCCCGGGGGTGAAACCGAAAATGCCATTAAATGGGCACTGGAGGCGGGCTACAAGCTGATTGATACCGCTGCTTACTATGGGAATGAAAATAGCGTCGGCAAGGCAGTAAATAGCTCCTTAATTCGGCGGGAGGAAGTATTCATCACTTCTAAATTATGGAATACCGACCATGCGTTTGTTGAAAAGGCATATGAAAAAAGCCAACAGCAATTAAACTGCGGCTACATCGACCTTTACCTGATGCACTGGCCGGTTGAAAAAGTGCGCGTGCAGACCTGGAAACGGATGGAAAAGCTACTGGAAGGTTGGAAGGTGAAATCAATAGGGGTTGCCAATTTCATGGTGACCCACCTGGATGAACTTTTAGAATCCGCAGAAATTGTGCCCACAGTCAACCAGGTTGAATTTTCCCCATACAATTACAACAAAGAATTGCTGGAGTATTGCAAAAGGAGCAAGATCCAATTGCAGGCATATTCCCCACTGACACGTGCAAGCAAGCTAAATGATGTAAAACTGGTTGAACTTGCGGCTAAATATTCCAAAACCCCCGGCCAAATCCTGCTAAGGTGGTGCATCCAGCATGATGTTGCAATTATACCTAAATCGGTTCACAAGGAGAGAATTATTGAGAATTCGTTGGTGTTCGATTTCGGGATCTCATTGAAGGATATGGCGATAATGGATGGCTGGAATGAGGGCTTTAGGGTGGCGCCGGATCCGAATCAATATAGGTGAGCAGATAAAAGGAGTTTAAAGGGCGGGTAAAATCTGCAGCATCTAACCACTCAATAATCATTTAACCCGCAATAATGCCAAAAAAAAATAAAAAAAGGAGGGGAATCAGTTGCTCTTCTTGAGCTCCTTTATCCTCTCCTCCACTCCCTTGGCTTCCATCTGGAGGGCCCTATGGTATTCCTCCAGCATTTCCAGCCTCTCTTCCTTTGTAAGGAAGCTTCGGCCCGATGGGCCGCAATTCATTCCGCACATAACATGCACCTCTGCCGGCATCGCCGGATTATCGGATATACGATATATGGTCAATAAAGGTATTTAAACATATCGTACAACCGATACGTATTGGGGGAAGGGGGATAAGCTTAATATGCGGGATGCCGTTACAATTATCGCGTGAGAAAATTGGGAAAAAAGGATGAATACGAAAGTCACTGCGACATGAGGGGCATGCTCTCGTTCCTCGTACTGTTCCTCCTCTCGAAAAAAAGCATGCACGGGCAGGAACTCGCAGATGAGATAGGAAAGCGGAAAGGCGCCAAGCCCTCGCCCGGTACGATTTACCCGGCCCTCAAGGCCTTGAAGGCGGGCGGCCTCATCAAGGAGAACAGGAAGGGCAAGACGATTTCCTATTCACTTACGGCCGATGGCAAGCGCGCCCTTAAATATGCAAAGGCGCATTTCTGCAGGACGTTCATGGGAATATATTGAGAACAATTGCAATTGCCATAATCGTTCTTCCCGAACATTTTTTTTAAATATTTTTTATTTTATTGAGGTGTTTTGCATGGGCAAATGGGATAATTTAGCGGAAAAGGAAACAATTGCGAGGACAATTTCAGCCCTCAAGGCAAACGGAATAAATGCACAGGTCGCTCAAAGCGGCGAGGAAGCCAAAAAGCTCGTTTTGGGGATCATTCCCGAAGGCTCCGAGGTCATGACGATGACTTCCACGACGATGGACCAGATTGGCATTTCCAAAACACTTAATGAGGGCGGAAAATATAGGCCGGTAAGGGCTAAACTAATGGATAAGGCCATTGCTGCTTCCGATAAGAAAAAATTTGGCGGGGGCCCAAACTTTGCAACAGGCAGCGTGCATGCGGTAACCGAAGATGGGAAACTTGTGGTGGTTTCGGCAACCGGTTCCCAGCTGGGCGCGTATGCCTATGGCGCCGGGAAGGTCATTTGGGTTGTTTCCACAGCAAAAATCGTTAAAAATTTGGATGATGCAATGAGCCGTATTGAAGAATATGTCCTCCCGCTTGAATCGGAACGTGCAAGGAAGGCCTATGGCGC
>JBDRDM010000091.1:0-4382 GCA_043820675.1 Microcaldota archaeon
GTATGTCAGCTGGCGGTTATTCAGGACATACGCCGCCCTAAGGGGCGTATCTATGTCAAAATCGGGGCCATAGTAGGAGCGTGGAGCCAAATCCTCCGATCTGTAATCTATCGTGGAGGCATCGATTGCCTCAAAGCCCACCTTACCATCCGGGAAGCCCTGATCGTTAAGGATGATTATTGGTATCTCGACCGGCGCCGTTGCAAGTGCCATTTCGACTTTCATAGTAAACGTTGCCGAGGGCACAGCATTCCCTTCCGGCTTATACCTCTGGGGGCACGTTGGGGCCGTTGGATTGTAGATGAGAAGACTCCTTGTTGTATCGTACTTAAGGCAGCCAACGACCGCATTCCCTGATTCATCAAGGAAATCAAGCCTTTGCACGGTGCCGGGGCCGCTTTCGCATGTGAATTTGAGCTCTATTGCATCCGCGGGAAAGATGCTGTCCACTTTCATGACTATCCGCTGGCAACTGGCTGTTAGCGCATTCGAACTTCCCTTGTTTACCTCTAAGATAGGGCATTCGTTATAATCGATCCTGGGGGTAGGGGAGGCGCTAGCATTTGGTGATGGCGATGGTTTTGGGGAGGGCGATCCGGACGGGGATGGCTTTGGAGATGACGAGGCGCTTGGGGAAGCAGATGGTGATGGGCTCTTGTTCATTGCAGGCCCGAATGGAATTGAAACCGAATATGCCTGCATCATGCAATCATCGCTCGCCTTGATTCCTTTTGGATCTGAGGCAAGCGAGCCGTTGAGCATTTCGGTGTATGCACCAAAGAAGAGCTCGAACTCTCCTGGCGCTCCTGCTGAGGGGTTTGCCTTGAAGCTGACGTAGAGGGTCTGGGCGCCCTTCTGCGGATAATCTGCAAATGCATACCTTGCCTTTCCTGGATTGCTTGAAAGGGAGCAAACTCCTCCCAAATAGGAATTGGAGCCCATAACCTTGCTTGGCGCGGGCGATCCCCCAACCGAAAACGCGGAAATGTAGCCATCCGAACCTGATTCGGTATCGCCCTCGACTTCCATTTCAGAGCCAACGCGAAGGAATATGCCGCTCCTCCTTGCATCCGGGTCGAAATAAACCGCGAATTTGCCAACGTAGGAATTGCCGGGCGTTATTTTGGATATTGTGTTGCTGGAGTTTTGGAAATCAATAAATCCCCTGAATTCGATTTTCAGCTTCGTTGAGCTCGTGGTGTTCTTGAGCTGGACTATCCTTGAAATGGGTTCGTCCGCCCGAAGTTCGTTGTCAAGGATTGTGTATTCAGTCCCAAAATAGCCAACAGCTGTGATGTTCAGCTTGTGCTGCCTTAGGGCGATCAAATCAATTGCGCAGGGATTTTCCTTGCATGAAACCGCCGTGGTTTTCTTGCTTATCATATCCGTTGAAACAACTAGGAACGATGGGGTTTTTCCGGAGATTATTGATTTGTTGCTATCCAGGTCGAGTGCCATTAATGATAATTTCCCTCTCGGATATAGCAATGCTATTTGAATCGCCATGCTTGAGTTCAATTCAAAGCCCTTCTCTGCCGACAGCGCCCCGCTGGAGATCTTTACGAGATAATATTGCCTGGCAAGCACCGCTCCAAATTCACCCCTTGGACTTGTGGTTTTTGCCTTGAAGGGCGGAGCCGCGTTCCCATCCTCGTCAAGGAATAGCAGCGATGCGTTGGTAATTGGTTTTCCGTCCTCATCGATTACCGTAAGCTTAAGTTCTGCTGTGTTTTCCTTTGTTTCCTTTATGAGCCCGATTTCCTTTGCCTGGCTCCCTGCGATGAAGAGTTTGGAATAAACATGCCCCTTCGCTTCGATTATCGCGTAATATGCGCCCATCCGAAGGTCGAATTCCGCCATTCCGTTGGATCCGCTTTCACTCTCGGAAAGCAGCTCGTTGTTCAGGTTGAATAGGCTGATCTTCGAGGCTACTATTGCCGCTTTGCTATCCGCATCATAAACTGTTATCGATGTCATATTGCTGGTTTTCGTGTCAACGGTCTCCTTTTCAAGCCGGAATGCGATCCGGGTGTCTTCCTTTACCGTGATCGTCTGCCTGCCGTCCTTGTAATCATCCGCGCTTGCTACAACTTTTAAGCGAAGCCCCATATCGAGATTGCTGAATATTGATATTCCCTCAACAGTTTTTTGCATCAGGAATGGCTCTATGCCGGATTCGCCATCGAAAATTTTAACTGTTGCTTCAATTGGGTTTCCAGACTCATCCGTTACCCTTGCCTGCAGCTTGCCGAAAATTTGCTTTTTAATGAGCCTTAGATTGACCGTTCCCTGGTAATTTTGCAATCTCAGGTATGCGCTCTCGTAGCCATCCTTGCTTGCCAATACCGATAGCTGGCTGCCTTGCGTGAATGAGAATTCGGCCTTCCCAGCTGAATCTGTCAGGGCATTTTTTTGCAGGGCCCCGGCGGAAACCTCCACAAGGACGCTATCAAGGCCAACGCCGGATTCATCCGTTGCCATGAACTCTGTTTTGATTTCCTCCCTAATCCTTGCAAGGGTGATCTCGATTTTGCTATCTTCGCCCAGCACCAAGGCTCGTTCATCTGGCGAATATCCGGCGCTTTCTATTTTAATGGTATACCTGCCTTTGGGAAGGTTTTCAAATAGAGCAATGCCAGCCTCGTTGCTGGTTTCACTAAATTCCCCTGCCTCCGCAATAGCCCGGACGGTTATGCCCGCAATTGGCGAACCCCCAGAAATGATACTTATTTGGAGGCTTGCGGGTACTGGCGCGGCCGGCCGGAGAAGGATTGCAATTAGCGCTATAATTAGAATAATCAGGAAAATGAGCACCGGGAAGGATGGAATGCCCCTGCTCTCGATTGGTTCGATGAAGTATTTGCCCACCGGTATGTGCAATTTCTGGTCCAGGGATTCCATGAGGTCGTAGTAGCCGTCCTCGATGGTCTTATAGAAGCCCATGCTTTCACTGGGACTAATTATAATTGGGGCTTTTTTAAAGCTGATGTTAGGGTCCGTCGCGTTTCGAACTCTCTTTCCAATTAAGCCTCCAAAACGGTTGGCAAAACTACTCCTGACTGACTTTTAGCTATTTGTCCGGGAATCCTGCAAATTAGGTGTTCTCCTATTGTCCAGATGAATGATTGCTGGGATTGGACAATCAGTCTATAAAAAAAAGAGGCAGTCAACTGGTTTTAAGCGCCTTTTCAAGGGCCTTTAGTATATCTTTCCTAATTTCCTTTGAATCCCCAAAATACAGTTCCAAGTCCCCATCATGGGGAAAATAATTACCTGAAAATGTCCTTATTCCCCTCTTTGCTAGCACTTCGTCGCTTTCTTTTACAAACCGGGCCTTAACTTCTGGGGGGAAATCTTTCCTCCCGAACAAATAGTTAATCAATGCGCCATGGTGCGCCCTTCCGACTACGATCGTCCTGTGGCCATTTTCCTCAATCCCCACGAACTTGACTTTTTCCGGCCAGTTCATTTCATGATGTATCCTGTTCAGCCATTGTGTGGGATGAAAAATCACCCTGCGATCAATCGTAGGGTGGATGATAATTTCGGGTTCGGACATAACTACTGGAATGTTTATGAAAAGAAAATTAATAAAATAGGGGCAGACCGCTAATTGGTACTTTGATCTACCTCCACTTAGTTATAATTAATTTATGGAAATGCGAAAAAAAGCGCGGCAACCTGTGCCGGTCCATCCATCCGAGTAGCGCACATGTGATTTGGTGCGGGGCAATGCACGAAGGAGAATTATGGCAAGAAAATTCCGTTGTTTTTTTCATTCAAATGGGGGCTTTACCAAAATAGGGCAACGGATTTGCCTGGCTGCCTTTCTATTGAACCCAATCATTTAGATTCGAAAACCATCCGATTGAAAAAAATCCAATAAGGGAAAATTTATAAGACGGGGGCGTTTCATATACTTGATGAAATTACCTAGGCGGATTACGGATTCCGGGCAGACCTCGATTGAATACCTCCTTCTGATTGGCGCATCAGTCATGTTCATGATCGTTGTAGCTCTCGTAACCCGCGATATCATTTCGTCCACAGGGGAAGACGTAGATCGCGAAGGGGGCCTATTTCCCAGTGCGAAAGAGGGGTTTAGTTCCCCCGGAGCCTCGCTTTCAATACCTTCTGCAAGTTTAGCCGTGCCCTCCTTTGTCTCCCCCTCCGTTTCCCTTTCCCCTTCCGTTACAGCCTCTCCATCAGTTTCGCCTTCACCCACTCCGAGCGGCTGCCCTGCAGGAACATCGAGCGCAAGCTTCATGATTTGCGATTATTCGTTCCCATATGGCGAAATTGCGGCAACGGGTCCGAATTATGTCTTGACCGGCTATGTTGTTGGCATGGACAGCAGGGAAGCCAGCAGCGCTAACTATAAA
>JBDRDM010000092.1:0-4579 GCA_043820675.1 Microcaldota archaeon
TCTTACTTCAAGGGCTGTAAAAAATCCTTCGCGGTAGTTGGCCTTTCCGGAGGCGTGGATTCTTCGCTTGTTTGCTACCTTGCCTCAAAAGCGCTCTTGCCGGCTAATGTATTCGCATACCTTATGCCATATGTGCGCAACGACAAGGACGAATCGGATGCCGGCCAGCTTGCGAAAATGCTCGGCGTGAATTTTCAGAATGTGGATATACGGGCAATCGTTGACAAGATGGCCGAGACGTTCAAGCCGCGAACGCGCATCGCATCCGGCAACCTGCGGGTGCGCACCAGGATGATGGCGCTCTATGATTTCGCACACACCCATGATGCGCTCGTGCTGGGGACCGGGAATCGTACAGAGCTGCTTTTGGGGTATTTCACCAAATACGGGGATGGTGCAACGGACCTTTTGCCAATTGGCGGGCTCTATAAAACCCAGGTGTGGGAGATGTCAAGGCTTAGCGGCCTTCCTGAGCACATCATAGGGAAGGTTCCAACAGCCGGTCTTTGGGAAGGCCAGACCGATGAGAAGGAATTAGGCGTTCCTTACGCGGATATCGACCGAATTTTAGTCGCGCGCTTCGATCTAGGGATGCCTTGGGCGGAGATTTCAAATTATTTCGCGGAAAAAAAAGTGCTCCGTGTAAAGGAACTGCACGAGCAAAGCGAGCACAAGCGCCGGGTTCCGGATGTGATCCCTCTTAGGAAATAGGCTGCGTTCCCTTCATTTTCCCAAGGAGCTTGAAGAGCGAGTACCACCTTGCATCAGTTTGATCGCTATCGGAAACGGGCATGCGTTTTTTAAGGCGGCTGAATTTGCCGTGCTCCTTTAACAGATGCCTTTCCAATTCGTAAACTTGTTGTGCCGAAGGCCTTTCGATGAAAGCCCTTGAAAGGATTGCCAGTGAGCGGATGTACCCCCTTCCTGATGGTTTGCGGGTATTTCTTAACATCCTAATCAAATTATCCCCTGCAGGTGAATTTTCACTTCCCGCAATTGGGGTGATTTTCAGTGTCCTCACAACAAGCACGGGCCTCATATCCTGCTTCGAGCCCACATCCTTCTTTTCAATGATTAACGGCTGCGGCTTTCCAGAAATCCTGAGGCGAATTCTCCTCAACATGGTTTCCCTATCGGGTATGGCTTCGAGGCGTGCCAGATCACTTTCCAGTCTTGCGACTTCCTTTGCGATATTCCGTACCATGGGCTTGACCTGATTCCATCAGTCATTGCATGAAGGTTTTTGCAACTTCCTTGACGACGTTTGGATCGAAGGGCGAGGGAATTATGTAATCGGGCCTTAAATCCTTTTCAGCAATTGTTCCTGCAAGTGCATCCGCCGCAGCCAGGAGCATACCGTTCGAAATTTCGCTTTTCCTGGAGTCAAGCAGCCCCCTGAAAATGCCGGGAAAACCCAATGCATTATTGACTTGGTTTGGGAAATCGCTCCTTCCGGTTGCAATTATGTATGCACCCGCCTTCCTTGCTTCATCGGGCATTATCTCGGGAACCGGGTTTGCCATTGCAAATACGATGGGCTTGGGCGCCATCGATTTTACCATATCTTTGGAAATAATGCCCCGGGCTGAAACACCGATGAACACATCTGCCTTTTCCAATGCATCCCCCAATTTGCCCGCTTTTTTTCCGGGGTTTGTTTTTTCCACCAGCTTTTTCCTATGGCTATCCTGGAATGTTTGCGTATCGGGAATCCCCTCCCTATCGCATATTATGATCTCTTTTGCGCCCGCATCCATGAGCAGGTAGGTTATTGCGCTTCCCGCAGCGCCAATTCCGTTCACCACGATCCTTGCGTCCCGCAATTCCTTTTTTGCCAATTTCAAAGAATTCTTCAAAGCCGCAAGCACAACCATGGCGGTTCCCCATTGGTCGTCGTGCATGACCGGAATGTTTAGCTGTTTCTTAAGCTCGCTTTCGATCTCAAAGCATCTTGGGGCGGAAATATCCTCCAAATTAATGGCGCCGAAAGTCGGGGATATGTTAACGGCCGTTTCCACAATTTCTTTTACATTCTTTGTTTTCAAACAAATAGGGTGGGCGTCTATCCCCGCGAATTCCTTGAACAATACCGCTTTGCCTTCCATAACCGGCAGCGCCGCCTCGGGCCCGATGTCCCCAAGTCCCAGCACAGCGGATCCATCGGTAACAATCGCAACGGAATTCCATTTCCCAGTAAGATTGTAAACTTGATTGCGATCTTTGACAATGGCCAAACTTGCATCAGCCACTCCGGGGGTGTATGCCAAACTAAGGTCGTGCTTGTCCCTTACCCTCGCCTTCGGCTCAACGGTTATTTTGCCCTTCAATTTGCGGTGGTATTCCAGCGAATCTGTGTTCGTCATGTCAGAATGACTATCGTTTAATTTATTATATGTTCTTTTTCCCTTTCCCCTTAAGTGTATTTTCTCCTTCTCTTTCCTGCTGCGCCTGGCCCGTCCTCTCCTGTTGCCTTTGCGCCTGCAAGGTTTCGGTCATCTTCTCATCCCAATCTTTCTTTCCTCAGCCCCAACAATCGCGTCCTCGTACGCCTTCCGCTTCATCCGGTAGAAGAACCAGGGGGGTTCCAAGGAACATGATGTTGAAAATTACCCGAAGGATTTTGAATGTGAAATCGCCAATTGAGATAAACGCTGATTTTGCCATTTAATCTCATCCTATATTCTCGAAAGGAAATAACCAACCAATTTTCCGTAGCTTTTACTGGTGTCCTCCAGACTGGACGCAAAAACCCTCCCTTCCTTAAAGAACACAACCGTTGGGAAACCGTGCTTTGCAAACTCCTCCCTTAAGGTGGAATGTGCCGGAGATGGATATACTGTTTTCTTTCCGCCGGGAGTAATTTCTCGCTCCTTCGACAAGCTGATCCTCGCGACAGTTACGCCGGCCCTCTCAAGCGTTTCCGCATGGCTTTCAAAATGCGGATGCAATTCCTTGCAATCGCCGCACCAATCAGCCGCGAATTTTACAACCAACGGTTTGCCTGCTGCGATCATCTTCCTTAATTCTTCCGGGCTTGATATTTCTTGTACTGCCATTTTTCTCACCCTTCCCTCGAACTTTGGTCTGCCTCACGTGTTGCATCCATTCAAGCTCCGAGCCCTTCCGGATTCTTCGGGAAATACGGCCGGAACCTCCTTCCATCCTTGAACACGAGCTTTGCCTTCATTCTAGTGATATTCATTCCACAACCTGCTCCCCATCCTCTTTCGTTCGGATGACCACTTCCTTAACGTATTTTTTTGCAATTCCCGCGAGCTCAACCAGCCTCAATTTGGGCGTTGTGCCGTGGACCCGAAGCTTCTCATCCGTGAGCTTGGAATCCGAGACGAACTGCTGCAATGCATACCTGTCGGCAAACCCCACTTCCTTGACGATTTTTTCCACAATATCTTCTAGGTCATTTACGCCCGGAATGATGGTCGTCCGGAACTCCACATAAAGGTCCGGCCTTTTTTCCCTCTGCGCTTTCAAGATGTTGATGCTCCTTAATGTATCCTGCATGAGGGTTGCGGGCTCACCGCGAAAACCGGTCAGCTCCGCATATTTATCCGCGTTGAACTCCGTTTTCAAATCCATTGCAACCGCATCCAGGTAGGGTAGGAATTTCTCGAGGTTATCTGCGTAAAATCCCGTCGTCTCCAAACGGATCAGGTAGCCCGCCTGCTTGAGAGCAGGCAGAAGAGCTGCCATCGCCTCGAACTGCTGCAACGGCTCGCTGCCAGTAAAAACAACCGCCTCCATGTTTGCCTTCTGGTTGTTCAAATGGGAAACCAGCGATTCCACCGATATTTCGGAGCAATCCTCCGGTGCAATGGAAACGGGACCGTAAAAGCCAAATTCCGTCCGGAGCGTGGAGCCCCCGAGCACAACTACGCATGCGCTCTTCCCCGGATACGCGTTCTCGACGCCGTTTATTATGCACGCATATTTCAGGTCCATATTTTACAACTCGAATATTACGACTGAATGGTTTTGCACATCTTGATGATCCACATATCTCTTGCCCTTATTTCTATAATTATTATTCCAATATTTCCACTGCATCCACAATCCCATCCCCGTCGTCATCAAAGCCCTGCACAACCTTTGCAAGAACTCCGGCATCGTAATTGTTGCCCTTCTCGATTTTATCCCTTTCCTTGAGCAGGGAAAGCACAGCTGCCCTAGTGCCCTCGTGGTCGCTTCCTGCCAGGACAAGGATTTTTTTATTTTTGGAAAAGGGATTTTCGATCAGCTCCACCACTCCGAAGTTTTCATTGTATTTTTTATTCGAGAGTTTGGAGTGAAGCTCGAAGGTTTTCTCATGGAAATATATCGGGAGGTATTGGTTGATTTCGGAGATGAGCATGTTCGCCTTAGGGCCGCCGAAAACAACCATGTTGTCGCGTTTGGTTTTCTCCTTCAATTCCGTATCGAGGTAGTACAGCGGATAATCGAAAGTTGCATAGTTCCCGAGCATCATCGCAAATTCGGTTGCGCAGAATTCCGATGCTCTTGATCTGAACTTTCCGTGCGGATCAGGCGAACCCAGCACGATTTTGCCCTCGAAATGGCTTCC
>JBDRDM010000093.1:0-15543 GCA_043820675.1 Microcaldota archaeon
AGCTTGTTGTTGCTATCCTCGATTTGCGCATTGAAATACACGAGCAGTGCCACGATCTCGATCAAATAAATGCCCATGATCACAAGGAACTGCCCAGGGGTCGCGGATGACTTGCTCAAATCCGTATCGCTGAAAAGCCCGGAGATTGCGCCCGCATTGAATCCTGGCGTGTTCACATCCTCAAGCCCCGATCCGCCAACCCCCCCAAGGTTTGAAAGCGAATTTATGATGACTGTTTGCAAAGAGCTTACAACTGCAAGCACTATTGGCGCAACGAACACCGCCATGGTGCTAAGCAGTACCGTTATGTCGCTTAAAAGCCGTTTTAGCATCTCGTCTATTTTCTGCGAATTCCTAAGCTGCATGGATAGGGAGATGAGCGATTTTGCCGCCACGTTGACGCCAATTTCAACCGAATCGACCATGATTTGCAGCCCCGAGCGCAAAGTCTGCGAGGGCAAATTCTTCATCGCGCCATATGCACCATCGAACACTGCCGCATCAACAGTCATTCCCAGCATGGTTACGTTCTCAAGTATTCGCCTAAAGACCCGGTTTGCGACCTTGCTTCTTGGAAGGAAATCCAGTGCTTGCCGCATGGCCTCTTCCATGGGCCGATTTTCCCCAAGCCTTGAAGCCAAAACGTAAATTGCATCCTTGAATTCCCCTTCCATCTCGCGGATCTCATCTTGCGCCTTCTTCCTTGCGCCGTATTTCCCGTAAAGGTAAATGCTCATCGCAAGGCTAGTGCCAATCAGGAAGCCGAAAATCGCAAAGATCCTATAAGTTCCAAAAGGAAGCTCGATATACGGCACATTCTTTATCTCATCCTTCATGTAGGAGGGGGTTTGTGATTCCTGCAAATAATCCCCAAACAGCCCAAGGCTTAGGGCAAGCACAAAAAGGAACAGGGCTATTATCTTGTATGGCAGTTGCACTCCGCCAATGCTCATTAGCCCTTTGCGCGGCGTTCCCGGGAAGTTTTCTGGGATATCTGGCGGGATGTATGTAGGCGGCCTTCCGCCAAGGATGCTTTTTCCATATATGTACACTCCGGCCGGGAGCAACAGGCAATATAGCGCGAACACGAATTCTGGCCGCGCGATCTGGGAATCCTTCATGAATGCGGCACCGATTGGAAGAATAATCGCGAGCATCAGCGGCAGCAAAATCCCAAAGTAATACAGGAAAACGGTAGGCTGGTGCAGCCCCCTTGCATACATGTCCATCTTCTCCTTGCTTCCCTCGAGTACATCGGTTATTGCCTTTTCCAAAAATGCCTCGCGCCTAAGCTTGTCCGCCTCCAGGACGGATGCGCGTATCGTCATAAGGGCCTGCTTGAAATCCTCGCTATACGGCCCCCATCTGTATGCAAGATCGTCCAGGGCCTCCTCAACGCTGGAGTATTTCCCTAATTGGACGAGCCAGATTATTTTTTTCAGCTCCTCGGCTATCTTCCCCCTTCCGTGCGAGGCAGCGAACTCAACTGCCTTTTCAAGATTGGGGTTGAGGCGCATGCTCATTATGATGTAATTCACAATTTCCGGCACGTAAGCAAGCGCGAGGAGCTTTTCCTTCTCGGCGGCCATTTGCGGGTATTTCTGGTAATAGAACGCAAGACCGAGCGGAATGAAGAAAACAACCAACGCACCCAGCATCGTATTATACAGCCCGAACTGCTCCGAAAAGGTGAAATAAACCGCAGCTGCAAGCACGGCTCCCACAACTATCCCCAGCATGAAACTGCCGCGGGATGCCGCAAAATACTCCTCGGCCGTAATGTCCCAGTCAAGGAAGCCGAATATCTCCTCCTGCTCCGGTGTGAATTTCTGGCCCTTTCCATAGGAAGCGAACATCTTTCCGAGCGAATGGGTGGTGCTCTTGAATGTCTTGTATTGGTCCTTTACCTTTTCCTCAATTTGGGCGTCCTCGGGTTTGTAGAGGCTTTCGACAGTAGTTATGCCCGCCTTCGCCGGATTTTTCTTGAGCTCCTTTTTCAGATCGTATTTCGGCGGCATGGATTCATTAACGGAAAGGTGTTTATATTCGTATTTCCTTCAAGCCCCCATATGCGTTTCATTGCCGGTGCAGAAAAGCCCCACTTCCTTGCGGATGCGATGCTACTAAAGCTCGCCAGGTGGCTTCGCATGCTCGGCTATTCTGCGCAAACGCCAAAAACCAGGGACGATGACGACCTGATCCGGATCGCATCTGAAAATCATCTCATCCTCCTAACCGCCGACAAGGCGCTTTGCCAAAGGGCCAAAAATTATTCGAAATGCTGCCTAATTTCCGGGAATGGGTTGGAAAGTCGGCTTTTGCAGGTTTGCTGCGAGTGCAGAATCGATCCCCGCAAAATCCGCGAAAGGGATGTTCCCTCCAAACACATATGCTCCATGTGCAATGGTACGCTTGCAAAAAGGGGAAAACGCAGCCTCAAATCCAAAATTCCCCACAAATCCTTTGATTCCGTTGATGACTACCTGCAATGCGCAAGATGCAAGCGGGTGTTCTGGGAGGGCTCGCACAACGCCAAGATTCTCCGGACGCTAAGCCGCCTTAAGCGCATTTTCAATACTAAATGTCCGAAGTAGCCTGCTATTCGGGGTTCTTGAAAGCGTCTTTTTATTTCTTCCCTTCTTAATTCGTGTCGGGTTGGAAAAAGAGCCTGCATGTGGGTTCTGGTCTAAGCCGTTTTGATGTAGCATTTGCATGCCCTCGCTTCCGCCCGCATTTCCCTAAAAAACGGTGTTTAACATGAAAATCGGAAAAGTGGAAAAATACTATCATGAAAAGCTCGAAAAGGAAGGAGCCATGCTTTTTTCCCTGATAGATCCGGACAAGAGCCACCTAGAGCGGGGGGCCGCGATTGCAAAGCTTTCCTATGAGGAGGGCGCCGATGCGATTTTGATCGGAGGATCGGTTGGAGCGCAGGGCGCGCACCTTGATGAAACCGTCAAGATGATCAAGGAGGAGGTGAGCATTCCCGTTGTGCTATTCCCTGGCAACATCTCCGGCCTCACGGATTATGCGGACGCACTTTACTTCATGCACATGCTCAACAGCCGTGATACGTACTGGCTTTCAACCGCCCAAATCCAGGCAGCGCCGGTAGTCCACAGGATGCGAATCGAGCCCATCCCAACTTCCTATATTGTAGTCGAGCCGGGAAGGACCGTTGGCTGGATCGGGAATGCCAACCTTATTCCAAGGGATAGGCCCGACCTTGCGTTTTCCTGCGCGCTTGCAGCCAAATTTTCAGGTTCGCACGTTGTGATTACTGATGTTGGAAGCGGCGCTCCCGAACCCGCCCCCAAGGAAATGATATTGGCGGTTTCCAAGGCATGCGACAAGGAACTGATGTATTTCTATGCTGGAGGGATCCGCACGGCAGCGCAAGCATCGGATATCATCACTGCGGGCGCCGATGGCATCCAGATTGGGACTGCCTTTGAGGCCGGTGACATCCGCAAGAAAGTGAAGGAAGCGGTGCAGGCCGTAAAGGCAGCTGGCAAGAAAAGGGTTTGAGCTTTAATTAGATTATCCGCTAGCTGCGAAGTGCTTGGACTGACTGGAAAAGGACAGTGCGTTTCCGAGGAAATGGGGGGTGTTCTCAACAAAGCCCATTCTACCGGCTAATCCAATCCCTTGTAAATTTTCTTCCTATGCCCCACCCGCTCGATGATTATGGCTTCTCCGCCCCTTAGCAACTGGGCGATAACTCTATAATCTCCAACCCTAAGTTTTACCTCATCAATTCCGGTGAGCTTCTCAAAAAAGTGGTTGGGGTTCTGGGCAGCCGCCTCGATTTTCGCAATTATCCTCCTAGCTATCCCCTTTTCCAATTGGGCCATGTCCCTCACGGCGGTTTGCGACCACATGATCTTAGCCATGTTAAAGCCCCAGCCGCCGCTTCATGTCCTCGTGCGTAATCAGGTTCCCTGCACGAACATTGCGCCTTGCCTGCATCAACCCCTCAATGAATTCTGCGGTGTATTCCCCCTCCTCATCTCTCAAGGGCGCTGCATCTATTAGTTTGTTCAAAACATCGTCATAAGTCTCCCTCCGGAAGATGCGCAGCTTCGCAAGCCTTTGCCTCGTCTTCTGCCTGATCTGGATGCTTGTATAATCCATCTATAACCACCTATATGTTAATTTATAACTACTTATATAAATGGGTTTCGCTTTAGGCTTCCGCCAGCTGTGAAGTGCTCTTCCTGACCGGAAAAGGACGGCTCGTTTCCGAGGAAATGAGGTGTGACTATCTGAAGATCAGAAAGCGACTTTAAGATATTTTTTTTAGGGATGACTCGCAAGTGTTCGTTGGCTGCACTTAAACGAACCCACAAATTCAAAATGCGCCCTCTCCAACCACTGCGCTCTCAACCTTGCAATCTATCTCAATACCAACAATAGCTCCAACTAGGTGATTAACTCCCCTACCCTCGCCAATCCTTAAAAATAAATTAGCAGCCAAAGCAGCAGATTAAAACCGAAACTTGTTTACGATTTAAATCCGGCATTTGGAACCAAAGGGCGTTCTTCAGAGATTATTAGCACAGTCCATGGCATGGCACTAAGTGGAGGGGATACCTCGCAGGTTAGCTGCTTCATGGTTTGCAAGGATTGCACTATAAAAGCCGCATTTTTCTACACTATAAGTGATTAAGCTGACCTCCCTTAAAAATTTCTCGAATCTTTATTATTGCCCTACGCCAACTTTTTTGAGTAGTTTTTAGGGAATACCCTAATGCCGTGGCAGTTTCGGAATGTTTGAAGCCATAAAGGCTTCTTAATAAATAGACCAAAAGATACCGCTCGGAAAGCTCACCCGCCTTATGCATTTCGAGCAACTGTTCTATTCTCCTTCTCGTTCGTAATTGACTTGTAACTATGCCGAACATTGCGCCTGTAGGTGTCTCGTCAAAGCTTCTTTCTCTTCTTGAGGGTTGGTCTAATACATCCTCAAGCTTCATCCCATCTTGATCCGGTTGCTGCATGCTCCTTGTCCTTCTTTCAATCCTTTTTTGTTGAGCAGCGTATGACTGCAGATAATCGCTAATCCTCAATGTTATGAATTTTACGGGATCGGGAATCCGTCTTCCGTGCAACATGTGAGAATAGGCGTTTATTAGGCCGATTTCAGCCGCATGATCTAGAACCGCTTGATCAATACCTGGATTCCAGCGCAGAAAATTTCTTGCCAGAGTCATTGCTAAAAGCCTGTGGGTCTTGTACTCATTGGAATCAAGTACATGCTGAGGCAGAGAGGGTACGGTTCTGCCAGAACGGCCTTTACCTAAATGACGTCCTCTTTGAAGTCCTCTTATTATATTATTTGCCCGAGCGAGGGTCAGTGAATGAGCGTTAGCGATCTGTGCATAATCCAACTTACCTATTCTTCTTAGCTGCGTTGTTGCCGTGTTCAATACTGACAAATCGAGTTCACTGAGGGGCCTTGCCCGGCTAGTGGTATGGGGGGGTGCTTGTTCAACTACATTGGAAGCAAGTCGATCCAAGTATGCAATGAACTTGGTGGCGGGCATATTCCGAACGCCATGCACAGCTTGATCATAGCCATGATGATTTTGAATATACTCCCTCCAAGAACCGTACCCGAAAAAATCTCTTCTTTTTGCTGCGCTGTGCCACGGTAACATGGCTGGCCAGCGAGGGCCCACATTCCTTCTCTCTTCGCGAGTTGCTCTTTTTAGAAGAGCGGCAACATTCTCGTGAATTGTTTGATCCGAATGTGCTTTTTGCATGGAATAAACATCTCACCGATTCCTACCAACTTTAAGATGAAGAGGTTACAAAAAGGTTGTGATCTTGAGGAGATACGAAATATGCCCCTTTAGAAGCGGATTGTCATTGCGGCCATGACGGAAGTAGCAGAGAAGCGCCCTTCGAAAAAAAGGAAAATGCCAAGAGAACTAACGATAGGCATGACGATGCAACTTTTCCCGCATAAATCAACATAAACTCTTGAAAAGGCGGGCCATTTCTGCAGCAGCTCCATTTCCTAGTGGCACAAAAGTGCCTAATTCTTCACCAACCTATTTACTCAGGTTTGAGCACCAGCAGGGAGCTCGAGAAGGAAGCAACGAGCGCCTACAGCAGGGCATGTAAGATAAGCATCAGTCCGTCCGTCATTCCCCATTCCCCAACCCGCCTATATTGTTTTTTTCATTCCGGCCAATGCCGCACCTATTGCGGTGCAGAACTTTCCATCTCTTGGGAAAACAACCTTTCCTCCGAAAAGCTTGACTGCTCCTTCTATTTTTTCCCTAATGAGTGCATTTTCCCCAACAACCCTTCCCGTGAAGACAATTTCCCGGCAGTTATTTCCATTTGCAGCAAGGGCCGCCATGACCCCAAGGGTTTCCCCAACAAGGCAAAGAAGCGAGTATGCAATGTCGGCATCTCTTGGCCGCAGTACCCCTGCAGCCTTCCCGAAATTGCTGGCCGTCGCATTACCTGGAATAACACCAAACCGCTTCCCCACCACGTCATCAATTGTCAAATCCAATGCGTTCGATCCTTTTGCAGCCAGGCCTTCCAGCTCGTTTACCTCCAAAGCCAGCAATATTTTCCCAAGCCCTTCGAGTGTGCCTCCCCCAAGCCCCGTTCCGGCAAGATGCTTGTGCTTATTCCCATCCACCAATACTATGGGGGTGCCCGTGCCAACATTCATTACAATGAAATGCCCGTTTCCAGCAAGGAATCTTGCGCCCTCAGCTATTGCCGCAATTTCACCAACCTCCCGGATGCGCATGCGCTTTTTCAATTTAGGGATGTTGGCGTTTTTCTTTCCGGCAACGAAGATGGCTATTTTATCCTTCCCGGAAGGGGTTTTACGGACGGGCAAATGCTTCTTTTCCTTCTCCAATTTCCCCCCTTCCAATGCAAGCTCGTTCGCCAAAATATTTTCCAGGAATTCGTGTGAATAGTGCTTTTGCTGGATAGAGTAGGTGCGCTCAAGTTTCCGGTCCCTGATGATGGCAACATCCAAAAAGGATGCGCCAAAGTCGATTCCGATCATTCCCCCCACCCAAAGCTGTTGATAGTTAATGTTTTAATTCAGATTGCAGATCTATTTCCATGGCAAGGAAGGCCGCTGGCAAAAAGGCCCTTAGGTTGAATCTGAAACCGATCGAGGACAAACCCATCTCCTCCGAGCAAAAGAGCATCATAAAAAAGCTCCTGAAATTCAAATGATCAGGCAAATAGCGCGGCTGCAAATCCTATGAGGGAAAATGCGACTCCGGCAATGCCCTCCCCGGCAATCACTCCAGCTGCAATCAGGCGGCCCTTTTCCGTCCGGTGCGTCCTATCAAAATAATGCCTTAGCATGCCCCCGGCAAAAAGCGGAAGCGAGAGCTCGATTGGCACATATATTCCGATTCCAAAAGCGATTGCCCCAATCCCAAGGGATGGTTTGAAATAAGCAAAAATCGCTGTTAGCACTGCCCCTGCGGCAATGCCAAATACCAAGATTCCCGAAAGGCCCCCTACCTGCACGAGTTCCTTTACTGCAATTGCCTGCGGCGCTGGGAATTCGAGGGTTCCAAAGCCGTGCGTTGCCGAAAGTGAAATGAGAACGGCGCCAATTGCAAATGAAGCTGCAAGCATTCCCACAACCTGCGCAACGATTTGGTGCTCGAGCTTTGTTCCAAGCAAATAGCCGCTCTTCAAATCCTGCATCATATCGCCTGCAAGCCCAGCTGAAATGGTAACGACCGCTGCGAGGATGATTAGCGGGAGCGCACCGATGCCAAGGACGATTTTTGCTATAATTAAAACAAGCATTGCAAAAATTTCCATGGGATTGACGTTCATCTCGGCAGTCGATCTTGCACCCACGTATGCCATTGCAAATGCGCCAAGGATCACGATCGCCGAAAGCACGGGCCCCATCTCGAATACGAACGTTAAAACAAAGGCGCATGCAAGAAGGGCAATTATGCCAATCCTGCCGGCCTTTGCCTTTCTCCAATCACTTGCCATATTGCCAAGCATCGGCATGCCCTTCAATAGAAAATAGATTATTGCCGCTCCCAGCACGATGCCTACGCCCAAGGGCCGTGCAACTTCCGAAACGACCTCAGCCTTGCTTGGAAAAATGCCCTGAGTCAGGGCGTATGGCATAACGATGAAATATGTGAAAATCGCCCCGAGGAACCAGGCGGATGTGAACTTGCGCCCGATTAAATACCCGCCCGCTAGCGGTATCAGCGAAACCGAGCTTCCAAGCGAAAATATTTTCCCAACGCCCAATTTAAGCGTATTTAGGTTTATTGCCGCAGGTAGTGCGCCTGCCCAATCCCTTGCAATCGAAAGGGCGGCCCCAATCCCGAATGCATACATCAGCGTTACTGCCTTTTTTCCTCCAGCATCCCCTGCTTCTACCAATGCAGCAGCTGCAGTGCCGTCCGCGCATGGTAATTTTTCGCGCTCAATTAGCTGCTTCCTTAGCGGGAACGAGAATACTATCCCCAATATTCCCCCGAGCAATGATATGATGAGGATCTGCAAGTAGGATATGGTTAGCCCGAGCATGAGTGCTGCTGGTATAGTGAAAATAATCCCCGCGGCAAGCAAGCCTCCCGAGCTCCCCGCAGTTTGCATTATGTTGATTTCATTCTTATCCGTTTTCCCAAGGGCCCTTAGGGCGAAAAGTGAGATTAGGGATGTCGTGACAATCGGCCAATATACGCCCCCCACCTTGAGGCCCGCAAATGCACTGTAGGCCGCAACCGCCATCGAAAGCGCAGCTCCAAGCAAAAGCGCCCTTGCGCTCAACGGAAATCTGAACATCGTTTTTCCCCCTCCATAAACTATGAATCCGTCCCTTCTTGAAATCAGAAATTTAAATTACTTTGCCAGGGGCAAACCAGTTCGACAATTAGCAATTTCCTCAATTAAACCATACATTTATATATTTTGTTTTGTTTTTTTCTTCGATAGTGATGGAAACGGCCATACGTTGCACTCATTTGGCGCTGAAGGCCAACACCTACACTATGATGTGTACTTCCGGGTTTATCGCCTGATAAACGAGGATGACGCGCTTTTCCTGATGCTTTTGGTGCCGACTCGCCTGGTAATGAAGCACTAGCGTATGCTCTTACATGCTTTTGCATTGCACCGGTATATTCGGGCAATAACGTCTCAATCGAGGTGATGCGAAAAGATGGGAGCGCCGGGCGCCAAAAACCGAAAAGGAGGCAATCCGTTGCTTTGTTGCGCCCGCCTCCCAATTTTTATCCAGTAGGCCTGTTCGAGTGCATTCTGCCGTTTTTATTTTTTCATGTTTTTTTTAACGGAGGTGAGGAAGAATAGAAAGGGACCAAAGGAGGCAAATTGGTTATTGGAAGATGGGGGAGGATCGCAGGAAAAGGCACGAGCTCCTGCAGCTTTCGCTCGGCTCGACTTCCCGGTATTTGTTGGTGACGCGCGAGGACTTGGATGAGAAGTAGATTAATTCCGTTTGGGGGAAGTGCGGGTTAAAGAAGGCGAATGTTTTGCGTAGCGGGAGCTGTTTTTTTTATATAGCAATTCGGGACCGGATACTATGTGGGCAATCGGCCAATCCATCCCCAAATTTCAACAAGGAAGCTGCGCTGGAGTTGGAAAATAGTGGTTGAGAGAAAAGGAGCTTAACCCAAAGGAGGCAAATCCTTGAATCAGAAAGTCCTTGCGCCTTTTCGATCTCTTCCCACTCACGCTCAATTCGAGTGCATAAAAATACAGCCGAGGGCATATTTAAATCTTGTGATTTTTACGGCAATTGGCGAACCGCCCTTGAGAATAAACTATTTTTTTAATGACCAATTTAAACTGGCAATTCATACTGCGGCTTACCCCTACATGTGATTTATATGCAGCTTTTCGAATGCCTGAGTCGGGGTTAGGTGTGTTCAATAGCCATTAGCTTTTTTTCTCTCCGTTCCCCCCCTCCCTCAACCGGAAACTTTCGCGCCCTCCTTTGCCTGCTGCGCTTCCACCTTCCTCCTTATGGTATCTGCACGTTCGCTAAGCTTTTGCTCCTGCTTTTGGATGCCATTCTTGCGCAATTCAAGCGTTTCCTTTTCTTCATCCAGGTCCTTTTTCAGCTTTGCTGCGTCCTTTGGAACAAATACGTTGCCCGTAAGCCTGTACATTGCGTATTTTTCGGGGGTCTTATCCACCTCCTCCTTAGCCCTTTCCAGCTCCGTTAATTGCGCCTGCACCTGCTGCTTTTGCATGACGATTATTTGCAGCTGCTGCTGGATATTTTGGAATTCGATCAATTCATTCCTTAGGTTTTCTTCAGTCATTGCAATCTCCCCCTTTTTTCAATAATCCTATGTAAAATGCGGATAAATACGGGCGCGAACGGTTAAAACAGTATCTCCCAGCCTATCCTTCCTCACTTCTTCCGAAGCTTTCTCATTGCGATCTCCGTATCCGCAAGCGTCCTCTCGTCGAGTATCCCCTGCTCACGGAGGGTTTTCATGGAAAAGTTTATCGTAGGGTGCCTTAGCACCCATTCCAGGCTCGCAAGCGCTTCCCGTTCCGTAAAGCCATGCGTGCTCCTTGCGCAATTGCGCGCATATGTTATCATTACCCCTTCGGCCTGCTCGCGCGGCAACCCATCCTTGAGGCATGCGATTGCAAGCGTCATGGAGCCGTAGTACCTTTTCCCCTCCCCGAGCCCTTCCATGATCTTCATTATGGCCGGCAGCGAGAGGTATTTGCCCCTGAAATCGCCAATTCCCTTTGGGGCGAGCTGCAATTTGCCCATTTCCTCCGAAAGCTCCTGCGAGTATTTCCTGATGTTTGGGGGAAGGCTTTTTTGGAGTATTGAAATGTCTGCGATCTTGATTTCTATCGCCTTTCTTAATATTTGTATGAATCCCGAGCGCGAAAAGCGCAGCTTGCCGTTGGAAACCGCTTCGTTAGCAAGATCCCCGCCGAATTTCAGGTAATCCAGCGCCCCAACTGATGCGCCTTCTGTTGAAAATTCCGCTGAATGGAAGAATTCCCGTGAAATGATTTCCAGATTGCCATCGTCATCTGATTTTAGCAATTCCACGGCTTGGCGCGCTTCGAAACCTGCAAACCTGGCAGTTGCGGCCGGGTTTCCTGCTGCCCCAAGAAGAATCCTTGATAGCACATAGCTGACGATGTTCCCCCTCGCGTTTTTTTCGGCCCTTGCAGGCAGCCCCTGGAGCGATCGCATAACCCTTTCCTTTGCAAGCTCCAATTCCACATCGCTGACTGCGGCAATATTTTCCCTTGAGAGGAATTCCCTTGCCCTTTCGCTGAACGGATATTTCGAAGCAAATTCGTCGTTCATAAATTATTGATTCCCGGTTTCATTTATTATGTTTTAATGTGCGGTTGCATTGGCTTTTGGCGGCAAATCCCGTTTATTGCATCTGCCCTCCAATTTCCCTTCTGTGTTATTCTCCCCCATGGAGCATCATTTTCCCTTCAGTTTTTTCCCTTTGCCCTGCGCAACCATCCGCTTTTTCAGTTCCATTTCATATAGCTGGGGCTTTAAGTGCTCTTGCATGTACTTCACGAACGCGTCCTTGGTGTCGATTTTTCCCATCCTGCCCGCTTCCGAACTTTTCTTTATGTCGGATTCGAGGATCTCGCGCAGTCTTGGATGCACCTTGAGGGTGCCGGTATCCAAAATGTTAATCAGTGCGTGGCTTTCGAATTTCTTGAATCTGGAAAGCGTCTGCTTGGCAACGGAGATGTTTTCGGAGCGTATCGCATCCTGGATCTTTTCCTTAGCGTCAAGCCTTGCGACCTGCAATTGCTGGAAGATTTTCGTGTGCTCGTTGAATTCCCTGCTAAGCTGCGCCATTGCCGAATCCTTGATCTCCGATGCGGCCTCGCCAAGGCCGCCCTCGATGATCTCGTACTGCTCAATTAGGCTGTAGAACGAGCGGCTAAGGTACATTATCGCAATAATGGTGTACGTTGCCGGTATGAGCAAGAACAGGTATTCGCTGGGATATTGCGAGTACATGTAGATTGTTGTGCCGATACCCACGAGCACCAGTACCACCCCCGAAAAAACATCGCCAACATCGCGCTCAATTACCATAATATTCGCATTTTTTGTCGGGAATGCGCCGCTTAATAGGGTGTTGGCCACGCGCTTTGTAAGGAACTTGAGCTCCGTCATGAACTTGTACATTGGCCAAATGATAAGCGGCAGGATGATGAAGCTAACCGAAATGGATGAAGGGATGAATGGTGCAAAGGGCAGGTTGATTTGGAAGTTTGAGAGGTAGCTTATGTATATGATCGAAATTGCAATCACCAGGTTCTTGAAAAGGTTGCCCATGGCAACTAGGTATTCGTTGTGGAATGCCGAGTCCTTTCCGAGATTGTCCAGGGCCTGTATCTGCATTTGCAATGAAGCTGCTTTACGAAGCCTGAGGGGGTAGATTTTCTCAAAGAATTCCGTGATCGCCTCCTTCTTTGAGAACAGGATGGGCATGGAAATCGTCGTAACGATCATGAGGAGGAATGCGAGGTTCTTGATTTCGGCGCCGTTGGCAAGGATTGGCGCTGCGGCAGCGGCAATGATGAGGCCAAATTCACCTACGCTTCCCATCAAGAGCCCTCCTGTAACGGCCGCCTTGAGATCCATGCCAATGGCCGTCCCTACAACGATCTCGGCCAGCAGCTTGGATAGTATGTACCCGCCCACCAATGCGGCAAGTATGTAGTAGGTGGTAGTTTCAGCCGGAAGCGTTGCTGTTGCCCCAAAACTAACAAAGAAGAAGAGCACGAAAAATTCCCTGAAAAGCCCAAGCTCCCGCTTGATGCGCTCGCCATAGGAGCTTTCCGCAAGCGCAAAGCCCGCGAAATACGCCCCAAGCGCCGGTGAAAGCCCAAGGTACCCTCCAAGGTATGCTACTGTGATGAATACGCCAATTGCATACATCCACATCTGGTCCTCATACCCGATGCTGCTAAGCAAATTCAGCACGTGCTTTGAGACCCTGCTCACGATGAAGAACATTGCAATGACGAAAAAGACCGCATTAAGCACGAGCAAGTTGAGCGATTTTTGCTCTGCAATGCTTGTGATGAATACCAGTATCACGATAGCCAGGAAATCCTCCAGGATGAGTATGGATATGACGATCCTCGACTCGGTCGTATCTATCAGTTTCTTTTCGATGATGAATTTGGATGTTATGACTGTCGAAGTTGCGGTGATCATTCCTCCTATGATTATGGCCTCTAGGTCCGGAAGGCCGAAATATTTCGCAACAAGGAATCCAACGAAAAACGCGCCAACCATTTCCACGAATGCAAGTATGGTTGCAATCGCGCCCGTTTCCTTGAACCTTCTGATATTGAGCTCAAGCCCCAGGTAGAAAAGCAGCATGATCACTCCTAGCTCCCCAAAGACCGTGGCAACCCCAATTCCCACCCCCTCAGCCGAGAGGTAATTGAACCCAAGCGGGCCTAAAAGCAAGCCCGCGATGATATATCCTACCGCGGATGAGAACCCCAGCCTGGAGAAAAGTATCCCAAAAACCAGCGACGAGAGCACTATTACCCCTATCTGTATGATGGGAATGCTTTCCACTACTACCATATGAGCATTATTTCGGGACGGAATATAAAGGTTTATTTGACCAACCCAAGGGGGAGGCCCCTTAGTTTGGTCGGATGCCCAAACCCCCCTAAGCATAATAATTCTATTTTCCCTACCCTTTCCATGATTTATGAAAATATCCTATCGGTAAGAAGGGCAATTGAAAAAAGTTGCAAAAAGTTCGGAAGGGATCTAGAAGCAGTGCGCATTGTTGCAGTTAGCAAGAACCAGCCATCAGGCGCAATCAAGGAGGCATACTTCGCCGGTCTTATGGATTTTGGGGAAAACAAGGTGCAGGAAGCGGAAGGGAAAATCTTGGAATTGGCGGGGATGGGGGGCTTGAAAATGAAGGCTTCTGGGTTAAATGATGCTAATGCACAATCCGAAAAGCACACTGCGCATCTTCCTGCCTTTGGCATTACCTGGCATTTCGTTGGAAGATTGCAGAGCAACAAGGTGAAAAAGGCCGTTTCCCTCTTTGAGTGGATCCATTCCGTTGATTCCCTCGAATTGGCGGAAAAAATAAGCGCCGAGGCGGAAAAACAGGAAAGGATGCAAAAGGTCCTCCTTCAAGTCAACATTTCCAATGAAACCACGAAAGCGGGGTTTTCGGAGGAGGCTTTGAAGTCGGCATACTCCAAGCTCCTGACTCTGAACAACCTCGACATCTTGGGCCTGATGGCCATTGCCCCCCTTTCCAACGAGCCAGAACTCTCGAGGCCCGTTTTTTCGAAATTACGGCTGCTCAGGGACGAACTGGTTTCTTCACATGGCCATTCGTTGCCGGAACTTTCCATGGGCATGTCGCAGGATTATGGCGTTGCGATAGAGGAAGGCGCCACGATGCTCCGGATCGGGGCTGCGATTTTCGGGAAAAGATGAATCCGTTTCCGCTGATCCCAAATCCGTTTCCCGCCCATTTGTTCACCTTCTCTTCCAAAATCAACCAAAAAGTTTATATTCGGGGGGGGTTTTTAGATCTACAACCCACATTTTAAGGTGATTTAATGCCCCGCAAACAGGTACGTGCCCCTAATTATTGGTTTTTCATCGCAGCAGTTGCAATTGCGCTGCTAATTGCCGTGCTCTACCAGCAAAGCGCGGGTTCGAACGGAAATACTTTGCAGGCGGGGAACTTGTATGGGCAGGCGATTGCGCCTACAAAAAGCGTGACTCCAACTCGAACCACTTGCCTTGACACTTCGCTAACACCAAAAAACGCCTGCAGCCTCAAAAAACCCATGTATTGCGACTCAAATTTGCGATTAATATCAAATCCAGTTAAATGCGGCTGCCCTGCCGGACAAGCACTATCCTCTTCAGGTTTATGCACAACCCCTCCTGCCTACGAAATGAAAACATATATTGAGGACGACCTCGATTTCTCCAATGATACGAACAGAAGCACCACTCAAAGCTCAAGGTTTAGACTAGGCGTTTCTTCATTCGGACCGGGCCTTGGGCCTAAGGTAATAACCAAGGATCAAACCTCCATCATGAATCCAGCCTATGGTTTACCCTCAAATGGCAGGATAATGTATCCTAAGGGGTCGACAACCACTTTTGAGAATCAGAATATCTACGCATTTGCGTACACCAATTACGATGAAACCTCGAAACGGGTGGAAGCGAAATATTCCAAAACCGGTTACGAGGCGGTATTCGTTGAACCCATTCCCCTTTGCCTCGATACGGCAAGCTCAGAGGCTTCATGCTCTCCTTCCGATTTGCTTAAGAACAACGGAGTTGAGTTCACCTTCCTTGGTGAGAAATACTCCGTTATTGATCATGTGGCATCTGGAGGGCAGGTTACATCCCTCCTTATAGGCAAAATGATATCGCGAATGGAAAGCTTCAACATAGGTCAGTCGGTAACTACCCTTGAAGGATATGTCGTCCGGCTTGCAGATATTTCCGCGTTTTCACCC
>JBDRDM010000094.1:0-3088 GCA_043820675.1 Microcaldota archaeon
CTCATTCCCGTCGGGCATGTGGAAGCGGGCCTTAGGACGTTTTCCAAAGAGCCCTTCCCGGAGCAGATAGATACCAGGGTTGCGGATGCGTGCTCGGACCTTTACTTTGCGGCAACGCAAACCAACGAGCGCAATCTCATTCGTGAAGGATTCAAGAAGGAGCGCATATTCGTCGTTGGGAACACGGTTGTTGATGCCGCCATCTTTGCCGCAAAAAAAGGTGAAAAAAGCCGGAAGTTCTTCGAAAGGCTGGGCTTTGATTTCTCCAAGAAGCTCGTGTATTTTTCCTGCCACAGGAGGGAAAACCTCATGCATAAGCAAAGGTTCAGGGCAATAGCTAGCGCCCTTGCCGAATTCTCGGACCTTGGCTACTCGGTGCTTTGGAGCATCCGCCCCGGAACGCAGGAGGCAATTTCGGCATTTGGCCTCGAAGATGAGCTGAAGGCGCATCCAAACCTCATCATGGTTTCAGATATACCGAAGTATTCGGACATCATGTTTTTCATAAGCAAATGCCGCCTTGTCGTGACGGATTCCGGAAGCATGCAGGAGGAGACAGCTGCCCTCCACGTCCCAACTGTGACGCTAAGATTCGTGACGGACCGGCCGGAAAGCATAACGGCCGGCGTTAACGTGCTTGCAAAGCCCTCCTCGAAGGAAAATATCCGACGGGTGCTGGGCCTGGTTGCCTCGGAAGATAGGAATAGGGCCATGCGAAGGAAGGAAAACCCCTACGGCCGGGGGGATTCCGCAAAACAGATCATAAGCACGATTGAAAAATTCAGGGGAAAGATGATAGAGTGGGAGCATTCTATTTAGTTATCCTGAAAACCGCGATGTAATGGAGGGGCAAAAAGCCCATTGGCAATCCGCGCAGTGATAAG
The DNA here is from genome assembly GCA_043820675.1 of Microcaldota archaeon. Lineage (GTDB taxonomy): Archaea > Micrarchaeota > Micrarchaeia > Norongarragalinales > SBBD01 > JACRGC01. Next base: position 885 of record JBDRDM010000094.1, read on the forward strand.
AGTTCCATTTTCCCTTTTGCAAGCCCCAGGAGCTTTTTCTCGTCAAAATAATGGATATGCCATTCGTTTTTTTCGCTAGCCACGTTCTTTAGGAGGAACCCCATCCCCAGCTTCCTTGCAATTGCCTTTGCATCGTCGATCATGTGCTCATTTGGAATGGTTATAGCAGCCAGGCTTCCGGGCCTTCCCACCCGCCGCATTTCCGATATTGCTTTCCCCGGATTCCTTAGGTGCTCGAGCACTTCGGTGCAGCAAATCTTGTCGAAATAATTGCTCGGGAATGGGATTGCCTCTGCGTCTCCGTATTTGAGCACAACTTTCCTGCCAAATTTTTTCCTAGCCTTTGAGAGCAGTTCCCTTGAGATGTCGATGCCATGGAGCGAACCATTTTCAAAATTCTCAAGCACCTTCCCACTCCCGCATCCCACCTCGAGGATCCTTTCCCCTGGCTTTGGGGCAATCGCCCCTACGACTGCTCCGATCCGGGCGTTCTCTATTTGCCTGATGAAAATGTTGGTCCTTGTATGGAAATTATCGATGTCGTATTTCCTGGCCATCCCCTCGTTCCATTTCAGATGCTCTGCCTTATTCATTCGTCTCACTTTCCGGTCCATTCATAGGAATGCTCACTCTTAAATAATCGTTGTGTTTTATTCTTTCCTATTATTTAAAGAGGGTCATTTGTGGTAGAATCCAAGCAATTGGCGTTTCCCGTTGCGCTGGCAGTTCTGAGCCTTTCAGCGTTAGCCGCGTCATATTACACAACTGCAAACAATGCCGCTTATTGGTGGGACGAGGCCGAATATGGCATTCTATCAAAAGGCCTGTCCACCGAAGGTTTTTTCGGCTTCTTTGGGGGGATAAGCTATAGGCCCCCTTTCCTTCCAGTATACATCGCAATATTCAGGGCATTAATCGGGGAGAGTGCGTGGCTTATCCTAATCCCCGTATTTTCTGCGATGTCTGCGGCAATTCTTCTTGTAATCGGCCGCAAGATGTTTGGGTTGAATGCTGCAATAATCTCTTGTACTCTAATGCTGTGTTCCACGCTATTTATTTTCTACTCGGGCCGGATGCTAACCGAAATCCCCGGGATATTCTTCACAATATTGTCCATCCACTATCTTTTCATGACGCTTGAAGGGGAGGATCTGAAAAATCCCATCCTGCTTGGCATTTTTACCCTCCTCGGGCTTCTTGTTTACTACAGATTCATGCTTGTGATGTTTTCCATGGCGGTGTTTGTATTGGTTTTCAAAACCCGAAGCATCGCGGCCAAAATCAAACCCTTTTTGCTCGCTATTGGTGTTTTCGTGATAGGGATGATTCCCCTGTTCGCCTATGCCAATTCCTACTTTGGGGGGCCCCTTGGGATATTTACCCTGACATATAGCGTTGGCGAACCCGTCCCTTGGGATTATTTCTTTACTATATTGCCCCATATTCTTTCGAATATTTACCTTGTGGGATTGCTCATCTTGGGGATTTTGTATTCTGTTTTTTACGGTTCCAGGCCAATGAAATATTTGGCATCGCTTTCCTTGATCATCCTCCTTTCCGCCAGCCTGCTCCTAAATCACAAGGAGGATCGCTACCTCATGCCTATGTTTCCGGCCGTATTCTTGCTTGTTGGTGCTTTTGCCTATGAAGCCATCTCAAAGGCCATATCGAAAATTAAAAATTTCCGCATGGGAAGCTCAAAATTTGAGGTCAATTCCTTCCAGATCGGCATTGGCATTTTGGTAGTCGTGCTGCTTTACCTCTCTTCGCTTGGTAACCTTGCGTCCGCTGGCGAAATTTATGATGGGAAAAAGGCATCGTTTGGCGATGTCAAGGACGCAGCCCTTTATGTGAGAGAAAATACGCTGCCAACAGATGTGCTCATGACTGATTCGGTAACAGCAATGTTCCACTCGGATAGGCCATCAAAAGGATTCATATCCAGCAATTTGACGATGTTTCTTGACGACCTTAAAAACCATAAGCCGGCCTATCTTCTCATCACTGCCTACGAATCCCGGGATTTGTACGTCAATGCACTGAATAATTATAAAAGCCTGGCAAACCCAACCAATTCGATCGAGTACGTGCTTCTAAATCCCTCCCGTTTCCAACTAATGAAGGTATTCCCTAGCGAAACAAATCCTTATATCATGGTTTTCAAGGTAATTGGGTGAAATTATGAAGCTTGGTTTTGTTGGCGC